>DJOB01000006.1:0-151684 GCA_002437105.1 Caryophanales bacterium UBA6449
CCGAGTTTTCAAGGATCGATTTCTTGCTCGCCCCGTTAGGGGCAGCAATAGATATCATCTCATATCTTCGAATCTGTGTCAACATCTTTTTTTGATGTTTCTGCGGATCCATCGCGATATGCGATGACGGCTGCCAGCCCTCTCGGACCGGCGGCGAAGCAGTATTTAACCACTCTCGCCTCCTAGCGTCAATAGGTGATTTAAAAATATTTGCGACTTTCGACAGATCACTCGAAGAAAATACAAAAAATCCAGCGATAAACGCTGGATTTTCTAGGGTAGACAGACCTTGGGGAAATCAGATCCGCTCTCCACCTTCCACCTTCATCATCTCATCGACGCGCCGAGCGTGCCGACCCGCCTCGAATTTCGATCCTAAGAAGATATCTATTCTTCTTATGATGTCAGCCACCGGCATGAATTTAGTGCCGAAACAGATGGCATTAGCGTTATTGTGCTGTCGCGCCAGAGCGGCCACCTCATCGTTATAGAGGATAGCCGCCCTAACCCCTTTAACCTTATTAGCCACCATGCACATACCCTCGCCGGAATTGCAGATCAGAACGGCGATGTCGGCCTTGCCATCCAGCAGATCGAAAGCAGCTCGAGAGCCGAAGATCGGATAGTCGCAGGAATCCAGACTATCGGTTCCGCGGTCGGTCACCTCGTACCCCTCCTTCTTCAGGTGGTCAATGACCTGCGCCTTAGCGGCGAATCCTCCGTGATCGGATGCGATGGATATCCTCATTCTATCTAGCCTCCTTCCAGACCTTCTCGATCTCTTCGCGCGTCACTTTACCCGCTCTCAACACCACTGGATCCGCCCCTGTCAACAGGACGACCGTCGAAGGGATCGCATCGCCCGTGGGAGCGGCAATCACTCCATCCAGCTCGTCACCGAACACCCTATTCACCTCTTCGGCACTCGAGCAGGGCTTCTCTCCCGATCTGTTCGCCGAAGGGACAAGAAGAGGAATATCGACAGTCCGGAGAAGCTTCAACAGTCCAGGGTGAGCCGGGATCCGAATCCCTATCGTCGGTCCGTTCAGAGCGGCAAAATCAGGAACGGTATCCTTTCTCTTGAAGATGAACGTCACCTCGCCGGGCATGAACTTCTCGATCAGCTTCTGCTGCTTAGGAGTGACATAGGCGTACTCGCCGATCTTCGCAACCTCGCCTAGCATCATGGTGAAAGGTTTATCAGCCGGGCGCCGCTTCACCTTGACCAGCCGGTCGAAGGACTCCTTCCGGTCGAACCGGCATCCGATCCCATAGACCGTCTCGGTAGGGAAGGCGACCAAGCCTCCTCCCGCTAGAATTTCAGCTACCTCTTCCACATCATCGAATGTGAACTGCTTCATAGTTGTTCAGACCCTCCCTGCAATAACCTAGAATATAATCCTACCGAAAGAGCGAGTGATATAGATGAGCAGCAATACAGATAAGGTCAGCCGAGAACCTGAGAGAAAGGTTCACCGCACGCACGGACTCCATCGTCGGAGGAGAGGCGCACTATCAGCGGTAGAGAGGGACTTGAAGTACCTAGCGATCTCCTTCTCCCTCTTCACCCTCGTCTTTCTCGGCCTCCTCGGAGCGATCCTGGGTCTATCGGCCACCCATAAAGAATTGATCGCCGATCCTCGCTGGCTCATCCCCCTCGTAGCAGTGTGCCTCCTAGGTGTCGGCCTCCTGACCTTCTTCGCTATCACCTTCTACCGGGACCGCGAGGCGGAGCGAAAGAAGGCGACATCCGTCCTCACCTCCGGAGCCTTGGAGATCTCGACCTTCGGACAGACGGGAATCATCGCTCTGGATCAGGATGGAAAGATCATATGGCTATCGTCCTACCTGCTGGACAACGGATTCAGAGGGATAGGCGCCTCCCCATCCACCATCTCGGAAGAGCTGCAGAACTGCGCTGACCGCGGCGATGACAAACCCGTCAACTTCACCTGGGAGAACCGTCAGTACCGCGCCTGGTACGTGATGAACGACAGCTGCTTCTATGTTCAGGATGTCACCATGCTGACCTGTCTGAACGATGCCATGGTCAGCGAAGCTCCGATCATGGCCATCATTCAAGTCGATAACTTCCAGGTCATCGAGAGCCGCAGCGATGTCGAGATCGCCCGGGCCACCGATAGCATCAGAGCGGTGCTCAACGCCTTTGCCACTAAGTATCGCGTCTCGATCATCCAGACATCGGATTCGTCTTTCACGATGCTAGGGCAATATTCCAATTTTCTAGCTATGAAGAAGGATGGCTTTACTCTCTGCAACGATATGAAGGCGGCGACCGAGGGAGAGATCACCCTCTCCATCGGTCTAGCCTCAGGCTCGAACAGCTTCAACAGCCTGTCTAAGAGCGCGAGCGACTGCCTCGAAATCTCGCTCTCGCGCGGAGGCGACCAGCTGACGATCGCAGACGAAGACCGGATATCCTACATCGGTGGCGACAATATCGCCCAGCTCTCCAACCGGGCGAGCCTGATGCGCTGGGATCGCGGGCTGATATCCGAGATCAAGAAGGCTGCCAATGTCTTCGTCGTCCCTCCGCGCGACATGGGTTTCGACGAGCTGGGAGCGACGATGGGACTGTACGAGCTCTGCACCGCCTGTTCCATCCCCGCGTACTGGATCTATAAGCTCGACGGCATAACCGATGAGCGGACGCGCGCCTCGACCTCCAAGAGCTGCCTCAAAGCCCGCAAGGAAGGAATAGCCAAAGAGGCTTACGAGGCGATCAGAGAGATCAGCAACAACACGCTGATCATCTGCGTAGGCTTCGACAGTCCCGAGTACTCCATTGCTCCCGAAGTATTCAGCACCGGAAAGGATACGCGCGTCATCATCATCTCCAACCGCTCGCACGACTCGAGCTTCACCAAGCCGGTTCTGACCCTGAACTCCTCCTCGTCCAGCTGCTACTCGGAGCTGGTGGCTGGCCTTCTCGAGCTATCTCCCCTCTCGGTAGAGATCAAGAGATTCAGCGCTACCCTCTTATATACCGGTATCCTGGATCGCACCAAGAACTTCTCTAGAAGGACCACGAGCTCCACCTTCCTGGCCGCCGCCTTCCTGATCGGCGAGGGAGCCGAGAGCGATAACGCCCAGCAGATGCTCAGAGAATCGGGCGAGCGATTCACCACCAAGATCGAGATCCTCTCCAACTCCATCCGCCCCTTCCCCGGCATCCTGATCTGCAGCGATCCCGACTGGAAGGACACGCCCTTAACCCCGGACGCTGCCACCGACGCGGTCGCCGCCGCGCTCAGCATCGATGGCGTCCGGCTCGCCTTCGCCATCTGCTCCTCGGGCGAGCACGAGTTCATCATCGCCGGAGACGGCGATGGTTCGATCGATGTGAACAGCATGATCAGGAGCCTCTCCAACAGGACGCAGATAGTCGATGACACCCTGACTACCAGGATCGAATCCTCCGATATCAAAGAGGTGACCAACCTTCTCATATCCCGGCTGGCCCACACTCTGAACGTCGAGGATCCCACGGTGAAAGAGGAGGTGAAGAACGATGCGCAGAATAGCTAGAGAATTAGCGATCGCCGCCGCCGTGTTCGGCGTGGCGGGCGCGCTGATGATCGCCGTGCTCGCCGCCTGCATCGCCCTCGTGCCCTTCGCCCACTACTGGATCGTCTGCGCCTCCATCGCCGCTGGATACATCATCGCTCTCGCAGTCACCGCCTTCACGATCTACATCCGGGGAAAGAACTTCCAGGATGGAGGTGACCTTCCCCTCAAGGAGATCTACGGTTCCGAGGTGGGTGAGGAATTCTCCCACGGTAAGATTGGAATCATCGTCACCGACGAGCGAGGATTCATCCTCTACCAGAGCGAATACCTCAGCCAAGGCGTGAATCTAAAGGTCACCGGCCGCAATATCGCCGAGCTCTCCGATCGGTTCAAGAACCTCATGGAGAACACCTCGGAAGCCATCCCTCAGACCCACATCGATATCGAGAGCCGAAGGTACGAGGTCGAGTACATCAAGCACGGCAACCTCTTCATCCTCAAGGATGTGACCGCCCTCAAGAACAAGCAGCGCGATTACTTGAACTCGGCCCCCATCGTCGCCTTCGCGCGGATCGACAAGTACGACGAGCTGGTGACAACTACCGACGAGGTCACCCTCTCGCGGTGGATGAACCGGGTGCGAGATACCCTGTTCGACATCGCCGAAGGAAAATACTTCATCAAGAGCATCAGCAGCGATACCTACATGATCCTAGGCCAATTCTCCAACGCCTTCCAGATCAATAACGGCGAGCTCGACCTGATCAGCCGCGTAAGAAATATCAGCGTCAAGGGAAACGAGCCCCTCTCGACCATCTCCATCGGCGCCGCCTACGACTATCCCGATATGGCCTCCGCCTGCGACAGCGCGATGCGCAACCTGGATATGGCGGAAGCCCGAGGCGGCGATCAGGCGCTGATATCCCACTTCGCGGATAAGTCCGACTATATCGGCGGAAAGACCGAATCGAAAGCCTCGATCAACCGGGCCAAGATCCGCCTGCTATCCAAGGGCCTCATCGACGCTATCAAGGGCGCCAACCTGGTCCTGACCATGGGTCACTACAATGCGGACTTCGACAGCATCGGCGCCTGCCTAGGCATCCGGGCGATCGCCCAGTCCCTCGGCGTGAACTGCCGGATCGTCTACGCCCACGAGAACACCGAGGCGGAATGCGCCAAAGCCTTCGAAGAATTCTGCGGAGAGGATTTGAAGAAGATCACGATCCCCTACTCGGAAGCACTGGGAATCAAGGACTCCAAGACCCTCATCGTCCTCGTCGATGTCTCCCAGCCGGAGCGGCTCGTCTATCCTAACTTCATCAGCTACGATTCGGATGTCGACGTCGCGATCGTCGACCATCACCGCCGCTCCAATCAGACCTTCAAGCGCTGCGTCTACGACGGCAGCGATTCCTCCGCCTCATCCGCCTGCGAGCTTCTCGCCTCCTACATCGAGAACGCCCCACTGCACATCGACCTGCCCAGCCGCGTCGCAACGCTGATGCTAGCTGGCACCATCATCGATACCACGAGGTTCCGTAGCAAGGTCTCCGAACCGACCTTCCGCGCCATGTCGTTCCTGATGAACCGCGGCGCCTCTACCACGATCGCCAACCAGATCACCAAGGAGGACTACCAACAGTTCAAGGAGAAGATCAAATTCCTCCAGAACACCCAGAAGATCAACGGCAACATCTGCCTCGCCATCAATCCCGACCACGACGAGATCGTCAGCCCCACCATGCTAGCGATGGTGGCCAACCAGGCCATGACCATCTCGGAGAACGATGCCGCCTTCGCCATCAGCCGCGTCTCGACCACCAAAGTCGGAATATCCGGACGCTCCAACCGCGACTTCAACGTCGAATCGGTGCTCAAGAAGCTGGGTGGCGGTGGGCACTTTTCCGCCGCCGCGACCACCATCGAGAGCACGGATGTGAACGAGGTGGTAAGCATGCTGACCGATGTGCTGACGGAAGACATGTAGCAGTCCCGACACCGCTCTCGCTCCCCGTAAACTACAACTGTCTTAGAATGAGAGAAATGAACGATAATATAGAACTGCTAAAGAGGGTATTCCCTCGAGGAGGTTGCCTATGAAAGTTCTGATGAGAAAAGACCTGAGAAAAGTCGGAAAAGCGGGAGATGTGATCGATGTATCCGACGGATACGGAGCTAATTACCTGATCCCTAACGGCTATGCGGTCCAGTACACCAAAGAAGCAGTCAAGATGCGCGAGAAGGAGCTTCTCGAAGCCGCTAAGGAGAAGGCTCTGAAGATCGCGGAGGCCGAGAAGATTGCGGCCCAGCTCCAGGGAATCACCTTCAAATTCCAAGCGAGCGTCGGAAATCGCGGCGCGATGATCGGCACCATCTCGATCAAGGAGCTGAAGAAAGCTCTGAGGGAGCAGCTGAACATCAGCGTGGACAAGGAGGACTTCCCCGAGCACAACATGATAAATGCGTTCGGTCTCTCCCACGTCAAGGTCGAGCTCTACAAGGGCGTGTTCGGAACCATGAACGTCCTGGTCGAGCCTAAACCCAGCGAAAAGAAGTAGCACGATATCGAGGATGCGTGAGCGTCCTCGATATTTGAATGGAGATAGATATGGACAGAGATAACACGAACTACGCTGAGCGCGCGATACTCGGCATGTGCCTCTCCGACAAGGACACGCTGATCGACTGCGTCTCCTCGATGACGGAGAGCGACTTCGCAGGCAAGGAGAATCAACTCGTCTTTCGCGCCCTGACCTACGCCATCGTCAACCGCAAGCCCACCACCCTGACCTCGATCCTCGAGATCATGGAAAGCCAGGGGACCAAGGACGAGGCGGGTGGCGAACAGTACCTGCAGAACCTGCTCTACGACGCGGATGATATCGAGAACTTCAAGGACTACTACGCCCTGGTCAAAAACAAGTCTTCCATCCGGCAGCTCTACTCGGCAGCAAGAGGAATCTCTCAAGCGATTGAAAAAGGTGGTATCGACGACATACCAGCTTTTCTCGTCGATTCTATCTCGAAGATAAACGCTATCGGTGAGAGCCATCTAGCGGGTGGATTCAAGTCGATGGTCCAGATTCTCGACTCGACTTTGACCGGCATCCAAAACGAGTACGACATCTCGCACCAGCCCGGATTCGATCCCGACTGCCCCGGCGTCAATACCGGATATAAGGACATGAACCTGCTGACGGGCGGCTTCAAGAAGACCGAGTACACCATCATCGGTGCACGCCCCTCAGTCGGTAAGACGGCCTTCGGCATCAACCTAGCGCTCAAGGCGGCCGAGCGGGGCACTGCCGTCGCCTTCTTCTCGCTGGAGATGTCCGCTGAGTCGATCGTCAAGAGGATGCTCTCGAACCGGGCTCAGCTCACCAGCAAGGCGATCTCAGACCTGGGTTTCGCCTTCGGTAAAAATACCAACAACCAGATGGATGTGCCCGCCTCCATCAAGGGAGACAGCCTGCAGATCGCTAACGCTGATATGCTCCGCAAGGGCATCATGGATCTGCGCAATCTCCCCATCTATATCGACGATAATCCGGGAACGACCGTCGTCGCGATCGAAGCGGAGATCCAGAAGCTGCAGCGGAAGGTACCCAAGCTCGGTCTGGTGATCATCGACTACCTCGGTCTCATCACCTCCGCCGGCTCCACCATGTCCCGCACCGATAACCGCGCGACCGTCGTCGGCGATATCTCGCGCGCCCTGAAAGGGATAGCCAGGAATCTGAAGATCCCCCTGGTCGTACTCTGCCAGCTGAACCGCGAGGCCGCTGGAAGGATCGGAAACCACGAGCCCCAGCTCTCGGATCTCAAAGATTCCGGATCCATCGAGGCGGACGCCGATGTGGTCATGCTGATCCACCGCGATGACTACTACAGCGATACGACGAAGTCGGATGAGGCGGACAGCAGCGAGGATGGAGCCCACGTGGACGACGGCACAGACAACAGTGCCTTCTTCACCGATAAGAATGGCAAGCGCCATCTGGTCTCCGATATCGATCCCTCCAAGAGCGTATCCCACACCATCGTCAAAGTGGCGAAGAACCGAAACGGCGCGACGGGAAATGTGGATTTCGCCTTCAACAAGGCGTTCTGCCGCTTCGAGCCCTACTCTCCCGATACTGAAGAACCCGAGGTGGGCCCCGAGGGATTCACCCAGTGAGATACCTCAATGTAGGATCGGGTTCATCCGGAAACTCGACCATCATCTATACGGCCGACACCACCATCATCATCGACTGTGGAGTCAGCAAGAAGAGGATCGTGGACTGCCTGCACACCATCGGTAAGGATCTGACGGATGTCGACGCCCTCCTCATCACTCACCGGCATGAGGATCACACCAAGTACCTCAAAGCTCTCGCTCCCGTCCTCGCCGCCCGCACCTACTCCGGAGACGATTTCAACATCGAAGAGGACTACCGGAAGAGCAACACGCTCCTCCCCTTTCAGAGACTGACGATAAGGGGTCTCGAGATCACCGCCCTTCCCATCTCCCACGATGTTCCCAACTCCATGGGCTACCTCTTGAAAGAGATGAAGACCGGTACCCGACTGATGTATATGACCGATACCGGCTATATCCCCTTCAAGGATCTCGGATACTGCAAGGATTGCGAATACTACCTGCTCGAGAGCAATCACGACCCCGAGATGCTCATGAGATCGGATCGGAACAACTGGTTGAAGATGAGGATCATCGGTGACCGGGGCCACCTGTCCAACGAGCAGTCGGCCCACTATCTGACCATGATCGTCGGTCCCCACACGAAGGAGATCGCCCTGGCTCACCTGTCGAGGGACTGCAACACGCCCCAGATCGCGACGAAAACCTTCCACGATGTCTTCCTGGCCCAGTTCGGCCAGGTCCCCCCGGTCATTCTCAAGACTCTCGACGCCAAGACGCCGACCTCAGGTGGAGATACCATCAACCGATGAGCCGGATCAGATTCATCCTCGTCGGTAAGAGCCACTCGGCGGAGATAGATAGCCTATGCGAGATGTACAGAGAGCGGCTCCTCAAGTACGCCGACACTAGCATCGTCTATCTCAAGGATAAAAAGCTGCCCGATCATCCTTCAAAGGCACAGATCGACCAGGCGCTCGCCACCGAAGGGGACTCGATACTAAAATCGCTCTCGCGGACGGATCAGGTCATCGCGCTCGATCTCAGAGGCCGGGAGAGCACGAGCGAGGAGTTCGCCGCTAAACTGTCCACCTTCCTATCATCTTCGCCCTCGATCGTCTTCGTCATCGGCAGCTCATACGGGATGAGCGACGCGGTGCGGAAGCGGGCAAACTACCTGTGGAAGCTATCCTCTCTCACCTTCACCCATCCTCTAGCCCTCCTGATATCGATGGAGCAGGTCTATCGGGGACTGAAGATCGCCCGGGGAGAGGTGTATCAAAAATAAGCACAATTTGAAAATGTAACCCAAAAAGCGTTATATTTATGTGCTTGCCGGGGATTAGCGCAGCTTGGTAGCGCGCTTGGTTCGGGACCAAGAGGTCGCGGGTTCGAACCCCGCATCTCCGACCATTGATAAAAAAAGCTGTACCCAGATGACTCTGGATACAGTTTTTTTATAGAGCTGATAATCCTGCTCACCCCCTGCAAAGATGCGGGTTAAAAATATAAGAAATAGATGGGAAATACGAATAATCGATAAAACAAAATATATCGATAACATCTAAAGATCCTCACTTTAGAGATTTGACCTTCTCACTTAAAAATAATGTACCTTTTTGAGCATTTATTAAAACTAATACACTCTTTAGCCGATTGGTAAATTACTGTTTCTTTACACTTTTACCTCTTTAGTTCAATAAGAATTAATATGGTTGTTTTTACTAAATTTTTTGCTTTAATAATCTAAGGAGGAATCAATTGGATGTTAAAGAAATTTCGTGCTGCGGCACTCATATTCGCATCTGCCATCAGTCTAACTTCCTGTGCGTCTAAGATCGATAATACGGACGCTTATAAGATCGCCGCCAATTACGATGCCGACGCCATCAAGGAGAAGTATTCCGATGGTACCTACAAGGTCACCGGAAAGGTCTCCGAAGCCGATGGAACCGTCTTCCAGTCTATTGCTCAAATCATCTGGAAAGGCCTGGGTATCGAAGAGGACTTCGAAGTGGGGAAGAGCGTCTCGGTCACCGAGGATAGTTCAAACCTCATCTATATAACCGAGGCTTCCGCCAAGGCCATGGACAGCTCAGGATACCAGGAGTTCCACTGGTACAAGAAGGGTAACGCCCTCGGCTACACCGCCGTTTCCACCACGGGATCCGGCTCGTCTCAGGTAACCACTAAATCTGAGGTCTGGTACACTTCCGAAGGACTGCTCGACACCTCTAAGGTCGAAGCCAACGCTCAGGATGGCGAGAACAAACTGTCGCTGTCCTTCACCGAGAAGTACACCTGGAACAAGAAGTAGAAGTAGGATGGAATAAAAATGAAGGGGCGCTAGCCCCTTCATTTTTATCTTCTCCGCCTTTTCGCTCCACGCATATATCAGTTAAAGATACTAGCACCGATCCGATCAGAAGGATTTGAAATCACAACCGCTCAAAATCGTTAATCAAAAAGCGCTCTTTAAGTTTAAAAACGTATAAACGAATAAATAGGCCTAATCAATTTATCAGAGATAAAAACTTCAAGCGATAATCGGATGGTACGCCTAAGATTCCCAGCCATCAGAGCCCGCATATAAAACGAAAAGTGCCCTCGCGGGCACCGATTTTTCAATGGCTGGGGATGGTGGGTTCGAACCACCGCATGCTGGTTTCAGAGACCAGAGCCTTACCACTTGGCTAATCCCCAATCGCGAGTGGTTATTATAGAACAATCCCATTCTTTTTCAATATGCTATTTAAACATACCTAAAAATTCGAATTTTCTGGAGAGAAATTTGGCAGTGTACCGCTTTTACGCAATATATAGATATATAGGCAAGTCACAATTTGATAAAGTATTCTAGCCAATTGAATCGCCTGCACCAGATGCAGTGGCGATTATGGCAGAAAGGATATGTGGCATGAGCCAACAGAGTTCACCCGCACCTGAGGAGAAGAAGAAAAACTCGTCAGGTAGGGAGAAAGCCCTCCAGAAGAACCCCGAGTACCAGAAGGTCCTCGCGGAGAAGGAATACCTGAAGGGTTTCGATGCCGCTTGCGAGACGCCTGAAGCCGTCGCACAGAAGATCGGCGTCAATCCTGAGTCTGGTCTGACAGAGAACCAAGCTAAGGAGAATGTCGAGAAGTTCGGAGCCAACAAGCTCCTGGAGGGCAAGAAGGAGACCGTCCTCCACATGTTCCTGTCAGAATTCAAAGATCCCCTAGTTCTAATCCTTCTGGTCGCCGCGCTGATCGATGCGGTCTTCGCCATCATCAACACCGTGGGCGGCAAGGCTGACGCAGAGGACTGGGCTGAGATGGCGGTCATCCTCGCCATCGTCTTCCTCGACGCCATCATCGGAACTATTCAGGAAGCCAAGGCCTCAAAGGCTCTCGACGCTCTGAAAAAGATGTCCTCACCCAACTGCACCGTCCGGCGCGAAGGCAAGCTGCGCACCATCAAGGCGGAAGAGGTCGCTCTGGGCGACATCGTCATCCTGGAGGAGGGAACCATCGCTCCCGCCGATATCAGGCTGACCCGGTCGTTCAACCTCAAATCCGATGAGGCTTCGCTCACCGGTGAGAGCGTTCCCGCCGAGAAGAGTGTCGAGGCCGTCCTGAAGCCCGGACACGCCCTCGGCGACGAGGTGAACATCGTCCACTCGTCCTGCCCCATCTCCTACGGAAGGGGTGAAGGTATCGTCATCGGCACCGGTATGAACACGCAGATCGGTAAGATCGCGGGCATGCTGTCCGAAGAGGATGAACAGACCCCTCTGCAGAAGAAGCTGGCTTCGCTGGGTAAGATCCTCGGTATCATCTGCTGCGCCATCGTCGCCGCCATGTTCGTCGTCGGTATCCTCTGGCTGATCCCCGATATGATCAACCACTCCGTCACTGGAGAGTCGATCAAGTCGCTCTTCATGCAGGCCATCGCTCTGGCGGTCGCCGCCATCCCTGAGGGTCTGCCCGCCGTCGTCACCATCGTGCTGGCGATGGGTATGTCGCGGATGGTCAAGGTCAACACCATCGTCAGGAAGCTTCCCTCGGTCGAGACCCTCGGTTCGGTCACGGTCGTCTGCTCCGATAAGACTGGCACCCTGACCCAGAACAAGATGACAATCATGAAGGTCTACGCCAACGACACCACCGTCGATGCTAAGGACGTGGATCTGACCATCCCCGAGTTCGAGCTTCTCACCAAGGGTATGATGCTCGACTCCAACGCTTCCATCAACGGCGATAGATACGGTGATCCCACCGAGCTGGCTCTGCTGGATTTCGCGAAGAAGTTCAACATCAGCAAGGAGGAGACCGAGAATAACGAGCTGCCCAGAAGGGACGAGATGCCTTTCGATTCGGTCAGGAAGATGATGTCCGTCAAGAGCGAGGTGCTGGATGTACCCGCCAACGCGGTCATCTCCCGCTACGCCTACCAGAGCACCGAGTCGCACCCCTCGATCATCTTCACTAAAGGTGCTCTCGATTCGATCCTCGCCCACACCGACCGGATCATGATCGCAGGACAGGTCCGCGCGATCACTTCCGATGATATCGAGAAGATCAACAACGCCGCTAAGAGCTTGGCTGAGCAGGCCTACCGCGTGCTGGCCATGGCGATTCACGGCAGCGACGGCATCAACGAGAACAACTTGATCTATGTGGGTATGGTCGCGATGATCGATCCTCCGAGACTGGAGGCTAAACCCGCGGTCAGCAAGTTCCACTCGGCCGGTATCACCACCATCATGATCACCGGCGACCACGCCGATACGGCTCTCGCCATCGGCAAGGAGCTCGGCATCGCTGACGATATCTCCCAGACCATGACTGGAAAGGAGATCGACGAGTGCTCCGAGGAAGAGCTGCAGGAGAAGGTTAAGACCACGCGCGTCTTCGCCCGCGTCTCTCCGCAGAACAAGGTTCAGATCGTCAAGGCGTTAAAGGCCAACGGCGAGATCGTCGCCATGACCGGAGACGGTGTCAACGACGCTCCCTCGCTCAAGGCCGCGGATGTCGGAATCGCGATGGGTATCACCGGCACCGATGTCGCCAAGGGCGCCGCAGATATGGTTCTAGCCGACGATAACTTCGCCTCGATCGAGAAGGCAGTCGAGGAGGGAAGAGGTATCTACGCCAACATCAAGAAGACCATCTTCTACCTGCTGTCCTCCAACTTCGGCGAGATCCTCGTCATGTTCCTGGCCACCTGTGCCAACATCATCCAGCCCCTCTCCGCTATGCAGCTGCTGTGGATCAACCTGATCACCGACTCGCTGCCCGCTATCGCTCTGGGCCGCGACGACAAGGATCCCAACATCATGAACGAGAAGCCGCGCAACCCCAAGGACGGCGTCTTCGCTCATGGTGGCTTCACCTTCTGTCTATTCTACGGATTCATCATCTTCCTAGTCGTCTTCGCCGCCTTCCTCGTCCCCGTCCTCATCGGTATCACCCATACAGCCTATAGTACTTCCAACATGGCCGTTATCAATTATAGTGAAGGAATAAGATGGACTCAGCTGATGGAGGCTGAGGACCTCAAGGATGCCATCACCAACACCCTCGGAATGAGCTGGGACGATATTGCGGCCAACGGTCTGAGCGCCGCTCAGCTGGCCCAGGTCAACAGCGTGCTCTCCGCCAACATGAACAAGTACGGACAGTACCTGACCCTGACCGATGGTTCCTTGGTCTTCGATGAGGCGAGAGCCGCCATCACCATCTTCGAGGATGCGAGAACGATGGCCTTCACCACTCTGGCCTTCGCTGAGCTGTTCCACATGCTCGGCATGTCCAACCTGAAGAGGTCGTTCATCCACATCTTCAAGGGTAAGAACTGGTTCTTCATCGTCGCCTTCGGCGCCGGTGTCCTGCTCCAGGTCATCGTCGCTGAAGTCCCTGGACTGACCAATCTGTTCCTCGGTCACTCCAACGGTCTCTGCATCGAATACTGGTGCTACTCCATCCTCCTCGCCCTCGTTCCCCTCATCGCTCACGAGTGCGCCGTTCCTCTGCTCAAGCACAAGGACATCATCTAACCTGCTTCCAAACTAGCGAAAGACCACGTCCCTTAAAGGACGTGGTCTTTTTTATCCACCGTGCTGGAAAGAGTCTCGAACTCATCCAACTTTAAGTAAACACTTTCAAAATGAAATATCGATACACAACAAATATACTTGGGCCGGTCAAGACAGATCACATCCTCTTGAATGCACAAAAAGGAGAAATCCATGAAAAGTAGAAAGCTATTGATTCTCGTTGCCCCCCTGCTGATACTCAGCGCCTGTCAGAATCCCAGCGACTCGTCTTCAGGTACCACTAGCAGCCCCGCGCTCTCTTCACCTGACAGCAGTTCAAGTCCTGACAGCAGCTCGACTCCTGAGAGCAGTTCGACCTCGACTGGAATCACCCAGAATCTAGATTGGACTAGTTCCGATTTCCAGGCGCTGACCGAGCTCACTCTGGACGATGCGGCGCTCAAGACCCTCAGCGAATCCTATCTGGCACACTTCAATGACGCTGACTTCAAAAAGGATAATACCAACGTCAAGAAGCTCACCTTCCTCGGAGAGAACTACAACCTGGAAACCCTATTCAGCAGCAAGGGCCAAACCGATCCCGTATTTCCCAACCTGGAGACGGTCATCCTGACCGAGGCTAAGACCATCGATGATTCCTCGTTCAAGGACCACACCCAGCTCAAGCAGATCGAGCTGCCCGATAGCTTGACCAATATCGGGTCCCAAGCTTTCAGCGGCTGCACCAGCCTGACCGACATCGCCATCCCCGCGGGGGTAACCACCATCCAATACAGCACCTTCGAGTTCTGCACCGCACTCAAATCCATCACCCTGCCCGAGACCGTAACTACAATCGAGAATTCCGCCTTCACCAATGACACCTCACTGGCAGAGATCACGCTTCCCAGCTCTCTGACCACGATCGGATCAGAAGCCTTCCTCGGCTCCGGTCTAGAGAGCATCGTCCTTCCCGACTCGGTCACCGAGCTGGGAGAAGGTGCCTTCCGCGAGTGCCACAAGCTGTGGAACATCAAGCTCTCATCCAAGCTAACCGAGATTCCCTATGCCGCCTTCAAGGACTGCACCAACGATCTGACTTTCCTGAATACCATATCCAACATTACCGATTTCGTCCTGGAGATTCCCGAAGGCGTGACCGAGATCGGTGACTACGCCTTCAAAGGCAATACCTATCTCTTTAACCTCATCCTCCCCTCGACGATTGCGAGCATCGGCAGCGAAACCCTGGAAGGTACGGCCTGCGCGATCTTCTATCGGGGAACCAAGCTCCCTGACGGCCTCGACCCCACGACCCTCTTCCCGGCGCGCTGCCCCTTCTACTTCTACTCGGAGACCGAACCCGCTCAGGATTCCACCGAAAAATACTGGCACTTCGTAGATAACGTCCCCACTCCCTGGACCAAGTAGAAAAAACATATAGAAACCGTTAGGGCCGATGGTACCTAACGGTTTTTTATCACTCGCTATCGAGCTCTAGCTCACGATTCACCCTAAAAATTTTGATCTTTGATCGAATGGTCAAGATACTTATATTGAGAATGTCAACATCGATTTTGACAGGTCAACACACTTACTCTATAATCTATGGGCTTTGAAGGAGAAAGCTGGTTTTCTCTTGGCAAAGCTCTCTGCTGCGTGCCTCATAGAGCTGCCCGCAGCCGATGACCAAAGGGAGGTTAAAGCCCATGAGAAAGTACGAGATCATGTACATCGTCAAGCCCGCTCTCGATCAGGAAGCCACCAAGGCTGTGATCGCTAAGCTGGCGAAAGTTCTCACCGACAATGGTGCAACCATCACCAAGACTGATGAGTGGGGACTCAAGGATCTGGCCTACGCGATCAAGAACGAGACCAAGGGTTACTACGTCGTTCTCAATGTTGAGATCGGCGACAGCACCAAGGCTCTCAATGAGTTCGGTCGTGTGGCGAGACTCGATGTCAACGTTCTCCGCTACCTGATCACCAAGGCTTACGAGGGAGTGGTGGCTCAGCCCGCTGCCCCTCGCCAGGCTCAGTAGTGATCTGAGAAACGAGGAATCAAAATGGCTGTAAACAGAGTAGTCCTAGTTGGAAGGATGACCCGCGACCCTGAGCTGAGGCGGACCGCTTCAGACATGGCCGTCACCTCATTCACCATCGCAGTCGACGATCGGCCCCGCAAGGATGGCTCGACATCGACTTCCTTCATCCCCTGCAACGTCTGGTCTAAAACTGCCGAGAACGTTGCTCAGTACTGCCATAAAGGCAGTCTAGTCGCGGTAGATGGAAGGCTACAGCAACGCTCCTATACAGCTAAGGATGGAACCAAGCGTTCCGTCATCGAAGTCGTAGGTGAACAGGTTCAGTTCCTAGAGAGCAAGAGATCTAGCAGTGCGGAGACTACCAGCGCTCCCACCCCTAGCTCCGTCAGCAAGGCCGATGCCCCCGTCGAGGGTATCGATGCCACTGACGATGACATACCCTTCTAGGTCTGAGATCGTCCACAGAAAGGATATAGCGCATGTTTGCTAAGAGGTTCAAACCCCGTCGCAAGGTTTGCTACTTCACCAAGAACCACATCAAGTTCATCGATTACAAGGATGTGGAGCTTCTGAAGAAGTTCATCAGCCCTAACGGAAAGATCACTCCTAAGTCTGTGACTGGCACCTCCTCGAAGTATCAGAGGATGCTGGCTAAGGCTATCAAGAATGCCCGTTACATGGCTCTTCTGCCCTTCGTTGTCGACTAGATAGATCAGTAGAGCTTGAAGCTGTCACGCCTGAAAGCGTGGCAGCTTTTTCTGTGCTGAGAGAACAAATCAACACCCTGAGAAGAAAACATATACCGCTCTCCGCTATCTCGAGCGATAACAAATCATCTCTTTTTCTCTATACTTTTCCCGTATGAACACCAAGATTCAAAAATATACTAAGGGATGCGGATTATCCTATACCGCCGGCTTTTTCCCCACCCTGTGCATGATCGAGAAGAGACCCGAGATCGTGAAGACGATCTACGTGGCCAAGGAAGCGGTCAACACCGCGGGATTCAGGAAGATCGAGAGCCTCCTCGGTCGCGACAAACTCGTCATCTCGGATATCGCCGTCGAAAAGCTGGGAAGCAAGGGCAACGACCACGTCATCGGCGTCTTCGCAACACAGGGGAACGATCGGCTGAGAGCCGACACCGACCACGTGGTGATGGTAAATCCCATGGACATGGGGAATATCGGAAATGCGATGCGGACGATGCTAGCTTTCGGCTACCGGGATCTCGCGCTGATCACACCCTGTGGCGACTATCTCAATCCCAAGGCGATCAGAGCTTCGATGGGTGCTTTCTTCTCCATCAGGTGCCAGGAGTTCTCCTCCTTTGACGACTATATAAAAGCCTATCCGCGCCCCTTCTACCCCTTCATCCTCCAGACGGATCGCACCCTCTCCTCCATTCAGACTCTCCCGGCTGGGAATATCGCTATCGTGTTCGGGAACGAGGCGACCGGACTACCCCCTGAATTCAGAATACCCGCAGGTATAAGGATCGAGCAATCCGACGACGTGGATAGCCTGAACCTGACCACCTCGATCGCAGTGGCGCTCCACGATTTCCGCTACCGGATAAAAAGGGTATAAAAAATGCATCAGCTGACCGCCTATCAAGGTGCCAAGCTGATGCATATTTTAGAATTGGCTAATTGATATTATTAAATAAACAGAAGCAATAACAGCAGTATAAACTTACGCCTTCTTATTCTTCTCTTTCCCGTCAGACCCACCATCAGCATCCTTCTTGATCTCCACCACCTCTCCCCCGACTAACTCGCGGTTGGAGACGGGTTTCTTAGTGAATGGCTGGAAGAAGAATTCATAGACGAATAGCCCAGCGAGAAACAATCCCATCACGTATAGGGCGACCGTCACGATGACCTCGTAGCTCTTGAGCTCAACGCCAGGATTGCCCCCGACGGCAGGACCGGTAAAGAAGGGGACACCATTGCCCAGGTCGACCGAGAACATGACCGCCCAGATCAGGCAGATAATGGCGACAGCGAGCATGCTCAACGAGCCTATATACCGCATAGGGGTGAAGTCTTTAAACCTCGCAACGATCCTATCTTTAAATGTCTTTTTCTCTTCCATACATCTAGATGATACCTTAATAGACCTTAGCTGGGCAGTACTCGAAAGAGAAGTGATTGAAGTCGAAGGTGGACAGCTCATCGAGGCTGATGAACCGATCAGGGGCAACCGCTAGCATAAGGTTGAGCGGATGATCCTGACAGCTGAGATCGAGCAGGGCCGAGATGCAGGGTTTGTGCTGCGCCTTAGCGTAACCCATCTCGAAGGCCTGTCCCGCATCCTCGTGGCTATCGCACTGGACGAAGAGGCACATCTCGCTCCGATTTAGACCGAGGATATCCTCATAGTAGGTGTGGAACTGCCAATCCTTATTGTTGAACCACTTCTCGTCCTCGCGCGGATCCTGACCGAAGACATGATCACCCCACTGATGCTCGACCGGACGATACGAGCACTCCCAATCGACGGTCGGATTGAGCTTCAGCAGCTCGTGAGCCCTCTTCATATTCCGCATCTGCTCCGGATTGAACCAAGAGCAAGCGATATAGAGTCTTACCTTGTGCATCGCCTTGATCCTCCTTAAGAAAAAGCCCCGCGCTACCGCGCAGGGCATCCTACCTGACGACTAGTCAGCCGGCTCGTTATTGGGATCGAAGTCAGCGTCGGTGTAGACGTTCTGCACATCCTCGATCTCGTTGAGAGCATTGACGAAATTGATGAGCTTCTGCCTATCCTCACCCTCGACGTGCTTCTTCTCATTGGGAACCCAGCAGATCTCAGATTTGAGGAACTCGGTATAGCCGAGCTTGTTCAGGACATCGTGAGCAGCGGAGAAATCCTTCTTGTCCACGGTGACCTCGACAGTCCAATCGGCATCGTTGTAGGTAGTGGTCTCATCGATGTTGGCATCCATCAGAGCCATCTCGATCTCATCCTTCTTGGCGCTGATCTCCTCGGGGCTGTAAGCCTGAGCCTCCTCGATGACCTTCTTCTTCTTCTCGTCCATCACAGCGGGCTTGCAGAACTCGAACTTGAAGACACCACACTCCTTGAACAGGAACATGACCGAACCGGTGTTGCCGATATGTCCACCCTTGTGGGTGAAGACAGCTCTGACGTTAGCGAAAGCTCTCTTGTCGTTATCAGCCAGAGTATCGACGATGATGGCGACGGAACCGGGGCCGAAACCCTCGTAGCGACCCGAGACGTAAGTGGTGGAATCTCCACCCTTAGCCTTCTGGATTGCACGGTCGATGACATCGCGGGTGACTCCCTGTCCCTTGAACTTCTCGATCGCCGCCCTCAGCGAGAGGTTAGACTGAGGGTCAGGGACACCAGACTTAGCCGCAAGGTAGATCTCCTTGCTGGCGCGATTGTAAAGCGCTGACTTCGCAGCGTTGGTCGCGGCCATCTTCTTGGCGCGAACCTCATGTGCTCTTCCCATATTTTTTCCTCTCTTTTAAATAGCCCAGACCCATGGTCTGAAAGCTTGTCTATTCTAATGCTAAAATATGTACCTTTCAACTTTTTAATTAGCTTTTCTATGGAAATCGACGGATTTTCTTTCAAAAAAGCACCCTGATCAAGCCACCGATCAGAGTGCGGATAGAAACTGTGTTTCTAACTAGTCCAGCGCGGGAAGCGCGAAGCTGGGTTTAGTCTGCTTCACCTTCTCATAGGCAACCCGGTAGAAGCTCTTCTCAGTCTTCAGCTTGTTGGAAGCGACCTGAGCCGGAAGAACCTTGAGCATGGTCTTGACATTATCCGCCGTCGCATCCTCGCGGCCCACGATGACACCGGAGACCAGCAGCGACGTCCGGAAGGAAGAGAGGGTCGTAGACTTGATGACCTCGTTCTTGATCGTCCGAGGCAGCTCGATGAACAGGTTATCAGCCCCGGCCCGGTCATTGAGAAGGATCAGGACGAAGAGCCGCTCACCAGCAATCTGGGATCTCTCCTCGTCGTTCAGATAGCCGCTGACCGCATGGAGCTGAGTGAAGGTCTTGAGCGCCAGCTCGATCTCATCGGACTTGTAGAGGTGGGATCTAAAGACATAGATCAGCGTCTTAGCCTTCCAGTAGGAGTCGAAGCTGCTGAAGTTAGGAACGAGCATCTCGACATCGGAGAACTCGCGTCCACGGTTGTAGTAGTAGATGTTGAAAGCTTCTCTATTCTCCTTCTCGCGAGTGGAGATGAACGCGAACATGTCGGAGGGATAATCCTGTCTGAAGGGGCAGATCTGATACAGGACATACGAGGCAGAGAGGGCGGAGCCGAATACCATTCCCCACTTCAATCCGGAATTGCTAGTAGAAACAACAGTCAATCCCAGCGAAAGAACTACCACGAACAGAATCGCCCATACTACGTATCCTAAAATCAGCATCACCGCCGGATCACGATCGATATTCTCATCCTTGGGGGTAAACCTGGAGTGCAGCTCGAGGAACTGAGAGCCATCGAAATAGACCCGCTTGTCAGCCCTGGACCGATCCCAGCATAATCCCGAGATGCAGATATAGCTGAGCTGATATCCACTGATCCGAGCACCGATCCACTTTCCGAGGTTGTAAACGAGGACACCGCCGAGCGAACCTAGGAAGAAGATCGCGATCAGGAACAGGATCCTCGTTCCGGTGTCGCCACCGACTGAATACTTCTGCATCGAACCGACAGCCACACCGATGATGTATCCGAGCACGACGATGAATGAGGGCCACGACCAATTCTTCTTTGCCAACGGCAGAGGCTTAGTGGGGCTCTTCATCTCATCGATCATCTGAACCGCTCTCTTAGTAGGCACCGCCTTGCCCGTCTTATCCGAGCCGGTCGTGCTCACCTGCTTCTTCTCTTCACTGTTGTTTTCGGCCATGAGTCTACCTCCTAGCATTCAAGAGTATAAAGCACCGAAGAAGCGCTGACCTTTTCTCTCATAACTTTTTCTACATCTTCAGCCAGGCTCAACCGCTCGATTCTCCACTGTTCGCCCTTCTCCAGCAAGGGCTCCGCCCTCTCGGGAGAGACGAGCTGGAGAACCTTGAGCCAACACTGCGACAGCTGGTGCGAGTCGGTCTTAGCCGCCAGGATTCCCGCAAGATAGGAGAGGGGGGATTCAGCGCGATAGGTCTGCTGAACCGCCGCGATAAAGCGCGCCCCATCCCGCGATATCGAGATTGAATCCTGCGGATCAGAGCGCAGCGCTAGCGAGACGAGCGCAGCCGCGCAGGTTCTCACACCCTGGGACACCTTCCGATGCATCGATAGTTCGACCAGCTTCACCAGGCATATCAGCAGAGCATCCGGACGCTGGGTTCCCGGTATGTCATTAGCGACCCTCTCGCTTATACGACACCGAGGAAGCTCTACAGCGCGAAAGAAGCGGTGCTCAGGAATATAGAACTGACAGCGTGGCAGCAGCTCATCGCCTCGGCAGCCGGGATCGAGCTCGATCTCCACATCGCAGGCGGAGTAGGGATCCACCTTCCTCCGATAGATGTCGGATAAGGGGCCAGCGTACCTGAGACTCAGCGCTAGAGCCTTGACCGAATCGATCTGCGCTCCGTATCCGCGGCAGGACAGGAGATCTATCCCCTCGGATCTAAGGGAGGCAGCCAGCCTCTCGACCGCCGCGATATCGAACCCCTCATCGGCCTTCACACCGGGGAGAAAAACACTGTCGGGCATAGCATTTTGAGAGGAAAAACATATAAATTTTCGCTTCATTTTTAAATTTCCCTCTATTTTTATCAACATTTATTCATCTTTCCGCTAACATAATATCAGCTAGATCCCCAAAGGTCTCCACCTTTGTCGATTTCCGCTTTGAGGGGAAGCTAGAGCCGCAGGAGGAATCAAGTAATGGTTAGCGTTAAGATGCTAAAGAATTATGCCGATTTCATCATAGATGTAGGTCTCAAAACCACAACTAGACAGAGCGTCCTCATCTATGCGGATGTCGAGATGGCGAACTTCGTCCGCTACCTCGTGGGAGAGCTCTACAAGGCACGGGTCAGAAGGGTATCCGTCCACTACACCGACCAGAGCATCGCTCGGATGTGGCTGATCAACACTCCGGAGACCCGGATCGTCAGCGCCGCTCAGCAGTTCTCCGACGAGATCGCCCACGCGGGTGCGAGCGGACAGGCGCTGATCTTCCTCACCAGCTGCACCATGGATAGCCGCAAGCGATTCCCCGCCGATAAGCTGGCGATCCTGAGGAAGGCTCTGAACGATAACATCGTCTCCTTTGAGCCCTATCTGTCCGACAAGGTCAAGCACATCGAAGCGATCGTCCCCACGAGGAACTGGGCGGCCGACTGCTTCCCCGACATGACTCCTTCGCAGGCGACCAACCGGATGTGGGAGCTCATCTTCGACACCCTCGGCATCGACCTGGATAATCAGAGCGACCCCCAGATGAAGAACGAGCGGGCCAACCGGATGGCAGAGGTCATCAACCGGTGCAACATCTCCCAGCTCAAGATCACCTCCCGCACCACCGGCACCAACTGCACCATCTCCCTGCCCCTGCGCAGCATGTGGCACAGCGCCCTGAGAACCGAGGAGTCCAGCGGTGATAAGTTCTTCTCGCAGACTCCTGCCTTCGGCGTTTACACCGCCCCGCACTCGCACGGTATCGACGGGGTGATCGTCGCCTCGCGACCGATCTACCTGCGCGAGAAGAAGATCGAGGGAGCGCGGCTGACCTTCAAGGATGGTGAGATCGTCAAAGCCACGGCCGACACGGAGGGAGAAACCCTAGCGGATGTGATAAGGAGCGACAGCTCCATCGCCCGCGCTGGCTACTTCTCGTTCGGATATCCGGATTGGAAGAAGCGCCAGGCCCTCGCGGGATACGGATCCGAGCTGCTCGACTTCATCAGTCCCATCGTCCTCTCGCTCGGCCAGGCGCCGCGCGACTCGGTGATCGGCAGCGATATGATGGACATCGCTGAAAGAGTCACCCACGGTCTGAATCAGTCCATCAGGAAGATTCCTCTTCCCCTCTACGCCGACGACATCGACGTGATCGGAGTGTCGACTGACAGCAGCGGAAAGAAGACCGAACACGTTCTGGTCAAGGCGGGAGAGCCGACGATCTTCGAGTCGATCTTCTCATCTGCGAAATAGTTGTTCAAAAGAAGCGCAAAAAGAATAAGTCATGGGCTCGCCGTGCTATACTTTCTTAGCCTTAAGGCGAGCTTTTTTGCTCGCCATAGGTCAAGCTTGTACAGCTGATTCATTCAGGAGGATCAAATGGCTGCTAAGTCTACTAAGAAGAAGAAGTATGTGTACCTCTTCAAAGAGGCTCACGGACTGGGAAAGAACCTTCTCGGTGGAAAGGGTTCTGGACTGGCTGAGATGCATTCGATCGGTATCAGAATCCCCGAGGGATTCACTATCACTACCGAGGCCTGCACCCTGTATTACAACTCTCACGAGAGCATCCCTGATTTCCTCGAGAAGGAGATCCTGACCAAACTCAAGGAGCTCGAGAAGATCACCGGCAAGAAGTTCGGTGGCAAGGATAACCCCCTGCTGCTGTCCGTCCGTTCCGGCGCTCGCGTCTCCATGCCCGGTATGATGGATACCATCCTCAACCTGGGACTCAACGATGATACCGTCGAGGCTCTGAAGAGGAAGACCAACAACGGCCGCTTCGCCTACGACTGCTACCGTCGTTTCATCCTCATGTTCACCAACATCGCCATGGGTCTGTCCCGCGACGATATGGATGCGATGCTCGATGACCTGAAGAAGGCCAAGGGCTACAAGAACGACTACGAGGTCAAGGAGGATGAGCTCAAGGACCTGATCGGAAAGTACAAGGTCTACTACAAGAGCAAGTTCGGAACCGACTTCCCCACTGATCCTGTCGCCCAGCTGATGACCGCAATCAAGGCCATCTTCAGATCCTGGAACAACCCCAGAGCTATCCTGTTCCGTCGTCTGAACAACATTCCCGGTGATTGGGGAACCGCCGTCACCGTCATGCAGATGGCTTACGGTAACATGGGTGAGAACTCCGGAACCGGAGTCGGATTCACCCGTAACGCTGCCACCGGAGAGAACAAGATCTCCGCTGAGTTCCTGCAGAATGCTCAGGGTGAGGATGTCGTCGCCGGTATCCGTACCCCCGAGGACATCTCCAAGCTCCATGAGCTTATGCCCAATGTCTACAAGGAGCTGGTCGCCGATGCTAAGAAGCTAGAGCAGCACTACCGCGATATGCAGGACTTCGAGTTCACTGTCGAGGAAGGCAAGCTCTTCATGCTCCAGACCCGTACCGCCAAGAGAACTGCTAAGGCCGCTCTCAAGATCGCTATCGATCTGGCTAAGGAGGGCATCTGCTCCAAGGAGGAGGCGCTGACCAAGATCGACGCTCACTCTCTGGACCAGCTGCTCCACCCCACCTTCGTTCCCGCTGACCTGAAGAAGGCCATCGCTATCGCTCAGGGTAACCCCGCCTCTCCCGGTTCCGCCGTCGGACATCTGTCCTTCGACGCGGCCGATGCGAAGGCCCGTCACGACGCGGGTGAGAAGGTCATTCTCGTCCGTGCTGAGACCGCTCCCGAGGATCTCGAGGGTATGGTTTCCTCCGAGGGTGTTCTGACCATGCGTGGAGGTATGACCTCTCACGCGGCGGTCGTCGCTCGCGGTATGGGTATCTGCGCTGTCACCGGTTGCGGTGCCGCGATCGTCGATGAGAAGAACAAGACTCTGACCATCGGCAAGAAGACCTACGGCGAGAAGGACACCATCTCTCTCGACGGTTCGACCGGTCTGGTCTACGAGGGTGCGATCGCTACTGAGCCCGCCGCTATGTCCGGCGACTTCGCCACCATCATGAAGTGGGCTGATAAGGTCCGCTCCGGCAAGATGCTGGTCGAGGCCAATGCCGATACTCCCGCCGAGGCCAAGAACGCTATCAAGTTCGGCGCTGATGGCATCGGACTCTGCCGTACTGAGCACATGTTCCGTAACGGTTCGAGACTCGATATGATGCAGAGGATGATCCTCTCCGACACCACCGAGGAGAGAGTCAAGTGGCTGGATCAGCTGGAGCCCCTCCAGGAGGAGGACTTCTACCAGATGTACCTGGCCATCGGCGGAGTCAATATGAACGTCCGTCTGCTCGATCCCCCTCTCGATGAGTACCTGCCCAGAGAGGCCGACAAGATCGCTGTCCTGGCTCAGGAGACTGGCAAGACCGTCGCCGATGTCAACAAGCGTATCCAGGAGCTCCACATGACTAACCCCATGATGGGACTCCGTGGCTGCCGTCTCGATGTGGTCTACCCCGAGATCGGTAGGATGCAGGCGACCGCCGTCATCAAGGCCGCGCTACGCGCTGAGAAGACCCTGTCCGAGAAGAAGGGCAAGAAGGTCAAGATCACCGCTTCCATCATGGTTCCTCAGGTCGTCGAGGCCCGTGAGCTCAAGTTCGTCAAGGACCTGGTCTCCGAGGTCGCTGACAAGATCATCGCCGCTTCCGACTACGACAAGAAGCTGAAGTACCACGTCGGTACCATGATCGAGACCCCCAGGGCCTCCCTCACTGCTGGCGAGGTCGCTAAGCACGCCGCTTACTTCTCCTATGGAACTAACGATCTGACCCAGTTCACCTTCGGATTCTCCAGAAACGACTACTCTTCCTACATCACCCAGTATCTGGATGACAACCTCCTCGACTTCGATCCCTTCAAGACCGTCGATCCCGCGGGTGTCGGCCGTCTGGTCGCTCTCTCCGTCAAGGAGGGAAAGGCGGCCAATCCCGATCTGCTCTGCGGTGTCTGCGGTGAGACTGGTGGCGATCCTGAGTCCATCGGTCACTTCTACGACTACGGCTGCGACTATGTCTCCTGCTCTCCCTTCCGTGTTCCCGGCGCGAGGCTGGCTGCTGCTCAGGCTATCGTCAAGTCTGAGGCGGCCAAGGCTGCGACCGTGACCAAGAAAGGTGGCAGGAAGACCAAGAAAGCTAAGAAGAACAAGTAGTCTTCTGTAGCTCTAAAAAGCAGTATCCTTCGGGGTACTGCTTTTTTTGATAGAAAAATATCCGCGAAGATCGAAAACTACCCTAGCTCTGATCTTCGGACGACACACCGAAGAAGTAAGACCTCCATTCTGCTAATCTATTGAGGATATGCAGCCGACCGAGAGAAGCGCCAGAATATATACTAGATAGAGAAGGATGGTTACCCTATGGAAATAACATCAGCCACATACACGACGCATGCGAAAGCGATCATCCTCGGGGAGCATTCGATCGTCTATCGCGGATCGGCCATCGTCGCTCCCGTGCCCGTGCTCGCCATCACCATCACGGCGACCATCAACAGCTCCACCGCTCCCTCATACGACTTCGATGGTTCTGCGATCTCTAGGGATCAGATCGCAAACTACTATCCCGGGATCGATGAGGCCCTGAACTCATTCCCCCTGCCCGAAGGCTTATCGCTCTCACTAACTATCCGCTCGACTATCCCGGAATCGCGCGGGCTGGGGTCATCCGCCGCCTCCGCCAATTCTGCGGTTCGCGCCATCTATCGAGCGATAAAGAACCTCACCTACTTCAGCGAAGGCATCAGGTTGCAGCGACCGCATCTATCCGACCTCGATACCATCGTCGCTCGCTGTGAAGACAGGGTTCACGGCCGAGCTTCCGGACTGGATCAGTGTGGCGTCACCGCTGACTGCACCTGTCTATTCACCTCAGATAGAAATGGCCTGCCACCGATGATCACACCGCTTCCCAACCTGAACGCCTACCTGGTAGTAGCGGATACCGGCATCATCAAAAATACCAAGGCTAGCGTCGCGGCTATCAAGAGGAGGATCAGCGCGAAGGATCCGCAGGTCTATTCCGCCATCGAGACGCTAAGCTCCATCTCCGATTCTTTGAAAGACAGATGGACCCACAACCATCTGGAGGAGATCGGGGCGAGCATGAATAGGGCGCAGGAGATCCTCTCCTCCCTCTCCCTCTCGCTACCGGAATTAGATCGGCTGATATCGCTGCTGAGAGAGAACGGAGCGCTCGGGGCAAAACTCTCTGGAGGAGGCTGTGGAGGGATCTGCATCGGTCTCTTCCGCGATATCGACAAAGCCGATGCCGCAGTAGAAGGGATACAGAAGCACGAATGCCAGGCGTGGAGAATATCTATATGAGATGGGGAAAAGCTGAAGCCCATGCCAATCTGGGCCTGGTCAAATACTGGGGCAAGGATGATGAGGAGCTGATTCTTCCCTCATCCCCTAGTATCTCTCTAACCATCGATGCCCTGACGACCGACACCGAAGTGTATCTAGATGATTCAAACGAGAGAAGGATAATCATCAACGACCGGACGATAGACTCGCCCAGAATCGATGAATACTGCCGCTTCCTGATGGACGAGTTAAAGCTGAGCGAGACGGGGTACCGCCTAATATCCAAGACCAGCTTCCCTACCGAGACTGGACTCTCCTCCTCATCGGCTGGCTATGCCGCTCTAGCGGGAGCTTTCGTATCCACCGCCGAGAAACGATTAACCAGCAGTGAGCTATCTAGACTAGCCCGGCGAGGATCGGGTTCAGCCTGCCGCAGTATCACGGGTGGATTCAATATCTGGAAGTGCGGTAATGATAAGACTTCGTTTGCGGAACATATAGATAGCAACCTGGATAAAAGTATACGAGTACTTATTATCGTCCTCTCACCAAACAAGAAGGATACACCATCGAGAGAAGGCATGAGAATCGCTAGAACTTCACCTCTGTATCACTCCTTCATCGCTCAGTGTCAAAGAGACGCCGCAGAGATGAGATCTGCGATTGAAAAAGAGGACCTAAGAAGAGTGGGAGAGATAGCGGAGCAGAATGCTCTAGCCATGAACAGGGTGAATGCGACCGCGACCCCTAAGCTCTCATACACGGACAGAAGGACCGATGCGGTCTACGCCCTCACGAGCTCCCTAAGAAGAATTTATAATGTCTGTTGTTACTGCTCCAACGACGCAGGATGCAACCCCTTCGTGATATGCGATCAGTCGAGTCTAAAATTACTAGAAGAGAAGGTCGGGGCGCTGTTTCCTGACGCCCAGCTGATCGAAGCAGCTTCCGGTCCTGGATTGGAGGTATACTATGGCAGATAACTATGCCGCTAAAGCATTCGGCAAACTCATCTTGATGGGAGAATTCGCCGTACTCGACGGATGCTCTAACTTTACCGTAGCCCTCGAGCGTGGGGTAACGTGCACCTTCATCCCTGACGGTCCCGAAACCCACCTCGGCCCATTGACCGATTCAGCTTTGAATACCGTCTACTCATACCTGGAAGAATCAGGAAAAGAGGTCAAGCACGGTTCGCTATCCATCGCTAATGAACTGGTGGATGAGAACGGGATGAAGATCGGGCTCGGATCGTCCGGCGCCATCGTCGTCTCAGTGATAGATTCGGTGCTCAAAGCGTATGGGATAGAGCCATCTGTTTCTTTGCTGTACAGATTGGGAACTATAGCTGAAGCTAGAGTTCAGCCAGATGGTTCATTCACAGATATTGCAGCAGCAGCCTGCGGAGGCTTCTTCGAGTACAGCCCTATCGATCCCGATTGGATCGGTGCCAAAATCACGACCGACAATGTTAAAGATATCGTCGAATCCCAGTGGCCGCTGGTCACCGCTACCCGCTATAGTTGGCCAGAGGGTCTAACCCTCCTCATCGGATGGACTCACGAAGAGTCCTCGACTCCGAACATCATCAAGAAATATCAGACTATAAGAACGAAGTATAAGAAGGAACATCAAGCTTTCACCAAAGATGCCACACAGATCATCACCTCATTCCGAAAAGCCCTCGATCGTGGAGATAGTGCCCGGATCGATGAGGCAATACGCAACTATCGGAAATGCGTCCAGAATCTCCTAGTCGCTGTCAATCTTCCACTGTACACGAAAAAGCTATCCAAGCTAGTCAAGCTAGCCGAGCGGCACGGAGCCGCAGCTAAGCCCTCCGGAGCCTGGGGTGGCGATTGCGGATTCGCCCTCTGCGCCTCAGCTGAGCAGGTGGAGCTGATCAAACAGGATTGGCTCAAAGCGGGAATCACGCCCATCGAGGCGACTTTTGCCCCAGCGAAGTTCGATATATAGGGGGAAAAGGTTAATGGCTGAGATAAATATCAGAGCGAAGAGAAAGGATGAGCACCTGGATAGATCAATCGCCTTTCAGGATCCTTCCCCTTCTCCATTCAGAGAGATAAAACTGATCCGAAGGGCTCTCCCAGAGACCTGCCTCGAAACGGTGGATACCCATACTACCCTCTTTGGCAAAGCGTTGGATTTCCCACTCATAATCGAAGCGATGACAGGTGGAACCGAGAGAAGCAAAAAGATAAATGAAGGGCTCGCCCAGATCGCTTCGAGTCTGAATATCGGACTAGCGCTGGGAAGCTGCTCTATCGTCGCCGATAATCCTGGGGCGATCATCAGTTTCGCTATCGCCCGCGAAGCCAATCCCGACGGTCTCATCATCGCTAACTGTTCGCCTACGACTCCTATAGAGGCCATCAGCCAGACGCTGGACGCTACTCGCGCTAACGCTCTCCAGATCCATATCAACGCAGTACAGGAGATGGCGATGAAGGAGGGAGATCGCGACTTTCGCTGGTGGAATAATATCCTGGCGATAAGGAAGAACTTCAACCTCCCTATCATCGTCAAAGAGGTCGGATTCGGAATCGATAGGGACACAGCCAAGCTTCTAACCTCAAAGGGGATCATGATCGATCTAGGCGGATCAGGCGGAACGGATTTCGCCGCCATAGAGAACGAAAGAGCTGGTACCTCCGAATGCTCCGAACTATCGACCATCGGACTCACGACCCCTGAATCGCTCATCGAGATGCAGTCGGTACCCGGGGCGGCTTTCATCGCTTCAGGGGGAATCAGAACACCCTTGGACATCCTCAAATGCCTGAGCCTAAATGCCCTCGCTGTCGGTATCGCTAACCCGGTTCTCAAGGCCTTCGAGGCTAGAGGACTAAAGGGGACCCTCGAATACCTCTCGGATCTAATTCAGAAGACCAGGCAGCTCATATGTCTATTCGGATGTCAAAATATCCGCTCCTGTCAAAATATAGATAAAGTTTTTACGGGAGATCTTCGTGACTTCCAACTTCAAAGAAAAGGTACAAAAATCAAATGAGAAGTCGAAGCGACACCATACGAAGCATCATCGCTGGGCTGCTCACGATCCTCATCGGTGTCGCCTGCACGCTTATCCCGATAGCCGACATAGGGAAAACAGCACTCTATATAATCCTTCTCATCGCCCACTCTCTCCAGATCGTGTTAGCCTTCTATACCGGATGCCAGCTATACATCGCGATAAAAACATTGAACAGGAAATGGTGGTACATCGTTTTTGCTGCCATCATAGTTACAATAGTGGCAGCATGCCTCATCTATGAATCCAAGACGGTAGACGCATTCTTGAAGAGATTTGAATAGCACCTCATCCGCCACAGAAGAGAAAGGAGTAGACAATGATCGACCAACTAGAAACAGCCGTCGCTAGCTCCGCCACTTCAAGTGCGAGCAGCACAGCGACCGATCCATCCGCTGCTGCGAACAATTTTTTTGTTCAGGCATGGGAGGCGATAAAGGAATTCTTCTCACCCAAGAATCTAGCTGATGTCGGAATCAAGCTAGTCATCGCCATCGTTTTGATCATCGCTTGCCACTATATAGTGAAACTGATCAATTGGTCGGTCTTCAAAGGTCTATCGAAGACCAAGAAGATCACCAAGAAGATGGAGGCTCAGGGGAAAAAGCCGCGGAAGCCGATCAACTACTCTGTGATCTACTTCATCCAAGCGCTGGTCAGAACCCTCCTCTACCTATTGATCTTCGTCATCATCCTCGCGATGTTCGGTCTGAATTTCTCAGGTCTCGGCGCCATCCTAGCTGGAGCCATCGCCGGTGTCTCGCTATCGCTCCAGGATGTCATCTCCTCCTTCGCCTACGGCGTCATCATCCTGACCACCAGCCAATTCAAGATCGGTGACTACATCATGCTGAGCAATGGCATCGAAGGAACAGTCTCCAAGATCAACCTGCTCACCACGGAGATACTCACTGTACCTAAAGAGATGATCTACATCCCCAACAATGTGATCGGCAAGGGAGCTGTGATCAACACTTCAACCGTACCGGTAAGGATGGTACAAGTTAACTTTACCGTTCCCAGCAGCTCCGATATCGATCAGGTCAAAGAGCTCGCTATCGGCTGTGCCCTGAAAGACCCCCTCTCTTTGAAGTCTCCGACTCCGAACGTCATCGTTACCGATCTCAAGGATAAAGCTATCGTTCTGCAGCTCCGAGTCTATGTGAATAACGACGACTTCTGGACACTCGGCTGGAACTTGAATGAAGCGATAGCGAAGAAGCTGAGAGAGGTGGGCATCATCATCGGACGCGGATCAGTCGATGTGAAACTTGCCGACCAAAAGCAGATGTCGGCCGAAGCCCTGCAGGATCGGATAGAGGAGCAGGGAAATAAATAACTGACATCCATTACAATTTCAAAAGACGGTTCGACTCATGATTTCAACACGGATTCCTGCATGAAAAAAGCACTCACCAAAAAGTAAAATACTAGCCTTAGTTTCCAGTTGGCAATCGACTGAAATATCCGCTATCTAGGTGGTATAGAGGGATCAATATGAAAAACAAGAGAGTGATTCTAATAACGGGCGAATCATCCGGCTTCGGTCTCGCCATGGCTGAAGCCTTCCTCAGGAATGGCGATATCGTCTGCGGATGCGCGAGAAGAGATTTTCAGCACCAGGGGATCTTCCATCAGATGGCCGATGTCACGAAGAAGGACGACTGCCAAAGAGTGATCGAAGAGATAGTTCACCGCTATGGTCGAATCGATATCCTCATCAATAATGCGGGGTTCGGTATCTTCGGCCCTCTCGAGGAAACTGCGCTGGAGCAAGCCAAAAAACAGATCGACGTAATCCTCTTCGGAGGATTTCTCATGGCCCAGGCCGCTCTCCCCTACATGCGCGAGTCGGGAGCGGGGAAGATATTCAACATCTCTTCGATCGGGGGATTGATCCCTCTTCCCTATCAGGGATTCTACTGCGCTGGAAAAGCAGCGCTGGATACCCTGTTCTCCTCCCTGCGGGTCGAAGTTTACCCCTACCATATTCAGATCTGCTCGATAAAGCCTGGAGACGCGAAGACCGGCTTCACCGCCCAGCGAAAATTAGAGGCGCTAAAGCCAGGAAGCGTCTACCAGCAGAGCGTCGCCAAGAATCTCCGAACGATTACACACGACGAGCAGAACGGATTTGCTCCGGTGATTCTAGCCAAGAAGGTTCTAAGACTATCCAAGCGCAAAAAGCTCCCATTCTCCAAGCTGATAGGCCTCAAGGATTCCCTCCTCTACCGACTCGTATTCTATCTCATACCGCGAAGGATATCCAACTACCTAATCTACAAGATTTACGCTTGATAAGAACAATTAAAAGATCGTCTTAAATATTTTTCTAAATTAAAAGACCCCAGTTTCTTCTGAGGTCTTTTTTCATCAGCTCGCCGAAATCTACTTGTGGCTCTGATTCGCACGGACATCGTCAGCGACAATCTCCTGACGATACTTCTCCATCTCCGCGTCATTGGCCAGAACGAAGTGTCCAGGAACAATCTCCTGGAACCGAGGCTCCTGCCAGGAGTAGTCGTGATCGGTGGCGGGGTTGTACTTGATTCGCACCCGGCTCTTCTCCGACAGGGGATCAGGCTTAGGAATAGCCGAGAGCAGGGACTTGGTATAGGGGTGCAGAGGATGTCTGAACAGCTCATCCGAAGTCGCTAGCTCGACCATGTTGCCATAGTACATGACTGCGATCCTCTCGCAGAAGTACTTGACGACGGACAGATCGTGAGCGATGAACAGGATGGTCAAACCCATCTCGTCCCGCAGATCGTTGAGCAGGTTGATGATCTGAGCGCGGATTGAGACATCGAGAGCAGAGATAGGCTCATCGGCGATGATCAGCTCGGGCTTCATGATCAGAGCGCGCGCAATACCGATACGCTGTCTCTGTCCACCCGAGAATTCGTGCGGATATCGATTGGCGTAATCGGGAATGAGTCCGACCTTCCTCAGGGTATCGGACACCATACCCTTATAGTCCTGAGCTCTGGCGATCTTCGCTTTATAGTAGTCCTCGATGTAACCCTTCTTCAGATCCTTGACCGACTGCGGCAGATCGCTGGCCAGAAGGGCAGTGATCGCCTCATGGGATTCCGCCTCGAGCCTCTCGGTCTCGTGCTTCGCGAAATTCTGGATCTTCAAACCTTCCTGAATGATGTCCTGAACGGTCATCCTCGGATCCAGCGAATCGATAGGATCCTGGAAGATCATCTGCATCTTGGTCAGCAGGTGCTTATCGACATGATGGGTATCGTAGTTGATCTGCCGGAGCTTCTGCCGCTGTTCCTTGAGCGTCGCCTTGATATGACGCTCCGTATCGGCGATAGAAGCCTTGTAGGTCGCCTTGATCTCGGCCACCTGCGACTTGGTATCGGGTTTGATGCGCTTGAGCTTGGTGGCGGTATCGGCTTCGATAGAGGCGAGCCTGTCATCGAGATTCTTCTTGATGGAGGCGAGCTCGTTGTGGATTCTCGCTTCATCAGCGGCGGTCGAATCGCCCAGGTTAGAAGCCTTGATCCGATTCAGCGCAGCGGTCCTATCCGCCGTCTCGCGCTCGAACTCCTTCTTGGCAGCCTCGATCGCCTGCTTCCTCTCCTTCGCGACAAAAGCGGGATCCATCTCTTTGATCTCAAGCTTCATGTCGGAACGAAGCTTGGCAATCCTCTCCTTACCGCGTTTCCTCTTCCACTTGATCTCCTTGAGGTTCCAACGGTTTCCCGCTCCGACTCGGTATCCCTTGAAATACACAGAGCCGGAAGTGGCCGAGTGAAGTCCCATGATGGTGCGTCCCGTAGTCGTCTTACCGCAACCAGACTCACCGACGAGACCGAAGACCTCACCTCTCTTCACATCGAAGGAGACATCGTGAACCGCCTTGAGCTTATCTCTCTTTATTCCAGAACCGAGGGTAAAGAACTTCTTCAGATGGCGGACCGACAGGATGATGTCGTTATCCACGAGGGACTGATCATAGCTGATTCCCTTGAGGCGGTGCTTCTCCCAGTTAGACATGTGAGCGTGATCCTCAGCCAGGGTCATGAAACCCCGGGTCAGCGTCTCGCGCTCAGAGGCGAGAGAGTACCAGTGCTGCGGCTCATAGTCAGAGGGGCGGGTCCGGTACTCGACCACGGCATTCTCATACCAGTAAGAAGGCTGGCGAGAACTGGATACAACCGCCTCGACCTGAGAGACCGATTGCGGAGCCACCGCGACCGGTTTCGTCGCTACATAGGGCGCATACCAGAAGCTCGGCTTATTGTCGCTGGGACGCTTCCCTGAAGCACCGAGCGCGATAGAGTAAGCCTTTATCGCCCGGGCATAGAAGTAGCTGGGCGCAAAATCGCTAGGCCTGACAGCATCAGGAGCGGCCACGCTGGCCTGGACGAGGTTGTCCGCCTGTCTATACCACTCATCAGGCAGAACATCGCTCGCCTTCACCTCAGACGTGGTCACGCTGGCGATCTCCCTGCCAGCCAGCTCGTACCAGTGAGTGGGGAAGAGACCAGCCGGGGTCCGAGCGTGGTCGCAGCTGTCATCGCAGTTGCGGCTCTTCTGTATCTCCTCGGCAACCTGATGCTCATCCTTAGCCTGGGAGTACCAGAACGAGGCAGCGTGGTCGGACGACCTACGCTCCTCGACATCGGGGAAGACCCGATCCCAGACGATCTCAGCAGATCTCTCCGCAATGTTGGCGAGAGCGACGATGCGGTCGCAGAAGACAGCACCGTTCTCCGCCTTGAAGATCAGCTTCTTTCTCTTTTTGTCAATCTCCTGGCTGGAGAGGACAGAGAGGGGGCGGACAACGCCGACTAGATCAATCAGATTCTTCTTGCTGTTCGAGTTGCTCATATGTCACTCCTGCTCTCTTGAGAGAATTCTCAATACGTCTAGACACGATCTTAGGCATATCGACCTTAGGTGCCCGCGGATCGAGCAGCCACGTAGCTGCATAGTGCGTCTTGCTGACCTTGAAGAAGGGGGGCATCTTCTTGAAATCGATGGACATCGCATACTTCGAACGAAGAGCGAAAGCATCTCCTTCAGGAGGGAAGTTCATATTGGGAGGAGTGCCGGGGATGGCCTCGAGCTTCTCCTTGGAGTCCAGATCGGGAATCGAGGACAGCAGCGCCCAAGTATAGGGGTGCTTGGGATTGTAGAAGATATCGTAGGACGTACCGTACTCAACGATCTTTCCAGCATACATGACGCAGATTCGATCAGCCATCTCCGCCACGACACCCATATCGTGGGTGATGAAGATGACGGACATGTGATGCTGTCTCTTCAGATTGTTGATCAGCTCCAGGATCTGCGCCTGAATCGTGACATCCAGAGCGGTTGTAGGCTCATCGCAGATCAGGATCTCGGGGTTGGCGGTCAGAGCGATCGCGATGACGATACGCTGACGCATACCGCCAGAGAACTCGAAGGGATACTGGGTGAAACGCTTCTCCGCTTGAGGTATACCGACTTCCTTCATGACCTCGAGGGCCCGCGCCTTCGCATACTTCTTGGAGTATTTGATCTTCTCACAGTAGTTGTGGAAATAGTTCTGGTCGAGCTTATCCTGTCTCTCGCGGTACAGCTTCTCAGATGCGCCGACGATGCGGACTCGCGCCTTCTCTACCATAGCGTCATACTTGATGTTGCAAGCCTTGATCTCCGAAGCGATATTCGCATTGTGAAGGGTGCGCTTTCTGTTGATGGAAGCGAGATCGTAATGACGCAGCCGCTCGATGCGGATGCGCTCGTTCTTGAAAGCCTTCAGATCCTTCTTGTACTGCTTATCGATCTGATCGGCAGGATACTGTTTCTCGATCTCAGACCGCGTACGGCGATACTCGAGAATCGCTTCCTTCTTGAATTGGGCGATCTCGCCTTCAGCTATCTTCTTAGCTTGCTTCAGGGCCTTATAAGCTGCGCGGCGAGGAGCCTTGGACTCAGCCTTGATCCGCTTCAGATCGGCCTTGGCCTGCGCCCTTCTCTCCTTGATCTGAACCAGCTTATTCGCGAGGAACTCCTTCCGCTCCTCCGCTAGCTGCTGCTTGTAGGCATCCTCCGCCGCGAGCAGCTTGCTCTTCTGTTCAGGATGGATAGAGAGTATCTCCGCGTGCGCGGCCTTCATATCGTCGAGCTTATAGCCGTTAGAGACCGCAGTGGTCTCCTTGAGCTTCTTGAGCTCAGCCTTATCGGCTCTGAGGATCCTGAGGGCACCGCGCGCCTTCTTCACCTGCGCGACGATGGAGTTGTAAGCGGAGGACTCCTTGAGGATCAGATTATCCCTTCTGACCTTGAGCCGATCCTTGTTGACCATCATCGACTCGGTGATCTGCTTGCCGATCCTCACGATGGGATCGAGGGCCGAAAGAGGATCCTGGAAGATCATGCCGATGAGGTTTCCCCGTATCCGGTGAAACTCATCCTCGCTGATCTTGGTCAGATCCTCACCGCGATAGGTGATGGATCCAGAACGGATCACCGCCGAACCCGAGAGGATTCCCATGATGGTCTTGCAGGAAACCGACTTTCCGGAACCGGACTCTCCAACGATGCAGAGGGTCTCGCCACGCTTCAGATCGAACGAGACGCCTCTGACCGCCTGGGTATATCCCTCATCCGACTTGAAATCGACCGTCAGATTCTTAACCGAGAGGATGACATCGTCAGCGGGCTTTACCCCTGATTTGTTCTCTTCGTTCATAGGCACCTCCTAATCATCGATACCCTTGGTGTTCGGGTTGACAGCATCTCTGAGTCCCTGTCCAAACATCTCGAAGCAGATCAGCAACAGAGCCAGAACGAGCGAAGGGAAGAGGATCAGATACGTCAGATCAGGATTCTGACCGACCGTAGAGATCATATTCTGATTGTTCTGGATGATGGTTCCCAACGAGGTTATATCGGTCAGACCTAGACCTAGATAGGCCAGCGAAGCTTCGGAGTAGATGACCGAGGGGATCATGAGAACCGAAGCGGTGATGATGGTTCCCAATCCGTTAGGCAGGATGTGACGGTAGATCAACCTAGCGTCAGAAGCACCCAGCGACCGCGAAGCTAGAACATACTCGCGCCGCTTGAAACGATAGAACTGCGTCCTAGTCAGACCAGCTGTACCGATCCAACCGGTGAAGCACATCGCCAGCATGAAGACCCAGAACTTGTGTCCCCAGTTCAGGATGAACAGGGTGATGAGAACCATACCGGGAATGTAGGACAGGATATCGACGATACGCTCCATTCCCAGATCGATCAGACCGCCCTGGTATCCCGAGAAGGAACCCCAGGCGAGACCGATGGCGAAGCAGATAGCCGAAACGACCACACCGATAAGGAGCGAGAGAAGCATTCCTTTAGAGACGAGCTTGAGCATATCGAATCCATTGGTATCAGTTCCAAAGACGTGCACCGGAATAGAGGAGTATCCATAGGTGGGAGTCTTGTACATGTAGACGCTGCAGTCGATATTCCAGATGGCAGGAATGCCGAGGAAATCGTTAGCGGGAGTAACGTTGACCGTTATCGGATGATCAGCATCGCCGACGATGATGTAGTTCTTAGCCTGATTGAGGACCTTCAGCGTAGAGACATCGAGCGCCTGGACTCCATCCACATCAGTCAGCTCGTAGGTGATGATTCCATCATCCTTCAGCGTGCTGAGCACATCGCTAGTGATTCTATAGGAGCTCTTGATGCCGTAGACGGCCTCGTAAGGATCGTAGGTGAAATTGCAGTAGGTGACCGCGACCTGAGCAGCGTGGACGGACTGGGAATTGGAGCGGACCCACCAGTTGGCAGTCTCCTCTGAGGATTTACCAGTCTCATTATTCTTGGTGATCATGAGATCGCTGGAGGCATCATCGATGGTAAAGGCGCTCCAGTCCGCTCCCGTAGAATTGAGGGCCACCGTCTTGAAGAGAACGCCGCTCTCACCATCGGTCTTGATGATGATCCTACCGTTAGGAAGGACCTGATCCGCGGGAACGTTCTGCTTCAGATAGGAGGTCAGATCGATCGTGACATCCGTAGAAGTGATGGCGTAGCCAGACACGAGGGGCACATCGACCCTCTCCGATCCAGAAGCATCGATGGGGCGATAGTAGATAGAGATCGAAGCCGCAGCAGAAGAATCAGCGGCGGTGAGACCAGTAAAGGAGAGACTGTAATCGCCGGCGAAGGCGTAAGTATCATCGGAAGCATCGTCAGGAGTAGCAGTGCCAGCAACCTGATCGACAGTGAAACTCAGGTTGGGGGAGCCGATGAAATTGCCAGCATCGACCTGAACTAGACCTCCCTTTCCATAGGGAGTCTCCGAATCATAGGTACCATCATAGGTGGTCAGAGTCTCCATCATGATAGCTTTCTTGTCGATATTATCGATGACGGGTTCACCGGTAGACGGATTGTAGAGAAGACCGGTGTACTTCCTAGTTCCATCCCAGAAACCAGTGCCGGCTTTAAAGAGCTTAGGAGGCAGATACCTCTCGCCGACAGTAGGAGCATTCTTATTCGCATTGCCAGGCAGGAAGAAGGTGAATCCCATCGCAAGAACGACGAGAAGGCCAAAGAGGCAGAAGCCGAAGACCGAGGTCTTATTCTTGACAAAGCGTCTCACGATATCCTTGAGATAAGTGGTCGAACGTCCCTGGAACCTCTGATCGTGAATGCTCTTATCCTGCTGAACGAACTTGAAATCATCAGCGGTAAAACCATCAGTGAACGCTGGAGAAGTCCGAGACGACTCCAAGGAGAAATCCTCTTTATTTTCCATACTGATCACTTCCTTTCTCCCATCCTGATCCGCGGGTCGAGGAAACCATAGGACAGGTCAAGAACGATACCGGCTAGAAGTCCGATTATCGTGAACACCGCCATATCTGCAAGCATGACGTTATAGTCGAGACGATTGATGGAATCGATGAAGAGGTTTCCGATACCGGGAATCGAGTAGATCTGCTCGAGAATAGCAGAGCCACCCAGGATTCCCACGATCTCCGCGAGGATCGAGGGAAGGACGGGAACCATCGAATTTCTCAGCGCGTGGCGCACGACGGACTGACGCTTGGTCAGTCCCTTCGTCCGCGCCAGCAGCAGATAGTCGGAGGACAAAGCCTCGATCAGCTCACCTCTGACCAGACGCTCATAGCCGCAGATCGATCCGAAGGAACCAGCGAGGACGGGAATAATCAGTCCGAGAGCACGAGTCTTCAAAGAAGCAGTCGTCGCCGGCCAGATGGTCGGAAGCCACTTCAGAGTGTAGGAGAAGACGATGATCAGGAGCGAGATGAAGACGAACGAGGGAATAGAGATGAAGATCATAACCAGCAGCGAGATCGTCCTATCGGTCGGCTTATTTCTCTTCATAGCCGCCCAGATTCCCAATCCGATTCCACACGGAACGGCGAACACGATCGTGATCGCATTGACGACTACCGTAGGTCCAAGACGCTGACCGATCAGAACGAAGACATCCCGGTTGACCTCGATAGTGGAAGAGGTACCCCAATCCCACTTGGTGAAGACGTTCTTGAGCCACGCTCCATACTGACTCATGATAGGGAGCTTGAAGAAATAGATAGCCGCACCGCCAGATGAAGGCGTATAGATAAAGTTGGGCTCGCCGAATCCTTCAACAACCGCGGTAGGAGAGGAGAGATAATACCCCAGACTCACCTGCTTTTGATAATAGGATAACTGTTGCGAAACCTGTCCTGCAGGAACCTGTTCGGGAAGCAGCTTGACCAGTATGAAAGTAAGAGTCAAGATGATAAATCCCGTCACGATAGCCAGCAGCAGCCTCTCGATAATGTACTTTAATTTACCCATGGGTTCTGCCTCACAAAAAAACAGACAACATATAAGTGCACACTAAGAGCACAATATCATATTTTATATATAAATAAGAAAAAAGGGAGATAACTTACTCCCTTTTTTCTTAATTTTCTAAACTTCTATCTAGTAGAAGCTTAGGCGATCTTAGCGATCTTGAAAGTGGTGCTCGAGCTGCCAGTGCAAGGAATGTCATTGATCGTCATCGCACTGGTGAAGCCGATAGTAACGAAGACGGGGTTATCAGCAGTAGGATTCATGAAGGCATCGTTCAGACCCTGGAGATAGGCAGCCTGCTTTTCCGCATCCTCGTAGGCCGAAGCATCAGCATTCAGCAGAGGAGCAAAGGTGATAGTCAGAGTATTGGTCGAAGCATCGAACACGATGCCATCAGCGCTTCCAGACAGGGAGTAGGAAGTGATAGTCGTGTCGTCGATCACCGTAGTAGAGTCAGGATCATAGACGTTAGCGCTGATAGAGACGCCTTCAAGTCCCTGGAATCCCTGTCCATCCACGGGGGTCAGATCGATTCCAGCCGACTTAGCCAGATCGACATTGACCTGGAAGGAGATGGAGATAGCATCGTAATCAATCTCTTTATCGTCTTTACCCTTGACAGAAACAGTGGTCTTAGTTCCGAGAGCCACTCCGTTGCCGAAGTCAGGATCTTCCTTATACATATAAGGAACTGCGACCTTACCATCCTGGACGAGAACACCCGAGTTAGCCGCATCGAAGAGAGAATCGAACGACCAGTAAGAACCATCGTAGACCAGATCGGTCGAAGGAACAGAAGTATCAGTACCCCAGTTGAGAGTAAAACCGGAAGAGTTATCAGACTTGAGAACCTCGAAGAAATTGACAGGATCCAGCGTGTTTCCAGAGATAGAACCCATGGAGAAATCGAACTGTCCAACCATCAGATGCTTGTAGTAGACATCCATCTGGCTGGTAACCGCCTCCTGCTGAATATCGAGCGTGATATTGTGCTCCTTAGCACCGGAGCTGGTATTGAAGGCATCCTCGACCTCATTCTCCCAAAGCTTACCCCAAGCATCGATCTCCGAGCTCAGCATCTGGAAGCAAGTAACGACGATCTTGTCGCCATCCTTATAGGATCCAGCGGCGACCAGACTGTCGACAGCCTTGGTGAACAGAGCCTGAGCGACAGACTTATTGTATCCGTAGGTTTCAGGAGAGTAGTTAGACATGACCTTCTTGTGGGCCTCGGTAGAATTGTACGAGATACCCTGCTCAGGATCGATCAGATAATCATCGGAGAAAAATTCGTAAGCGGGGTTGGTGTGCTGCTTATTCGCGAGCGTCTTCCTATCAGTGGCGAAGTAGACACCATTGAGGAAGTCGGAGTTGGACATGACGGGCTTGATCGGCCAATAATCCTTCTTAGCCGTCTGGGTTATCGTTCCATTGATACCGAACAGCTTCTCCCACTCTTCCTCAGTAGTAGAGTTGACATTCCACTTCCAGTTGGTCGAGCCGGGAACATTCTTGAAAGTCCAGGAGACTCCATTCTGACTAGTGTGGTTCTTGAAGAGATCGTATTTGCTCTCAGTGACACTGGCAGAATCGCTCTCACCATTCAGGAAGTGCTGAGCGTACGCTTCAGTGTTGGACTTGATGCCACTATCGGTCTTGTACTTGATTCCCTCGATCTGATAAGCGCCATCATCCTTGTACTCCCACCAGTCATCATTCCTCTTGAAGGTGAAGATTCCATTGGTGGTATTCCAAGTCTCGATGATGTAAGGTCCAACAGAGAGGTAAGTATCCACAGGAGTCAGATTTCCCGAGATGTTTCCGTAAGCCTTGTAGTCACCACTATCGGAGTCGTTATTCCTAATGCCAGTGACCTTCTTGAAGAATTCGAGAGGAATAGGAGTATTGAAGGAAGTCAGATTGTACATTCCATAGAACTCGTTAGTAGGGGTAACGAAAGTAACATCCAGATAATCGTTTCCCTGCTCATCCTTACCAACCTTATATCCGACCTTCTTCCAAGCCTCTTCAGCCTGAGTAGAAAGCCATCCATAGGTCTGGCAGGCACTGAAGTAGTTAGCAGCACCCACGATAGGGTTAGACTCGATGTACTGAGAAGCGCGGTAATAGTTGATATCACCAGCCAGAAGGATTCTCATATTGGTCTCATAATCCTCAGGCTTGATCTCGGTGTTATCGAATTCCTTATAGGTAGAAGAGAGCGTACGATACTTCAGTCCCTTCCTGAGGAAGACCCTGAACGTAGTGGCCAGATCCTGGTCGCCCTCACCCCCCTTAATGACACCTCCGACAGGAGTGACCAGCTTACCCTTGTAATCACCCTCTTCAGGGTTGGGCTCAGCTAGGATACCATACCACTCATAGGATTCCAGATACTTACCGTTAGCATCCTTCTTGAGCCTGTTTCCAAAGAGTCCAGCATGGGCATAGCCATCGTATGTAGATCCGACGGAATCCTGAGAGTCGAGACCATTCAGAGTAGTAGGGTTCTCATCCTGGTACTGATGGAGGTAGTTCTTGAACTTACCCTCTTTATCATCGTCATCCTTCTTGATAGGTGCAGTGATCTTACCTTCCCTGGTAAGACCCCAGCCGTATCCGGTGACGTAGTTCTCAGTAGGGAAGGAGAGACGAGAGCTGTAGACCACACTACCACCATCATCGAACATGGGGATTCCAGTGAGGTGATACTTCATCGCGTAAGACTCGAGCTGACCAAGGATCTTGCCTCTCTCGGCGTAAGACCTAGCAAGATAGTTCTTAGCTCCATTAGCCGCGGTGACAGGACCACTGGAAGAAGCGGTAGAGGAAGAATCGCCAGACCCGGAGACACCGGATCCGCCGGTGCTAGAAGAGGTACCTCCCTGGCAGCCAAATAGGGTCAGAATCGAGAGCAGAGAAACGACACCTAAAGTCAAAAATTTCTTAGCCATACCTATGGCCTCCTATAGATCGCATGAATTGCATAACAGGAAATTAGAATACCACCACTGAAACTTTTCCTTTTGCAATCGCCCACTATTATAAAAAAGCCGTCTAAAAAGTCAATAATTATTGTTTTCTATCTTGTGTTTTCAAAAGGTAACGCTTCCAATCGGAATAAGATGGGCTTTATACCGATAGGGTCAGAGTGAGGGCGATCACCAGCCAGATCAGACTGATAGCGAAATACGGAACATAGGGAAAGCTCACATCAGAGCGCTTCTCCCGCTTCTTTCGAACAAAGTTTCCATACGTGCCACCATTCTTGAATCGATAGTACCGTCCCAGCGAGCCAAACATATAGGAGAATCCGTATTGAAAGGAGGTGAACGCACCATACTTGTTGCCCAGGGTGAAGAATCCGGCTCCGAAGCAGATACCGAAGCAGGCAAAACAGGCATCGGCAGCCCTCACCAGAGTACGAGCAGCGCTTTTGCCAGTGAAAAAGATAGCGATGAAGATCGCAGCTGTAACCACGATACAGGCTAGGGCTCTGACGATTGCCTTACCCCATTCACTACCGAGAAACTCTTTAAATTTCATACCGTTAGATAATGATTAAAAACGACTTTTAAGTCAAGCAAAAAGGGATGCCTAAGCGGCATCCCTTCCACATCAGAACTAGATCGAGTAGGTGATTCCACGAGCGTTGCTGGAATCGTAGAGGATGAACATTCCCGTCTTCGCATCGTAGTAGTAGTCACCCGCCGCTAGAATCTTCTCAGCTCCACGGCTGTTATAGCTCTTGAAGACCGTATCGGAAGCCAGTCCCTTATCGATATAGATGACGAAGCCATGGCTACCGATCGCATAGTTGTTATCGATATTGCCCTTCGAATTGTAAGCTGTGATGCCGAACTTGACCTTACCATCAGCCTCAGTCCTATCGACCACGATCGAAGAGACACCGTCGACCTTGCCATAGAGAAGAACCGGGTTGGCTCCTCTGGAGTCGATCACCACATCCTTAGTATTTCCATTCGCATTGACGATGGTAGCGTGGATCAGACCGTTCTTCGCATACTGACCGTTGAGGATGACCTTCTTCTTCCCATCCGAGGTTTCCGTAAAGTTGACCGCCGTGGTCTGATCCGCCTTGAAGATGATGTACTCCGCATTCTCGGAAGCGGTGAGAGCAGGCGAGCCATACTCATCGATGCCCACGCTCTCGACAGCGACCGCACTCCTGTTGATAGTGAGAGGAACTTCCTTGGTCTGAGTGATCGCTTTGCCTTCAGCATCCTTAGCCATGAGGGTGTAGTGGAAGACCAGCTTGTATTGTCCCTCAGCCAGAGCCTTACCGGTGTTGTCCTTCAGATCGAGGAACGCACCACCCATGTTGACATAGTAACCGGACTCCAGATGGGTCTGAATGGGCAGAGAGCGGAACAGATGCTGACCGAAGTAGGTATCATCGCTGCCCTCGACATCCTCATCGAGATTGGGGAAGCCGTGCAGCTTGGTCGTAGAGATGACGGTATCCTGGCTGCCTTCGCCATCGCCAGGCTTCACCAGATCGATGGAAGCCGAATCCATATCGCGCTGGATGAACTGCTGGATCAGCAGCTGATCGGAGACGCCGGAGACACCCGCCACCACGCCGCTGTCCTGAGCGCCGAAGTAGGAGTTCCAACCCAGATGCTGAGCGCCGTAGTGGGAGAGAGAATAGCCAGAAGTGGTCCAGGTAGTCGCCAGCATGTTGAGACCTTCCTTCTCGGACTTGACGTTGGAGATACCGTAGATGCTCGATCCGAAGTAGGCGTTGGGATTCTCGTAGTTCACATAGCTCTTAGCAAAGGCATTCGCGAGGTCGGAGGTATAGATCTCACCGAACGACTCCTTCTCGAAATCGAACTTCTCCGTGGCATCAGCCGCACCATAATCGCCGTAGAAAGCGAGATAGGGAATGCTCAGCTGACCATCGGTACTATGGCTGCTGTCGGAATCCGAAGAGGTGGGAGTCAAGACGATGTATCCCTCGATCGTGGTTCCCTGGGCGTAATTGGAATTGATGTACTGCTTGAGATAATAGGCAGCATCGGAATCCTCATTGCTCGCGGTCAGATCGACATCGGGAAGCGTGATCGTAGTATCGGAAGAAGCTTTAGCCGTATAGGTACCCAGATAGATATCGCCCGCCTGGATCAGATCGTTGCTCTTGAGCTGGGTAGCGGTGAAGCCCATGGTGTAGATCTTCTTAGCCGTCTCGGTGAAATTGCTCCAGGTCTTGGAATCGAGGGGTATCTTCTTCTCCGAGATTGCGACATACATCCGAGCGGTATAGCTCTTAGCGCTCTTGCCCTCATTGTGAAGGGTCACCTTCTTTTCGGAGAGGTTGAGCTTCTCCTTAGAGGCATCGACCCCGACGCCGAAGGTAATCTTGTTGGTCAACTGCTTAGAGACAGATTGGCTGGTCAGCTTGCCGCTCTGATCGTAGATCACCTGACCATCTCCGCCATCGGTGTAACCAGTAGAAGTCCAAACATCGCTGGTGAGCAGCTTGTGAACATTGACCTGTCCCGCGCCCTGAGTCTTCGGAGTAGCATAGTTGCCATCGACGGCGGCTACCTTGTCGTTGCCGGAGACCGCGCTACCATCAGCTTTGACGTACTTGTTGTTGGTGTCCTGAATGCTGATGGACTTGTTCACCTTAGAGGACTCAGAAGAATCCTCGAGGATATCCGCAGTAGACATCGCTCGCGCCATCAGACCATTCTTGTAGCTGGCCAGCTCCTCCGCACTGCCATTGTGTTCGCCGAGCGCCAGCGCGAGAGCACCGGTGAGGTTAGGAGCCGCCATAGAGGTACCGGACATCTCCTGATATCCGCCCATGACCGCACCCAGAACTCCAGTTCCAGGCGCCGAGATATCAGGCTTGATGCCCAAGCTCAGGGTCATTCCATCCGAGGTGAAGAGCGAGGAGGTGTTCTGCAGAGGATTATCGCCGAGCACCGAGCTGTAGGTCAGCACACCGGAGACGGTATCAGCAGTGAGCAGATTGGCGACGGACATATCGACCAGCGCGACAGGGATAGCAGGTGAGAAGGTGCCGAAACTCATATTGAGCTCCTCAGCCGCATTGTTGATGACGATCAGCGCGATAGCACCCTGCGCCTGAGCATTCTTCGCCATGCTCTCGAAAGTGACACCGCCACCTCTCGAGATGACAGCGACCTTGCCCTTGACGCTGAGACCAGCGTAGTCCTCGGTCTTTCCATTAGAGATGGTGAGCTTTCCATCCTTCACGCTTCCCACGACCTGATAGGGAAGGGTATCGCCGGAGTTCTTGACGAGACCCGAGAGAGGAACGTTGCTGACCTGATCGGTCGGCTCGATGTGAGTATCGCTTCCAGGGAGAGTCCAGTAGTAGGTGTACGCCTTGCTCAGGGTCGAGGATCCGACGACGTTAGCGGAATCCAGAACCGCGTAGCTTCCGAGTTCACCGGTATCGACGACATCGCTGGAGACATAGTTGGAGTAGATGCCAGCCAGCTCGCCGCGGCCATCATTTCCCGCCGCCACATTGACCAGGACGCCGGAGTTCTGCAGATCCTGAATGACCTGATACTCGATACTGTCCTTATAGGAGTTCTTGTCGGGGTAGTTGATGAAGGCGGAACCGAGAGAAAGGTTCACCTCATCGAGTCCAAGAAGCTTGGCATCCTCGAGAGCCTCGAGGACATCCTGGGAGGTAGCGCCGCCCTGATCGCCGAAGACCTTGAGTATGGCGAGCTGCGCGTTAGGCGCCATACCATCGTAGGAAGCACCATTACCAGCGGCGAGAGAAGCGACATGGGTACCATGCTCGTTTCCCGCTTTGGGCTGAACGTTGCCATCCTCCTCGCTGTAATCGTAGGTGAAGGCGATCTTAGAATTGACGTACTTGCCGGTCTTACCGTGGAAGTCCTTATTCTTAATTGCGGTACCGACCGAGGCCTCGGTCAACGACCGATCATTGAGAGCATCAGCAGTGAGTGGACGGAACGCCTTGTAGCTGGTATCGTCAGCCTTCGAGGCGATCTGATCGTAGAACAGACCGGTATCGACAATACCGATCTTGATTCCCTTTCCTTTATTCTCAGCTTCTTTGTAATCAGCGTGCATAGTATCCTGAGAGAAGTTGGAACTAGCGAGTTCCTTAGGATTGCTGACCACGCTGCTAACAGCTTCAGCAGTAGGCGTAGCATAGACATTGTTGTTGCCGATCGTGATGCCATCGACGGTCTCGAGCACATCGGCCTCAGCAGCCGTCAGATCGACCACCGCACCGGTCATGATGTTGGAGAAGGTCTCGTCGAAAGCGACCTTTCTACCGAGAGCGTTCGAGATGACCGACTGGAGTCCATCCAGATTGCCATCGTTGCTCTGCGACTTGACTATGTAGCTCCTCTTAGGCTGAGCCAGCAGCGCTCCGGCACTGGTACGAGCCTCGACAGATTGACTGATACCAATAGCAGAAAACAGTGCTACCAGCGCAAGGATACTCTTACTTTTCATATCGTTCCTCCACTACCTCTTGCTTGTAAAAAGACTCGATTAGCATAACACGAGGGCAAACAAAGTCAATCTAACATAGGAATAGGTATTCGCACAGAGAGAAGGAGAATTCACACAAAAAATCGAGTTGTTATATAATCACGGGGTCTTATCCGTGAAAGGAATAGTTTTTATGCGCAAGAAATCTTTAGGCTTAACCTTGCTTGCTACCCTTCTGGTTATCGCAGGATGCAAACCCGTTTCAACCGATAGCACTCCCAGCAACAGTACTTCCACTCCTGACAGCACTTCCGGGACCTCGAATAGCGACAGCTCTTCCAGCTCGTCCACCTATGTTGATCCCGATGGAGTGATCAACGCACATCTGGTCGGTGACGATCACGTTAAAGTCATCAGCATCAGTAGCAACAACCGCCCCAACAGCCAGAACTACTTCGAGTTCAGAGTGGAGGTCGATGATGGCTACACTCTGAAGAGCATCGTCGCTGTAGGCGATAGGACCGGTTCCACCTACACCATCGCCGGTACCGAAGCTAGATACAACGTCATCTTCAACGACGAGGATATAACCATCACCGCCACCTCGGAAGCGGTAGCTTCAGCCGAAGTGCCCGATGCGGCCGCGGCCAGCATCATCGCTGCGACTGGCGCCAACACCGAACTCACCTACACCGTCACCGACCTGATGCCCGAGCTCGGCGGAGGCTTCAGCACCACCAACAACTATTCCTTCGGCGACAGCGTTACCACCAAGGTGATAAGCGGATCTCTCAAGGGCAGTATCGTCTTGGTCAAGAATGCGGAGGGAAACATCACCATCCCCTCTTTGGGTGTCGACAATAAGGAGGTCCTCGACGATAAGATTCTCAACGGCGATGACCCGCAGGCCGCTTGGGACAGCGTCTATGGAGACTGGTTCGTCGCTAACCCCATCTCCATGCTCGCCAGAGATTTCGATCTCAATGCGAGCAACCAGATCACCGGATATACCAAAGCTAGCGCTGACCTGATAAAGCAGCGTTTCAATTTCTCCACCCAGACTTCCGATGATTCTCTCGTCACCCACACGCTCACCCTCAAGCCCGAGCTGCTGAACACCCAGTACATCAGCGGAGACTACGGCTTCCTGTACGCCTTCGTTCAGAACGATATGGCACTGATGGGAATGGTCGACAGATCCTCCACCGATATTATCACCAGCCTCTCCTTCACCCTCGCCGCCGACTACACCGTCAACTCGATGACCATGACCTACACCGGATCCACCACCTACCACAGTAAGAGCTACGCCAGCCAGGTGACCGTCGTCGTATCCAACTTCGCCAAGGTCGATTCCGTCGCTGATCCCTATGCTCCGCGCACCGAAGAGAGCGCCAAGGCCATGTACAGCGGCAAGACCGGCGAACTCCTGAACAAGCTGAAGAAGGGCAACTACACGATGACGGTCCAGCCCCAGGAGCAAACCACCGATGGCATCACCGGCATCGGCTTCGACGGTGTCCCCAACGGAATGACCGGATCCGACTCCCCCGCTAAATCGGGAACCATCTACGCCACCGGCGACTATGTCGTCTCCGATCAGCTCGCCCCTCTCTCGAAGTGCTACGATGACAGCGGCAATTATGTCGAGCCCACAGTCGGAACCTACGCGGCCGACCTCACTGACACAGCACCCGTGATCTACGGCGTGACCCAGGATGGTACAGTCCAGAGCAACGCCTATCTGAAGGCAGTCGATCTGGCCAGTCAAAAAGCCCTCACCAAGGCTGACTTCACCCCCGATCTGAGCGGAATCGACTACCACTTCTTCACCGCTGGCGAGAACTCCACCTATACGCTCTCCGTCAATGCTTCCGATCTGCTCTTCGGCGATCTGGACGCCGGAATCCTGAGCGCCGTGTTCAGCCCTCTCGATTACCTCCTCGGCGATTCTTCGACCCTGTTTGCCGCCGGTGATACCAGCGACAATTCCAATCCCTTCTACGCCACCACCGGTATCGATTCGCTCACCTTCGACTTCTCCAAGGTCGGAGAGACTGATCCCACGATAGGTATCGTGGTGGATTACGCCGTGACCAATCACTCCAGCAGCGATAGTAAGACCACCCACTCCAAGATCCTCTACACCATCTCCAATATCGGAAAGACCACGGAGAGCACTCTCTCCGCTGCCGCTAAGACAGCGCTAGCCGCCGTCAAGGCTGCTAAGGCCTAGTCGGATAGAGGTCGATAAGGAAAAGGTCCGCACCGAGCGGGCCTTTTTTCTATCGGGGTATAATATCAAGAGCTAATCAAGGAGATTTAATTCATGGAAAAAAAGAGAGTGATTCTGACTGGCGATCGCCCTACCGGCAAGCTTCACATCGGCCACTATGCCGGTTCTCTCATGAATAGAGTAAAGCTGATGAACGAGGGAAACTACGATGAGTTCTACGTCTTCATCGCCGACTGCCAGGCGCTGACCGACAATGTCGGAAATCCCCAGAAGATTCAGGATTCCGTCATCGACGTCGCTCTCGACTACCTGTCCGTCGGTCTCGATCCCCAGAAGGTCACCATCTTCATCCAATCGGAAGTCCCGCAGATGGCTGAACTAGCCCTGTATCTGGCTGACTTCGTCACCGTAGCCACCCTCGAACGCAATCCCACCCTCAAGGAGGAGATCAAGGAGAAGAAAATGGAGATATCGCTCCCGGTCGGCTTCTTCACCTATCCGATCTCGCAGGCGGCCGACATCTGCTGCTTCGACACCACTCTTGTACCTGCGGGAGCCGATCAGTCGCCCATGATCGAACAGTGCCGCGAGATCGTCCGCCGAGTGAACTCCATCTATGGAACACCAGATGATCCCGTTCTAGTCGAGCCCGAGATCCTGATTCCCAAGCAGGAGTTCTGCCGCCGTCTCCCCGGTATCGACGGCCGGGCGAAGATGTCCAAATCTCTCAACAACTGCATCTACCTGTCCGACTCCACCAAGGAGGTGCACGACAAGGTATTCTCCATGTTCACCGATCCTACACACCTGAGAAAGGACGATCCGGGCCACACGGAGAACAACCCCGTATTCATCTATCTTGCCGCCTTTGCGACCGCGGAGGACTTCGCCAACTTCCTGCCCCAGTACAAGAATCTCGACGAGATGAAAGCCCACTACGAGAGAGGTGGCCTCGGCGATGTGACCTGCAAGAAGTTCCTCTTCCAGGTCCTCGAGCGGATCCTCACCCCCATCAGAGAGCGCAGAAGCTACTGGGAGCAGCATATCGATGAGGTCTTCCAGATCCTCAGAGAAGGCTCGGCTAAAGCTAGGGTGAAAGCCGATCAGACCATGAACCGACTCAAGGCCGCCCTGAAGATCGACTATCTGACCAACCAGGCCTTCCAGGAAGAACAGAAGAATAGATTCCAGAAGTGATATGAAAAACTTCTGCCTCCACCAGCGAGACAGAAGTTTTTTTATATTTTCTAAACGGAAATAGAAACGATAGATATAGAGGACTCAGAGACTGATCAGCACGATCCTATTCCGACCTTAAGCAGAGGACCGGATCCTTCTTTCCAGCCAGCGCCGAAGGGATCAATCCAGCGATGTAGGTCAAAACCATGGAGACGATGATCAATATCAGCGCGTGAGCGGGGTTGAGCAGCGCGATCGAACCCAGATCATACTCGCTAAAGACATGATTAAGTATCAGATTGATGGGTACGCTCAACACATAGGTGAACAGGACACCGATGGCTCCAGCCAGGAATCCGATCGTGACGCTCTCCATGATGAAGAGGCGCGAGACATCCTTCTTCCTAGCTCCGAGCGAACGGAGCGTCCCGATCTCCTTCGTCCTTTCGACCACCGATACGTAGATGATGATTCCGATCATGACCGAGGAGACGACCAGAGAGATCGAAGCGAAGACGATCAGAACGGTAGAAGTGACATCGACCATCGTGCCGATCGCCGAGGTCACCATCGCCGCTAGATCGGTATATATCACCTGATCAACCTTGTCCTTGCCCTCATTGTACTGATCGAGGTAGGCGGTTATCTTCGCTTTCGAATCGAAGTCCTTAGGGTAGATCGTAATGGAAGAGACTTCGCTATCCGCCCCGATCTCACCCCGCTCCTCCATGTACTGAGAGGAGTCGATCCTCGAGAAGGCATCCAGAACTGAATAGTTGGTCAGCAGCATATCGTTCTGCGCCAGGATATTCATGGCGACAGAGGTATCACCCGAGTAGAGACTAGAGACGAGTTGCCGCGCCTGATCATCGCTGAGCCGAGATAGATCGATCATCGTCCGATCTCTGCTGGCGGCCGCTATCTTGGAGGAACTCGCGGTCTCCGCCACCCTCTTCGAGAAGGCGGAAGTGTAGTAGATACCATTGCCTAAGATGCCGATCGCCGAGGAGGATTTGAGACGCAGCACGCCTACGACATGGAGATCGGTAGCCACATCGGGATTCCCCTGCCCCGCGATGTTGCCGAACTCATACAGGTTCCTCATCTCCGTAGAATCGCGGGCGGGCGCCTGGTAGGTATCCATAGAGGTGACAGGGCGGAACTCGATACCCGCCGCCTGCAGCTGAGGGAACAGCTCGGTCAAGCACTCCTTCCAGGTGATCTGCCCATCGGTAAACCTCTTGAGGGTCAGACTCGGTACCAGCAGATCCGCCGGACTGAGATCGGAAGGTATGTCGACAAACAGAGAGAGAATATCCTTAGCGGAAGCAGTCAGCTGAGAGGAATCAGCATCCTTGAGGTTGGAGAGCGCGGCCAATTTAGATATCAGATCATCGTACGTATTCGGATCCTTCAGCGCGATACCGCGAATATCCTCATTCGTCTTCCCTGGAGCGATGGTGTAGTAATCATCATTAGAGAATAATCTGTAGGTCTTACTCTTGAGATCCTCAAAAGTCAGATCGGTATACTTGCCTGCCGCGAACTCATCCTTATCGTAGCCTAGACTCACTAGCGTATCGGCCGAGATGCGATTGTAGCTATCGACCGTGATCAACAGACCGGTAGGATCATCGCTCGAGGGGAAAGTACCATCGATCAGATCGTACTGGCTCAGGATGAAGTCCTCATCGCCCGGAAGTTCCTGCCAGCTGCTGGAGGTGGATAGAAAAGAGGAGATCATGCTGCTGCTCGAACCGGTCTGAATGGACGTATAGCTGTTATCGGAGACTTTAGTCACCACATTGGCAACCGTAGAGTAATTCAGATTTATCGAGCTATAAAGGCTGGGATCCAGCTTACCGAGATAGTCTTCATAATATTCAGGTGTAAGGTTGTTTAGATGGAAATAAGTCGATGTGGAAGGCGATACATGAACCACATCATCATCTGGGTATCTCTCTAGTTCATCGTCGGGGATCGAATCGCTATCAACCCCTAAGGCCTGATGGGAGATAGTGATCGGGAACTTAGACAGCGACTCGGACTCCGTCCTCTCTATGTAGAGATTGAAACCATTAGCGACAGCGAGCACCAATCCGACACCGATTATTCCAAAGGAGGACGCTATCGAGGTGAGGATCGTCCTCCCCTTCTTGGTCATGATGTTTCGCAGCGAGATGCTGAAAGCTGTCCAGAAAGTCATCCGCGACTTCCGGTTCGCTCCCTTATCCTCGCTGTCGATCCTCTCGATATCCTGAGCCAGGGACCAGGTGCCAGAGGCCGAGTGCTTCTGCTGAACAACCGGCTCCTCCGATCCCGGTCTTTCGTTCACCCTTCTCGCGGCTAACCGCACCCTCTCCGCGCGCGAAGCTCCACGGTGCCTAGCGAGATACGATTTAAAAGGAGAGGGAGCGGAAGAATTTCCTACCAGCTGACTGGATTCATTCGGTTGATCCGAGATGATCTCCCCATCCTTCATGGTGATGATCCGATCAGCGTACTGATAGGCCAGCTCGCGGTTATGAGTCACCATGATGACCAAGCGGCTTCGCGACAGCGATTCCAGGATATCCATCACTTGGATAGAAGTGACGCTATCCAGCGCTCCCGTGGGCTCATCAGCCAGGATGATCGAAGGATTGTTGATGATGGACCTGGCGATCGCCACCCGCTGCTGCTGTCCACCCGAGAGCTGATTGGGATACTTCTTGCCCTGACCTGCTAAACCCACATCCGCCAGCGCGATCTCGCCGCGCCGCTTCTTCTCGCGTCGCGAATAGCCCGCCAGCGTCAGAGGCATAGCCACATTCTCCCAGAGGGTAAGATGCGGGATCAGATTATAGGATTGGAAGATCATGCCCGCCTTCTTGTTCCGGTAGTCATCCCACATCCGGTCGCTGTAATTCCTGGTCGATATGCCATCGATGATCAGATCTCCCGAAGTGTACCGGTCCAGACCGGAGATGATATTCAGAAGGGTGGTCTTACCACAGCCTGAAGGTCCAAGGATAGCGATAAAACCACTGTCAGGAAAAGAGATCGAAATACCTTTGAGCGCATGGACGCTGTCATTCTTGCCGAGGGGATAGTCCTTCTTTATATCAATCAGTTTCAACATGATCCCACCCTCCCAAAAACACCTATATGCCTACACAACATACATATATATGCAAAATAAGAAATCTCTAAAATTATAGAGAAAAACACATCCCTTTTTCTATGCGGAAGGGATACTACAAGGATTTTTAAATAATTTTTAATATAAGCAGAAAAACCATAGAAGAAAAAATAATTAAGCGGCCCGATTATCAAGAAAGCCCCTTATCTTTAATCATAATAAATAAAAAGTGGTTTCATAGGTATTCGCTAAGAGTAAAATATTGCATGGTCAATCGCTGAAGCGATACCTGTTAAGTGAAGGGAGCGTCTATGAACGACAAGCTAATCGCCGAAATCGAAGCGGCATTCAAGGAGAAGTTCGGAAGTCTAGAGGGAGCAAAGCTGTATTTCGCTCCCGCGCGCGTCAATCTGATCGGAGAGCATATCGACTATTCCGGAGGATACGTCTTCCCCTGTGCTCTGACGATTGGAACCTATTGCCTAGCCAAGCCTAGAAACGATAGGAATGTCAATTTCTATTCCGTCAATCTCGCTAGATACGGCATCACTCACACCTCTCTAGACGATCTCCACCCCCTGGCTGAGAAGGGACAGTGGACCGCGTATCCCAAGGGAGTCATCTGGGCTCTGAAGGAGATGGGATTCGCGTGCAATAAGGGTGTAGACATCGTGATCGGCGGTGATGTGCCCGGCGGATCAGGACTCTCGTCCTCCGCTTCGCTGGAGGTCGTCACCGGTGTTGTCCTCAGGGATATAAACGGATTCGATCCTGAAAGACTGACGAACATCAAGATCGCCCTCGCTGGTCAGACGGCCGAGAACAAGTATGTCGGCGCCAACACCGGAATCATGGACCAGTTCGCCTCGGCGATGGGAAAGAAGGATTCTGCGATCCTTCTGAACTGCGGAACCCTCGAGTACAAATACGCCCCGATCGTCATGAAGGGCAAGAAGATCATCGTCACCAACTCGAACAAGCCCCACTCGCTGGTGAACAGCCAGTACAACACGAGAAGAGCTCAGTCCGACTGTGCCCGAGACGCTCTGAAGACCGTCATCCCCCACATGGTGAACCTCTGCGATATCGATCTGAAGACCTTCTACGCTCACGCCGATGTCATCAAGGACAAGATCGTGTTCAAGCGTGCCAAACATGCGATATCCGAAAACATCCGCACGCTGGAATCTCTGAAGGCCCTGGAGGCTAACGACCTCAACCGCTTCGGCGATCTGATCAACGAAGCTGGTGAATCGATCCGCTACGATTACGAAGCGACCTGCGAGGAGACCGATATCCTCGTGGATGCGGCTAGGATTCAGCCCGGCGTCCTCTGCTCTCGCCAGACCGGTGGAGGCTGGGGTGGCTGCACCGTCTCCATCGTCGATGACGATTCCGTGGATGCCTTCATCAAGAATGTCGGTGACTACTATGCCGCCAAATCCAAGTACCGGGCGACCTTCTACGTCGTCAGTGTCGGCGATGGTCCGGCTGTCCTGAAACAGTACTAGAGGTTGAATATGATCGATAACTCGATAAAGAAACTGGTCACCTATGCGCTAGAGAAGAACCTCATAACCGCAGACGACCGCACTTTCTGCATCAACTCCATACTCCACATCCTCAAGCTCGATGAGTACACCGAACCCGCGGAGACCTACAAGGATGTCGATCTGGAATCCACACTCAAAGAGATTCTCGATTGGGCCTACGAACACCATCTCTTCGCAGAGAACTCGGTCGTCTACCGCGACCTCTTCGACACCTACCTGATGAGCGTCTTCACCGACCGTCCCTCCAACGTCATAGCCAAGTTCAATGCGGACTATAAGATCTCGCCTAAGACCGCCACCGATAACTTCTACCGATTCAGCCGAGATACGGACTACATCCGGTCCTACCGCGTGAAGAAGGACCTGAAGTGGACTACCGCCACTCCCTATGGAGACCTGGATATCACCATAAATCTATCCAAGCCCGAGAAGGATCCCAAGGCGATCGCCGCCGCTAAGCTGCTGAAGCAGTCCGCCTATCCCAAGTGCCAGCTCTGCCCCGAGAACGAAGGATATGCAGGAAGACTCAACCATCCTGCTAGAGAGACGATAAGGATCATTCCTCTGACTCTGGGCGGCAAATCTTACTTCTTCCAGTATTCTCCCTACTCCTACTTCAACGAGCACTGCATCGTCTTCAACAGATTCCATACCCCGATGGTCATCGATCACAACTGCTTCACCCACCTGCTCGATTTCGTCAGGATCTTCCCGCACTACATACTCGGCTCCAATGCCGATCTGCCCATCGTCGGTGGTTCTATCCTCACCCACGATCACTATCAGGGTGGCTCCTACATATTCCCCATGTTCCGTGCCCCCGTCTACGAGAAGATCGTCTTCAAGGGATTCGAAGATGTCGAAGCCGGTCACGTGCGCTGGCCCCTCTCGGACATCCGAATTCAATCCAAGGATCCTCAGAGGCTGATCGCGTTAGCGGACAAGATCCTAGCTGCCTGGCGGGGCTATACCGACGAGCGCGCCACGATCCTGGCTGAGACTAATGGTGAGCCCCACTCCACCATCACACCCATCGCCCACAGGATCGGTGATGAATACGCCCTCGAACTGGTGCTGAGAAACAATCTGACCACCTCGGACTTCCCCATGGGACTCTATCATCCCCATCAGGACCTCTGGCACATCAAGAAGGAGAATATCGGTCTGATCGAGGTGATGGGACTAGCCGTCCTTCCCTCCCGACTCAATGTCGAACTGACTAAGCTGGAGAACGAGCTGGTCGAGCATATCGACCCCGCTTCCGACCCTCAGACCGAAAAGCATGCAGCCTGGGCTAAGCAGATAGAGGAGAGACATCCCGATCTCAACCGCAGCAATGTCAAAGCGATCGTCGAGGAGGAGACGGGTAAGGTCTTCGCTCGCTGTCTCGAGGATGCGGGAGTCTACAAGCAGACCAAAGAGGGCGATGACGCCTTCAACCGATTCATCGCCCACGTCAACTCTCTATAACTCATCTAGAATCGTCAATAGAAAAAGCACCGCTCTCTGCGGTGCTTTTTATTAGTATAGATTCAAATATAAAAAGGGATCAGCTCCCGCTGATCCCCTAGCGGACCGAATCCCGATCAATTCCTCCGGCTGATTACGAGATAAGGGAGGATGCGAATCAGCAGGATGACATAGTCAGAGAGCAAGGTGTAAGCCGCATAGACCGCGAGGTTGTTGGCACTGTTGATGAATCCATTGTCCGCCAGCCTCTTGATCCGATTGAAATCGACCATCGTCTCCAGCATGATGACTCCGAAGAAGACGAAGTCGGTGATCCAATAGACAGTCTCATTCATCGCGAACATATTGATCAGAAGCATGACCATGATGCCGAAGAGAAAGAAGGGAAGGATGAAGCTGACCTTCCAGGCATTCTTGAAGATGAATCCGAATAGTCCCATCAGCAGGAAGATACCGGCGGTGACTCCGAAAGCGATGCCGACAGTAGCAGCACCATCCTTGAAGCCAGTGACAAAGCCGATCGTCGAAGACAGCGCGATACCCCAGCAGAACGAATCGAGCAGATAGCAGATCAGAACGGCAACGCTTCTCTTGGCGAACGCCTTAAATCCGATTATCAGCGAGAAAACTACGATGCCGATCCACGCTACGACCAGCGAAATCAGCATGCTGGTAGGGTTGCCAGTAAGACTCATCAAATACGGCCAACCGAAACCTACACCAGCGACGATCCCGAGTCCTAGCGCTAGATAGAGGAAGACCAAGGCATAGGGCATCGCTATGCCCTTAATATTCTTTCTATCTTCTTCATAGCGCTGTTCAGGCGCATTATAAGTTGTCATGGCGACCTCCTTTCAATCGATCCATCGACACTATAATTTATAGAAAAGTATCACGTCATTGTTAAGAGAAACATTCTCTTTTAAAGCGAGGATAAAGAAACATAGTCGCATCGCCCTCATCGACAAAGCGCCAAGCTTACACTTGGCGCTTTCAACTCTCTCAGGACTAACTTAAGCCAGAGAGGAATAGGAGGAATGGGCAGCGATCTTCACTCCGTTATAGGTGATCTCCTGATCGCTATAGTTCTGAATGAAGATATAGGTCCCGGATTCGGTCTTATAGGAGAAGGAGATGACCCGGCTGTCATCGACCAGATTCGCGTGGAACTTGCTAGCCTCGGAGCCGCTGAAGTCCTGATAGGAAGGCACACCGAGGTTGCGATCCTTCCTCGCTTCCAGATCGGTCTTGAACGCCTGGCTGACCGCCTTATTGGTGGTCAGCTCATCCCACTTCACCGAATTGAGGTCCGCGCTGGAATTGTACGAATTGTGGCTGTAGTAGATATTCTCATCGGTCGGATCCTGATAGCAGGTATTCTTGTTGAAATCAGCTGAATCCTTCGTGAGCTGCTTGGTGCGGCCGAAGTCCTGTCCAACCTGGAAGAAAGCGGGAGACAGAGAGGCGAGAATAGAAGAGTTAGCCATCTCGGTCAACACCGGAATATCCTTCTTGTCATCGACCGTCAGTGCCAGCGTATCGTGAAGGGTGGAATTATCGTGGCACTCGACATAGGCGATGGAAGCACCGATCCCATCTTTCGCACTCTTCACATAGGGCGTGTTGGAGATGACACCGCTGTACATCGTACCGGTGAGTCCGTAGTAGATCTTGTCCTTGTCAGCCGCTCCAACCCCGACATAGTCACCGCTATCGCTCCTAGTCCCGTAGAAGGCATTCTGGATGTATCCCTTGCCGAGCCTTCCTTGAGAATCCGCGAATACGGAGCCCTTCGTCCCATCGCGGAAGGTATCGTTGAAGGCACCTACCCAGTCTTCACCGAGATTGCCGATCATGCTCTGAGTAGCCATATCGTAAGAGGTGATGCCGGAATCATCATCGCCACCGAACATCGTCCATCCTTCACCATAGACGATGATATTGGGATCGATCTTATCCAGCGCCTGCCTCACCGCTCTCATCGTCTTCAGATCGAGGAGTCCCATCAGGTCGAAACGGAAGCCGGAGAAGTGATAATCCTCAGCCCACCCAGTCACCGAGTCGACGATGAACTGACGGACCATCGACCGCTGCGAAGCGATATCGGTTCCCGCACCAGAATAGGACTTGCTCCGGAAATAGTAACCGGGGAAGATGTTCTCGAATGAGGTTCCCGACTGGCCGGGCATGTGGTTATAGACGACATCCATGACGACTCCGACTCCCGCGTCGTTATAGCTCTGGATGGTCTGCTGAAGTTCCTTGACGCGCACCTTTCCATCGTTGGGATCGGAGGAGTAGCTTCCCTCGGGCACGTTGTACTGCTGAGGATCGTAACCCCAATTGTAGGATTCGGGTGCGGTGTCCAGCTTCGTCTCGTCGACCGAGGCGAAATCGTATACGGGCATGAGCTGAACGTGAGTCAATCCCTGGCTGTGAAGATCCTTGACATAATCGAATCCCGTCTTGGCTCCATCCTCGAGCGCAGTATTGGATTCGCTGAGTCCGAGATACTTACCCCTATTGGCTTTTTCACCATTCCAGCTCTCATCCCAAGTCATATCCTTGGTGTGCATCTCCATGATGGTGGTATTCGAAGGCTTGACCGCCGGCGCCCAACCGGTGGCGGAAGCGTGCTGAACATAATCCTTAGAAGTGAAGTCGACCACCATGGAGTGCTTACCGTTAGCATCGGAGGATCTGGCATAAGGATCAGACACACCCTTGGTGGTGACACCATAGTTAGTCACATCGAAGGTGTAGTACCTTCCCGCGAGGTTCTTATCCTCCACCGCGGTGAAGACACCCTTCTCAGACCTCGTCATCTTCACGACCTCAGGAGCACCGAGGGCTGACGAGTCGTCGGAGTACAGATTGAGTGTTATCTCAGACGCAGAAGGCGACCAGACCTTAAAGGTCGTCCTATCTCCCTCCACGGTAGCTCCCAACTTCTCCTCGGTATAGTAGTCAGCATCGAAAGCGCTGGAAGAATAGAACTTCTTGAAATTGACCTCACCGCAGGATTTTATCTTTCCACCATCATTGGCATCGGGGGCAAACATCTCGTATTTCTGCTGCAGATCGAGCGGTTTGCTCAAACTGATATTCCTCGAGGTTAAGGTGCCTTTAGATTGATGGCAGGCCTCGGTGATATCGATCGATTCACCATAGACCTTATTTCCCACCGCGTCAAAAGTGTAGGGACGCAGCGAGATATCCTTACCGTAGACGATGATCGTATCGAGGGACTTGCCGACTACATTCAGATGGTAGACATTACCGTTAGAGGTGGTCTCTCCACCGTAGGTGATGCTCTTGATGAGATTGGTCGAGAAATCATCGATATCGTAGACGACGGAGCCGGAGTTCTCATCGATAAAGATGTTATAGCGCCCGTTCTCATCCTTCTTCATCAGCGCTGGATTGATCGTCAGATCGGAAGTCTGGGGGCTACCGCTCTGAGAGCGGAAGATGATTCCCGTAAACATATTGCTCAGGTCAGATTTGATAGAGAGCTGAGTGTTGGTGGCTGGATCGTAGCTCCAGCTCGTACTCACGGTGTAATCATGATCGAAGTCAATGTAGATAGGAGTGAATTCGAACGCATCTCCCAGCTTATCGAAAGTGACCCTTTGACCCCCACGGCTGGATTGGAAGAGATAGCTCTTGGAGCTGTTCCAAGCCCAGACCCAATCGCAGTCGGTCTGAGCTTTATCGGACCGGAAGTAGATATTCAGATCCTGAGGCTCAGTCTCCTCGGCGATCGTGACTTTCGCCTCCTGATTAGAAGAAGAGGACGAAGAAGAAGACGAGGAGGGAGACGAAGAGGAAGACGGAGACGAACTGGAGTCAGGTGTGCTGACGACCGACGAATCCTGCGAGCTAGAAGCAGGAGAAGAGCTAGAACTACTGGAGGAGTTCCCAGCCGGATTGCAACCTACAGCCGTCAGAGTGGCTAATGTCAAAGATAGAAAAGAAAGCAGTCTTATTTTCTTCATTTTATGAATTTCCTCACACTGAGAATTATAGGACACGATCCGACCCCTTTGAAAGCGCTATCTATTATTTAAGCTATCCCGTCCTTAACAGATGAATAATCGTCAAAAACCTAAGCTTTATAAAACCATCACTGTTGAATTTATCGTCCTTGTAAGCTGTGAAAACAGCGCAGGCCACCGTTAATATTCTTTCAAGGAAAATTAAAACTTAAGGCATTGAGCATCTTGACAGATCCATCTATAACTTATGAAATTACACGGGGTGAGGTAATTTTCATGGAAGACCACAGAATAGAAGCACTGATGAACCAGATGGAGACCCTGCATCGAAACTTCAGCGCATCGATGAAGCGGCTAAAGAACTATCTCGGCATCGACGAGGGGCAGATGGGAATCCTCAAATACCTGAGCACTCACCCAGAAGGGGTAAAAGCCGGGGAGCTAGCCGAAGTATTAGGTGTCGGCTATGGCCGAATCGGAAATATCCTCAAGATCATGGAGAAGCGCAGACAGATCACCCGCCAGCGAGATAGTAGTGACAATCGCTGCGTGATCGTCAAACTGACCTCGGAGGGAAGGGAGGAATTTAAAAGGAGAAAGAGCGAATTCATCGATAACGCCACCTACATAGTCGATCAGGTAGGACAGAAGAATATTCAGGCGATGATGGAGACGCTTACCACCATCGCTAGATATCAGGATAGATACACGCAGTCAATCACGAAGAAAGGAGAGAAAGATGCTGAAACTATATAGGAAATTCAGACCGATCGACTGGATCCTCACCCTCGTCATAATCGGTTTAACGGTGCTGCAGGTCTTCCTCATGATGCAGATGATCGACTACACGCAGAACATCACGGAGACCATGCAGTATCTCGCCTATCAGTCTCACCCAGAATCGCTCGATAATATATTGAGCGATCAGATGATCGAACTGATAAAAAACTCGGGATGGGACGGTCTACTCAGCCAGTACGGAAGTATGATTCCAGCGGATATCAAGCCGATCATCGAATCGATAGCTGACGCCTCAGCAAACGACATCTGGTACAACGGCGGAATAATGCTGGCCTATGCGGCTGGCTCGATAGGGTGCCAGGTCGTGATATGCGTGATAGCCGCCTATATATCTTCATGTATGGCTACCTCCATCAGAAAAGATGTCAATGATAAGATATCTAGATTTTCTCTTGCTGAATTGAATAAGTTCAACACATCATCACTAGTCACGCGCGCCACCAACGATATCCAGAATGTCCAGATGACCAACCTGTTGATCATGAGGATGATCTTCACCGCCCCCGTGATGATCATCTGGTCGATCCTCAAGATGCAGAGCACTCACTGGTCCCTCATGCTTTCGACCGTGGTCGCGGTGGTGATCCTCATCTCCGTCCTCTCGGTCACGATGGTCTTCGCCATCCCGAAGTTCAAATCCATGCAGACGCTCACCGATAGGCTCAACCGCATAACGCAGGAGAACCTCAGCGGAATCAGGGTCATAAGAGCCTACAACGCGGAGGAGTATCAGGAGAAGAAATTCGCAGTCGCGAATAACAACCTGACTAAGACCCAGCTCTTCACCGGTAGACTTACCGGTATCCTCTCACCGCTCATGAGCATCGTCATGAGCGGTCTGACGCTGGCCATCTACTGGATCGGTGCCTATCTAATCAATGGAAACACCATGGTAGACGGTAAGCCTCTAAACTTCGGCTCCATCATGTCCTTCTCCATGCTGGGAACGCAGATCATCATGTCGTTCCTCATGCTGCTCATGATGTTCATCCTCCTCCCGCGCGCTGAGGTCTGTGCCAAGCGCATAAACGAAGTCCTGGAGACGAAGGATTCCATCGTCGACCCGACGGTCGAGAACCTTCCCGACCCCAATCTCAAAGGAAAGATAGAGTTCAGAGATGTCTCCTTCAAGTACCCCGATGCCGAGACAAACTTCATCGAGCATATCTCATTCAGAGCGACAGCGGGACAGACCATCGCCTTCATCGGCGCGACCGGATCGGGCAAATCGACCATCGTGAATCTGATCACCCGACTCTACGATACGACCAGCGGACAGGTTTTGATCGATGGAGTGGATGTCCGAAACCTGAAGCAGAAGACGCTCCGATCGAAGATAGGATTCGTCCCGCAGAAAGGTCTGCTGTTCTCCGGAACCGTAGCGTCCAATATCGCCTTCGGCAAACCCGATCTTTCCCTGAAGAAGATCGAGGAAGCAGCGCAGATCGCGTGTGCGGACGAATTCATCGAGAAGATGGACGGCCAGTACGACGCCCCGATCGCCCGCGGCGGAACCAACGTCTCAGGCGGTCAGAGGCAGCGGCTCTGCATCGCTAGAGCCGTCGCCATCGATCCGGAATTCCTCGTATTCGACGACTCCTTCTCAGCGCTGGACTACCGAACCGATAAGAAGGTGAGAGATAACCTGAAAGAGAAAGAGAGTGCGACGACGAAGATCATCGTCGCACAGCGGATCGGAACCATCATGGATGCCGATCAGATCCTCGTCATCGCCGATGGAAAGGTCGTAGGTCAAGGGACGCACCGGGAACTCCTACAGAACTGTGAAGCCTATCGGGAGATAGCCCTCTCGCAATTGACTAAGGAGGAGTTAGGAATATGAACAGACCGAAACCGAATAGAGAACCGCATACCACGCTGAAGAAGGGGCAATTCTCTAGAGCCATCAAACGGATCATCCTCACCAGCCGCAGATTCTGGCCACTGATGCTCATCGCAGTAGTGCTCGCCATAGCCTATGTCGTCATCGCCATCCTCGCCCCCCAGTATCTGAAGGATCTCACCGACACCATAACTTCCAACAACTCCCTCACCAGCGGGATCGATATGAAGGAGGTAGCCCGACTGGGTGGAATCCTCATAGGGCTATACACGACCTCCGCCCTCCTCACCTACGCTTCCACCTACCTGATGACCACGGTGTCGCAGCGGTACTCTCAGGACCTGCGGAAACAGATTGCGACTAAGATAAATAGACTTCCGCTCGCCTACTTCGACTCACACTCCTATGGCGATATCCTCTCGCGGCTGACCAACGATGTCGATCAGATCGGACAGTCGCTACAGCAGTCGGTCGCCATGGTGATCCAGTCCACACTGCTCCTGCTCGGAGTGCTCATCGCCATGTTCATCACCTCGTGGCAGATGACCTTAGCCGTCCTGCTCTCGCTCCCCATCATGGCGCTGTTCATGATCTTCATCATCAAGCTCGCTCAACCTCACTTCAACAGGAGACAGAAGGAACTGGGGGCCATCGAAGGAGCGGTGGAGGAGAACTACTCGGGTCAGCTGGTCGTCAAATGCTTCAGCGCTGAGGAGCGCGTCGCCAAGGAATTCAATCAAGAGAACAAGCAGCTCTGCGATGCGATGTTCAAAGCGGAGATCTGCGGTGGTCTGATGATGCCCATCAACTCCTTCATCTCCTACTTCGCCTACATCGCCGTCTTCGTCACCGGAGGGATCTTGCTGGGTAACGGAGCAGCCGGAATAACCATGGGAACGATCTCCTCCTTCACCATCTACGTGCAGCTGTTCCAATCCCCGCTGACCCAGATCGCCCAGGCCTTCGACTCCCTGCAGATGGCAGCCGCCTCCGGTACGAGGATCTTCGAATTCCTGGATGAGAAGAACATCCCTGAAGAGAAGGATAAGACCCTCAAGCTGATCGGACCTGAGGGGCAGTTAGCTATCCGAGGATCCATCTCCTTCGAACACGTCAAATTCTCCTACGATAGTTCGCGCGTCATCATCCCCGACTTCTCCGCCGAGATCAAACCCGGAATGAAGGTCGCTATCGTCGGACCCACGGGAGCGGGCAAGACCACCCTAGTCAACCTGCTGATGAGATTCTACGATATAGATTCAGGCTGCATAAAGATCGACGGCGTTCCAACCATTAGCATGCCTAGATCTGAGGTGAGAAACATCTTCGGAATGGTCCTACAGGACACCTGGATGTTCGCCGGTACGCTCCGCGATAATATCGTCTACAACACGCCTGATGTCACCGATGATCAGCTCAAAGCCGTCATCAAGGCCGCCCACCTGACTCACTATGTCAGAAGCCTACCCCACGGTCTCGATTACGAGATCGAGGATACCAACACCATCTCCGCCGGTCAGAAGCAGCTGATCACCATCGCCCGCGCCATGATCAAGAACGCCCCCATGATGATCCTGGATGAGGCGACCTCAAACGTCGATACACGGACGGAAGAGAAGATTCAGGAAGCCATGGACCGGGTGACGAAGGGACGTACCTCATTCGTTATCGCCCACCGTCTATCCACCATCAAGAACGCAGACATGATCCTGGTCATGAAGGATGGAAACATCATCGAGCACGGCAATCACGAGCAACTGATGGCCCTGAACGGCTTCTACGCCTCGCTGTACAATTCACAGTTCTCGTTCAGATGATAAAAAGGGTTTCTAACTATCGGAAGCGATTCCGCTGGTAGAACCCTTTTTCTATATCGGAAAACACAGATCTAATCCGAGGATACCAGTCTAGACTGACAGACTGATAGACCACATTCACCCCGAGAGGTGTCGAGAAAATCAACTGAAGAGAGAATAGAGAATCAGAGACGAAAAAAGCCACCCCGCCAAAGCGGAGTGGCTCTCTCTGTCTCGATCGAGAGACTACAGATTGGTGACTAGCGCCTTGAAGTCATCAGACTTCAGCGAGGCACCGCCGACCAGCGCACCATCGATATCCGGCTCCTGCATGATAGCGTGGATATTTCCGGGCTTGACGGATCCTCCGTAGAGGATGCGGACACGGTTGGCAACACCCTTGCCGAAAACATCCTTGATGGTGGAACGGATCGAAGCGATGACGTTCTCAGCGATCTCAGGGGTAGCAACTTTACCAGTGCCGATCGCCCAGATGGGCTCATAGGCGATGACGACCTTCTTCATATCGTCAGCGCTGAGGCCAGCCAGACCCTTGGTGATCTGGTCAGCGACGAAGGAATTGGTCTCACCCTTGTCGTAGACCGCCTCGGACTCACCGACGCAGTAGACGGCGGTCATCTCGTTGGCGACGAGCGCCTTGATCTTGGCGTTGCAGGTCTCAGAGGTCTCGCCGTTGTAGGCGCGACGCTCGGAGTGACCGACGATCGCCCAATCGACACCGATCTCCTTGAGCATGGGGATGGAAACCTGTCCAGTGTAGGCTCCGTGATCGAACGCGGACACATCCTGGGCACCGATAACGATTCCCTTAGCCTTCCTCTTCATGGTCTGAAGAGACAGGAACGAAGGGCAGACACCGATCTGGATTCCCTTCTCCTTGGCCAGTTCCTTGGTCTCCTTGATGGAGGCAGCGAACTGAGTGGCCTCGGCAATGGTGTGATTCATCTTCCAGTTGCCGAGCAGCAGCTTCTTTCTTGTAGGCATCTTATTCACCTCTATGGATCTACTTGTCCTCGATGACATCGATTCCAGGCAGATGGCCATCGTTCTGGATCAGCTCGAGCGAAGCTCCTCCGCCAGTGGAGACGTGGCTGAACTTCTTGGAGTAGCCAAGCTTCTTAGCGGCAGCGGCCGAATCGCCACCACCGATGACGGTGAAGGCACCCTCATTCTCAGCGCAGGCCTTGCAGACCGCGATAGTACCGTTGGCGAAGGCAGGCACCTCGGAGACACCCATGGGGCCATTCCAGAACACAGTCTTAGCGGAAGCGATGATGCTGGCGTACAGCTTCTGGGTCTTAGGACCGACATCCAGTCCCATCTGTCCATCGGGTATATCGTCAGAATCGATCGTGGTTCCGACCGCCTTCTCATCCTCGGGGTAGACCGCAGCGACGACGTTGTCCTCGGGCAGAACGATCTTGCCGGAAGCGTAGATCTTCTTCGCATAGTCCAGCTGATCATCCTCGACGAGCGAGTTGCCGACGTGATGGCCCAGAGCCTTCAGGAAGGTGTAAGCCATCGCTCCACCGATGAGGATCTTGTCGCACTTCTTCAGCAGCGACTCGATGACGAGAATCTTATCGGAGACCTTAGCACCACCAAGAACCGCGACATAGGGGTGTCCATCGACGGGGCACTCGACGCAGCGGCCGAGGGAGTTGATCTCCTTCTCGACCAGGAAGCCGACAGCCGTGGGCTTGTGCTCCTTGGCGAGAATCTCGGGGACGCCGAAGGTGGAAGCGTGCTTTCTGTGATCGGAGCCGAATGCATCGTTGACGTAGACATCAGCCAGCGCCGCCCACTCCGCCGCTAGAGCGGGATCATTCTTGGTCTCACCCTTCTCGTAACGGGTGTTCTGCATGATCAGAACATCGCCATCCTTGAGAGCGGCCACCGCCTCCTTGAGCACATCGCCACGGGTAGCGGGGCAGAAGGTGACATTGACAGCGTGTCCGAGAGCGGCCTCGAGGTTCTTCTTGACCTCGGGGACGACGATGGACAGATCACCCTTCTTCTTAGCAGCATCGATCTCCTCGGGAGTCTTCTTGAAATCGATCTTTCCGAGGTGAGAGGTGAGGATCAGCCTCGCGCCCTTCTCGACCAGCGCCTTGATCGTGGGGATCGCAGCGACGATCCTGTTGTTATCGGTGATGGTAGCTCCCTTGTGAGGGACATTGAAATCGACACGGACGAAGACGACCTTGCCCTTGAGCTGGGCGGCGGTCAGACTAGCAACATCTTTCTTAGCCATATTTTTCTCCTTGCGAGTGGGGCCTTACTAGCAGAGGGCGAAGAACCCCGAGGAACTCCCATTCAGAAAAGGGCATCGCGGACATCAACATGTGACGCCCAAGCGATGCCCTCCTCTAGTAACTGCTACAGATCAGCAGCGTCTATCTCAGCGTGAGATATCTGCTTAGAAAGCAGCGATCTTCTTAGCGAGACGGACGAACTGGCAGGTGTAGGAGTACTCGTTGTCGTACCAGGCAAAGACCTTGACGAACTGCTCACCATCAGCAGTGATGACCTTGGTCTCAGTAGCATCGAAGATCGAACCCTCGGTGCGGCCCAGGATATCACGGGAGACGATGGGATCAGTGTTGTAGCCCATGACGCCCTTGAGCTCGTGCTCAGAAGCATCCTTCTCAGCAGCGTTGATCTCATCGACAGTGACAGTCTTCTTCAGCTTGATGGTCAGATCGCAGAGAGAACCATCGAGGACAGGGACACGGATAGCGATACCGTCGAGACGGCCAGCCATCTCGGGGATGACGAGCTTCACAGCCTTAGCAGCACCGGTGGAAGTGGGAACGATGTTCTCAGCAGCGGCACGGCCACGACGGAAGTCCTTGGCCTTGATCAGATCCAGAGTGGTCTGATCGTTGGTGTAAGCGTGAACAGTGGTCATGAATCCACCGATGACGCCGAACTTCTTGACCAGGACGGAGAGGACGGGAGAGAGGCAGTTGGTGGTGCAGGAAGCACCGGAGACGATGTGCATATCAGCATTCAGCTTGTCGGTGTTGACACCGTAGACGAAGGTAGGAGTGTCATCCTTGGCAGGGGCGGACATAACGACGTACTTGGCGCCCTCGTCGAGGTGGATCTGAGCCTTCTCCTTGGTCAAATAGAAACCAGTGGACTCAAGGACGACCTTGACTCCGAGCTTGGCCCAAGGGAAGTGGACGGGAGTCTCATCGGCATTGGGGAAGTTCCTCTTGGAGAGGGGCTTGCCGGAAGCAGCGATAGCGAAGACAGGGATCTTCCTGCCATCGACGATCAGTCCACCATTGGTTCCTTCCTTGGTGTTCTCCTCAGTGTAGTAGGAAACCTCGTGGGGGAAGATTCCGTGGGCAGAATCGTACTTGAGAAGGTAGGCGAGGTTAGCGGGATCAGACAGATCGTTGATAGCGACGACCTCGAGCTTGGGGCCGACCTCGGGCTGGTTCTCCTCGTAGATGCGACGGAAGGCCATCCTTCCGATACGGCCGAAGCCGTTAATAGCGACTTTCACAGAATCAGACATGTTTAGCTGTTGTCCTCCTTATGGACAACCTAATTATAGCCACAGACGAGAAAATAGTGTCTAAAATCACACTAAGTAACCGCTTTCCAAGTCGTTTTGCTAACCTGTGTAACTAGCTTACTCATCTGAGATATAAGTCCACTTTTCCCACTTTACACTTAATTTTTTCGTGCTTAACAACATGGGATTTTAGAGCTTTTAGCACTGTCGCTTCGACTCTGCAAAATATATAGGAGAAACAAAAAATCCGGGTTGCCCCGGATCACGATTCACTTCTTGTCGATGATGAACCGATACTTCTCGATCGGCTGAGGGAGCTCGGTCTCCGAGCAGCCGAAGACCCGCGTCACCGTTCCCGTCACAACATCGCCGCGGAGCGGAACATCGACCTGATCGCCGACCTGGATCGGCGTCTCCTCCGGGATCAGGTAGTCGAGATCGCCCTCCTGGTTCGCGACGTGCACCGAGGCGAGGTTGAAGATCGGCGACTCGCTCGACTCGCTGACAAACATATCGGGATTGCACTTCAGCGTTCCCGCGCTGCAGCGAAGATTCATGAGATGACCCGCTTCCTTGTCAGCCACATTGAGAACCCAGTACTTCTGCTCGACCGGAATCGCATCATCGCCGCTCTCGGGGACCAGAAGGTTCCCATTGTCGTCACAGGGTTTAGTGTGCACATAGATCTTGATATGGGACATGCGCAGGACCACCCCTTTGGAGAGGACGGGCACGGGAATATCCCCACCGCTCTTGAGAGAGTAGTTCAGGATTCCGCCGCTCTTGGTGGTTTTGAACTTGAACACGAGATCACGGCGACCATAGCTCATATCGAGATCGCTGGCTATAGCCGCTAGGTCCTGCTCGGAGACGCTGACCTTCTTCCCACGGATAAAGAACTTCGCGCGATACTTCCTGATCGCCGCTCTGACCTGGGTGAGGAGCTCCTCATCGCCGACCTCGCCATCGCCGCAGTCGATTCGATCCAAAACCGCTCGATAGGAGAATAAATAATAGTAGTAAGCGAGCCTGGCATCCCCGCTGTCGTCAGCATCCCGGCCGAGCCGCCAGCAGATATCGGCGAAGTACGAGAACTGCCCCATGACATACTTCGCCTTCTCAAAGCGATAGTTCCGCAGCAGGAGGCTGTGAGCAAAGCCGCGATCCTTAGCGACGAAAAGACCGGAATAATACATGTCGGAGAGCATGAAGAAGCTGGCGGGCAGTCCAGCTAGCGCCGCCTGCGAAAAATAGGTATAGGCCTTCTGGTAGTCGGGAGTTCCATCGATCAGACCGTAGAAATAGATGTATCCCAGCGTCTCCGCCGCCGGATAGTAGTTGAAAGAGCGGACGAGCTTGAGGAGATACCGCTGCGCATCGACATAGTTCTGTACCACCAGACCGCCGAGGTAGTACTCGTAGGCGAAGAAGCAGATAGCGCTGAAATCGTCCATCTCCGCCGCTTCAGTCAGCGCCGTGATGATGCGCGCGCTCTCTTCGGGATTCATCTCGATCGCCTCGCGCTTCTGGTCAGCATACTGGACCAGATCAGCCACCTCCCTAGTATCGAGCGGGATCTCGATACCAGCCACATTGTTCTGCCACAGCTTGATCGTCTCGTCGATGAACTTGACGATCTTGGAGAGGGAATCCGCAGCCTGATTGCTACCACCATTATCGAACCAGGTATCCTTCAGGAAGCGCAGGACACGAAAGATGTGATCATCCTCCTTCGCGCTCAGCGGTGAAGAGATGATGGTGTGCCCTTCCGGATTCAGATCCGCATTGGCAAAGAAGCCGGCGACTCTCAGAAAGTAGACCAGCGCCACGATCTCGCGGTTGCAGGTGGGCGAGAGAGGGTTGAGCGCCGCGAAGAAATCCCGAAGCATCGCCAGCGTCAGCGTCACTGGAGTCGAAGGCATCAGCAGCAGCGGGCAGTCGGCATGGTACTGGCGGCTCAGATCGTCCAGCCATAGACGACCGTGGAGAAACTCGATCACCGAAGCGGCCGGCACGACGGTCTCACGGCACAGGACCGCCCCGTCGAAAGCGGCCGGGTTATCGCACTTCTGCAGAGTCAGATTGCTGTCGTTGATGAAGAAGAGCTTGCCATCGTTATTGATTCCGAAGGGATAGATAGAATCCACGAGCTTAAATATCTTCATATCATCTCTCGCCATATCAATTCCCCCTTCGCTAGTAGACTACATTGTAGACCTCTCATCTATCCCCTAAGCTGTCAGCGATCTCCTTGATGCGCCGCAGCGCTCGGGAGATGCCGGACTTAGTCATCGGCACGCCCTGTCTGACGAGCTTGTCGGAAAGCTCCTGATAGTTGGCTTCAGGATCCTGGATCCTCGCCTGGCAGATAGCCTGCGTCCGCCGATCCAGACTCGCAAACACCCCCTTATCCTTAACCTTCTGAATCTGCTCGATGCTCTCCTTAGCCGCCTTGAGCGTCTTGGACAGATTGTGAGCGAGGCAGATGTTCAATCTATTCTCCGAATTGAGAAGATCCTTCTCCGCCCTGGCGTTCTCGTACTCGAGAGCCGCATCGGTCGCCCCGAGCCACGCGAGGAACTCCGCGATCTCGGATGACTTCTTCAGGTAGATCATAAACTTGTCCCGGATAGACGCCACCTTGAACACGAAGCGAGGATTTACCGCCTTCAGAGCTTGGCAGAGGATCGTGGCATCCAGCTCGGAAGTGAGGGTGATCTCGAGAAAATAGGATTTGCCCTCGGGCGAATTGACCGATCCCTGAGCGATGAATAGACCCTGACAGAAATTCTGAATATTGTCCGGATTCACCAGCGACCGCAGGGGGATGGGGCGCAGATCGCGCACGCACTTCAGATCGTCCATGACCGAGTAGATGCACTCCCCTTCCACCCTGATGACATAGACGATGGATTTGTCGAACCTCATCTTCCGCTCGAAGATGAAGCTGGGAGTCAGAGAATAGAGCGTCCGGAAGAGGGAGTAGGCCATCTTAGCCGCGTTGGATACTTCAGTGCGCAGCGTGAGCACGGGATTGGAGCCGATAGACAGGGAAGCGATAGGGCGGACAAAGCCGGAAAGAAGAGCCTTCTGGCCCTTCCTGGAAGCGGGCGTCTTCAGCGCTAACTCGCTCTTGACCCGCTTAGCGAAAGTCTCCGTCTGCGCCATCGTAGAAGCGGGGCCCTAGGCCCGCCCTCCCAGCTTCAGATCCATGAAGAAACGATAGGCGAGAATACCGCACATCGCCCCCTCAGCCGCATCGAGAGACAGATTCCGGATGGACTTCTGCACCACATCGCCACAGGCGAAAACACCGGGGATGAAGGTGCGTCCCGTGCTGTCGGCGGCGATCATGCCCTGATCGTCCTTTATCTCCGGTATACGGATGTATTCCGTATCGGGAATCTGGTAGTGATTACCGAGCAGGATGAAGATCCTTCTCCCTCCAATGGATACGTGCGATCCGTCAGCGCGCGCGACCGAGGCGCGTACCGCACCACCATCGGAAGCCAGCGAGACGACCTTGCCCGCGATAAACTGTGCTCCGTCCGTCTTCTCGAACGACGCGAGGAGAGGAGAGGAGAAGGAACCGCGGGATTCGGCGACCAGCGTAACCGCAGAGGCGAAGGAAGCAAGATGGAGAGCGGAGGACAGCGCTCGATCATCCGAGCCCCAGACGAGAGCCGATCCCCCCTTGACTAGAGGCGCATCCGAGACGGGAGCCATGGAGATCAGGCCCCGGTTCTCCTCCGCGCCGGGAATCAGCGGAAAAGTGCTCTTCGTCCCCGAGGAGATGACGACCGTGCGAAAAAGATATCTCGCTCGAGAAGTCTCGACCGAAAAGGTCGCATCGGGATTCTGGTACAGCGCCACGACCTCATCCTTGACGGGGGCGATACCGTTCTCCGCGAGCTGAGCTGAAAACTTGGCACTCAGTTCGCGACCGCTCCCTAAGAAGGCCGGATAGTCGGTGATGAGAGGCGCCTCATTCAGACGCCCGCCGATCTGGCCCGACTCGAAACATACGGGCAGGATTCCCATCCGGGAGAGATAGATCGCCGCCGCTACCCCGCTCGCGCCTAGACCGATGACCGCGGCTGGAAGCACCTTATCAATATCTGCCATTTTTCGCCTCCCTCTCGAGATATCTAGCACAGGAGATGCCGGCGACCGAACCGAACCCCACCGCCGTAGCCACCTGGCGCAGCGGGCTATCGATCACATCGCCAGCGCTGAAGAGGCCCGGTATCTCGATATTCTGCATATCCTCATCCACCTTCATATTTCCCCGGTCATCCAGCGCGCCGTCGATCTGGACAAAAGAGGTCGCGGCGACCGAGCCGATGTAGATGAAGCAAGCGGTGACATCGAGCGTCTGAAGGGTGGAGTTACCCGCATCGTTGGGATCCTTGATCACGACGTGCTCCAGATGGTCAGAACCGGAGCAGGAGATCGTGACCGCGGGAGCGATGATTCGGGTATTGGGAAGGGATCTGAACGCTTCGACATCTCGGATAGAAGCTCTAAAGACCGTGCGACGATTGATCAGCGTCACGCTCCGGCAGATGGAAGCCAGATAGATAGCCTCCTGGAAGGCGGCCTCACCTCCACCGACCACCATCACATCCTGTCCCTTATAGAGCGGTCCATCGCAGATAGCGCAGCGCGAGAATCCGCGTCCCTTCACCGTCATCTGAGGATCGGGGATAGCGTAGGGACGATACCTGGTTCCGCTCGCCACGATCACGCTCCGGAAAAGCTTGGATAGGCGGCGCGTCTTCACACGGAAGAGATCCCCTTCCCTCGTCAGGCTGGTCACGTTGGAGTAGACGACCTTCAGATAGCCACCCTCCACCATCCTATCCACATCGGCGGAGAACTTGTTGACCAGATCGATGGCCGGACCGGAGAAGCTGGGATAGTTGTCGATCGTGGCCGTAGTGTTGACCTGTCCACCGATATTTCCCAACTCGAACGCCATCGTGTGGATACCTTTAGCAGTCAGCTCCAGAGAAGCAGCTATACCCGCAGGACCCAGACCGATAACACAGGCTGGCAGTACCTCCTCGCTATTCTCTTCCATCAGCGATCAGCCTCCTTATATCATCCATCGTATCGAATTCGTAATCGCGCTTCGTGCGGGGCAACCCCTTCAGGGACCACGTCACCAGTCCCCCTAGACAACCGCTGTTTAAAGCCACCTGCAGATCAGTCCAGGAATCGCCGATGACGATCGTCTCCTCCCTCTCGGTCCTCAGGAGATCTAAGCACTTATACACTCCCTCCGGATCAGGTTTAGGATTCTTCACATCGTCGAGAGAAACGAGGCCATCCATATATCTATAGATATCCATCGACTTGAGGCAGTTGAGGGCGGATGGTCTCTTCTTATTGGTCAGCACACACTGCTTCACACCGCTGTCAGAGATCGCCTGCAAGCACTCCCGCTCCCCCTTGTAGAGAGTCAGATATTCCGGCTCCCGTCTGAGCGAGAAAGAGACGAACTCATCCATCCGGACCTTCTCGTCGACATCGGGGAACTGCTCCGAAAGAGTCTGCTTCACCGAAGGGCCCGAGAAGGACAGAATCTCGCGAAGATGGGGATAGTATCCCGGTCTGAACTTGGCATACATGTGAAGATAGTTGGCGACCAGATAGAGATCGGAATCTATGAGCGTTCCATCGAGATCCCAGATCACACCCTTTATCTTTCTATTCACTGGTGTCCACCTCCCGTCCGCAGCTTGAAATCAGCACTGAGAAAATGATTGCCCTCCGGCAGGTAGTGGTCCGCCCCATTCACCAGAATAGCCGAGAGCCAGCCAGGATATTCAACCAGCTTTCTCTCGCCCAGATTGATCAGCAGATGATTGATAAAGATCAGGAGCAGACCCACTCCCACGAATATCCAAGCCATCAGGATAGCCTGCATCGTTCCATTCTGGACCATGTGGTACTCGCTGCTCCGCAGCGGCTCCAGGAGGAGACGGGTAAGGCCGTACCAGACCAGATAGGAGAAGCACTCATCGCCGTAGAGGCGATACCTCTTCAACACCGTCTCAAAACCGCGGGTGATAAGGAAGTAACCTGCCACATTGAAGATACCCTCGATGAGGAACAGAGGAACATACATCTGACTATCCGGCAGAGCCGCGGTGCTAACGTTGCTGGTATATCCCATCTGATTGATGATGAAACCGGGGAGGATAGGCGAATAGGCGGCAGTGTTCACGATATTGCCGTGAACTTCCGCATTCATGAAATTGCCCCAGCGTCCGATCATCTGAGCGACAAGGATTGTCGGAACAGCCCAATCGGTAGCCTGCAGGATAGGAGTATGGCGACGACGGAATTTAGCGAAAAGCACTCCTGAAAGGATTCCAAAGATTGCTCCTCCCTGTATCGCCATACCACCATTCCAGATCGCATACCATTCCTGGTCTGCCCCCGGTCCGAAGAAGCTCGACCAATCGGCGATCACATACCAGACGCGACCTCCGATGATCCCCATGGGAAAAGCCACGAAGAACAGATTGATGAAGAAGTCCTTGGGGAATCCGTCGCGATAGGAACGATAGCAGGAGAGAAAGAGAGCGAGACCGGCACCGATCAGATAGCTGAGAGCGTAGTAGGTCAAACCCATGCCCGAGTCTCCGAAGGGGATCAGAAAGGTCGGAAGGCGGGCAGATCGACTAAGCAGTTCGAACATCACTTATCACCTCTGGCACGGCGACCGATCTCCATGAATCTCTTCTGGAACTCATAGGAGGAATCGTAACCGTAGTTCTTCAGCTTCAGATTGGTGACTGCCGTCTCGATGATCTGTGCCATGCCGCGTCCAGCGGATACCGGCAGCTCGACCAGAGGTCTAGTGACCTTCATGATCTCGATATGATCATTGCGAACCCCCAGCCTCTCCATGGGCTGGCTGCGATCGAACGGAATCAGCTTGATGGCGAAGTCGACCGAGGTGAAATTCTTCATCGAGTTGATACCGAACATCCTCGAGACATCGATGACGCCGATACCTCTCACCTCCAGCATGCCGTGCAGGACTTCAGGGCAGCGACCGATAAGACTGCCTCTGACCAGCGAGATATCGACCATATCGTCAGCGATGATTCGGTGCCCCCGCTTGATCAGATCTAGAGCGATCTCCGATTTTCCGATACCGGATTCACCCATGATCAATACACCCTCACCATAGATATCCATCAGACCTGCGTGAAGCTGCGTGTGAGGCGCGAGGTTGTAGGACAGATAATCGAGGATCTCATAGGAGAGAGGCGATGTACCCATCTGCGACGAGAAGACGGGCTCATCCATCTCCTTTGCCGCCTGAAGCAGAGCGGGAGGGCACTGCAATCCCTGACAGACGATGATGCCGGGGCAGCGAGGGTCGCAGAGGTTCTTAAAATTGCGATACAGAGTGTCGTAGCTCATGGTGGAGATGATATTCATCTCCTTGTTGCCGATCATCGAGATACGAGAGTACTCGTGGCAGTTGAAGAAGCCCATGATCTCGACACCGGGACGATCGACTTCGACGACGGTGATAGGACGATTCAGAGCCTGCGAGGAACCGACGAGCGTCTTCAATCCGAAGTGGGCGGCAAGATCAGAGATAGTTACCATGGAGGTTCTCCTTTCATGAGTACACAAAAGCTGTACTTAAATACAAATAAGAATTATAGCAATTAAGCGCGATTAACACCCGCGGTAAAGCTCAGTTGACAACTAGACTGGATACCGCCAACGAAATAGTGCGCCAACTATCTGACATTGGCGATGAGCAGCTTCTCGAGCTCGGGGACCGAAGAAGCGACCAGCCCGGGATTCACCCTCTCCAGATCAGCTCTATTCTCCGGGTGAGCGTAGCAGACGGATATGGTCATAACGCCCACCTGTCTCATCGAATTGACATCGGCCACAGTATCGCCCACATAGACGCACTCGTTGTGATTCACTCCCAGCTCATCAAAGACGCGGCGCATGGAATCGGGTTTATTCACACCCTTGGGAGAACCGGTCTGAATGCTCTCGAAGAACCGAGCTAGATTGAAGGTCTCGAAGGTGTAATCCAGCGTCTCTTGGCTTCGGCCGGTCACACAGGCCAGCCTCAGGGTCCTCCGGTCGCGCAACCTTCTCAGGAGCTCTGGGATACCATCGATGGGATGGGGCATCAGATCGTGGTGCCGATCCTCATAAGTCTTCAGAAATGTCTTGAATGCGCGATCGCCCCGTCCGGCGTCGTGAAGGATCTTGCGCAGCACACCCTTCTCATCCGGTCCATAGTAGGGCAGCAGATCGCTCTCGCTATCGAAGCCTTTAACACCCTCCGCGGCGAGTGCCGCTCCGAAAGAGGCGACCATCAGATCCGTCGAATCCACCATGGTGCCATCGACATCGAAGATGACGACGCTCTTCTTGATCTTTAACATGATTGAAACCTCCGCTTCCCTAGAGTATCTTCTTCAGATACTGACCCGTATACGACTTAGGATCCTGCCTCACCTGCTCAGGAGTTCCTTCGCAGATGAGATTTCCGCCGCGCTCACCACCATCGGGTCCCAGATCGATGATCCAGTCCGCACACTTGATGAGATCCAGGTTGTGTTCGATCACCACCACGGTATTGCCAGCGTCGACGATCCGCTCGAGAACCGCGATCAGCTTCCTCACATCGAAGGCGGACAGACCCGTCGTCGGCTCATCCAATATGTAGAGAGCCTTTCCATCGCTCCTGCGCTGCAGCTCGTTCGCCAGCTTGATCCTCTGCGCCTCGCCACCACTCATCTCGGTCGAGGACTGACCGAGGGTCATATAGCCGAGACCGACATCGACCAGAGCTTGGATCTTGTGGGATATATTGGGGATAGCAGCGAAGAAAGTCAAAGCATCCTCTATTCTCATATCCAGAATGTCAGCTATTGATTTTCCACGATACTGGATAGATAGCACATCATCGGAATATCTTCTTCCATGACACACTTCACAGGTGACAAAGACATCCGGGAGAAAGTCCATCGATATTCTTTTCACTCCAGCGCCCTGACAGGCTTCACACCTGCCACCGGGGACATTGAAGGAGAACATGCTCTTGGTGATACCCTTGGATTTAGCCGCGACGCTCTGGGCGAAAAGCTCTCGGATATCGTCGAAGACGCCGAGATAAGTAGCGGGATTAGAGCGCGGCGTCTTGCCGATTGGCTCCTGCGAGACATTGATCACCTGAGATATATTCCTGAATCCATCTATCGCACCGCACTCTCCCGCCTGCAGGTGCGAAGCACCGAAGTACTGCTTGGCCCGCTTGTAGAGACACTCGGTGATCAGCGAGGACTTACCCGAACCCGAGACGCCGGTCACACAGACGAACTCACCGAGCGGGATCTTCACCGTTATATCCTTGAGGTTATGGCAGGTAGCATCGTGAATAGTAATAAACTTTTGCGAGCTCCGCCGCAGCTTGGGCACCTCGATCCTCTCGCGTCCCGAGAGGAAGGCGCCGGTGATCGACTCCGGGCAATTCTCGATATCCTTCTCGGAACCGGCGCACACGATCCTTCCACCGTGGGCACCCGCACCGGGACCGATATCGACGATGTAGTCAGCCGCCCTCATCGTATCCTCATCGTGCTCGACCACTATCAAAGAATTTCCGAGATCGCGCATCTCCTTGAGCGTGCTGATCAGCTTGTCATTATCCTTCTGGTGCAGACCGATGGAAGGCTCATCCAAGACATAGAGGACACCCGTCAGCTTGGAGCCGATCTGCGTCGCCAGCCTGATGCGCTGACTCTCACCTCCAGAGAGCGTCATCGCCATCCGGGACAGCGTCAGATAGTCGAGACCGACATCGATCAGGAAACCGAGCCTATCCTCAGTTTCCTTGAGGACCAGCTCCGCCACTTTGGCTTGATTCTCAGTCAGCTTCAAGCCCTTGAAGAAGGCGAGCAGCTTATCTAGCGAGAGGGAACAGGCCTGGTAGATCGAAAGACCACCGATCTTCACCGACAGGACCGTATCGTTGAGCCTCGCTCCGTGGCAGGTGGGGCAGATGGTCTGACCCATGAAGGTGGCGTACCAATCCTTCATCCAGCTCGACTGCGTCTGGTTGTAGAGCCGCTCGATCTTCCCCCGCAGTCCCTCATCTATCGTGGAGTTGATGATGGATCCACTGCCGGAGACTAACTTGATATTTATCGGCTCCGAAGGTCCGTTCATGATAACGTCCTTCTGCCTCTTGGAGAGCTTGTTGTAGGGAACCGTCATATCGATGCCTTCCGCCTCGCAGAGCTTGGTCAGTCGGACCCAATCAGAATTGGAGCGATTCTTGCCATACGGCTTCAGCGCTCCCTCCTCTATGGATAGACGGGGATCGGGAACCAGCAGATCGGGATCGGGAGTTATCTTGACACCCATGCCCTTGCAGTCTGGGCAAGCGCCCAGAGGGTTATTGAAAGAGAAGATACGGGGCTCGAGCGGCGGTACAGTAAAGCCGCAGATCGGGCAGCTCTGATGCGTCGAATACAGCTTCTCCGGTCCATCGTCGAACTGGATAACCACGTATCCACGACCATAGTCCAACGCGACTCTGAGCGAATCGTAGACCCTCTCCTTCGACTTGTCGTTGAGAGTGAAGCGGTCGATCTGGAAATCGATATTGTGCTTGACGTTCTTATCGAGGATGGGAGCGACCATATATCGCTGCATGGGCTGCTTATCGATCCGTGCCTTATTGAATCCACCCTGGATGAATTTCTGCATCGTATCAGCGTGCGTACCCTTCTCGTTTCTGACAACCGGAGCGAGAAGGGTCACCTTCGTGCCGATGTTATGCTTCAAGACCATATCCGCCAGCTGCTGCAGCGAGACGGGCTGAATGGGGATATTGTGAACCGGACAGTAAGCGACACCGATCCTCGCCCACAGCAGCCTCAGATCGTCGTAGATCTCCGTGACCGTTCCGACTGTCGAGCGGGGATTGTGCGAGGTGGTCTTCTGATCGATGGAGATGGCCGGCTGCAGACCATCGATCGAATCGCAATCGGGTTTCTTGGTATTGCCAAGAAACATTCTGGCATAAGATGAAAGAGATTGTATGTATCTTCTCTGTCCTTCAGCAAAGATAGTATCGAAAGCAAGAGTTGACTTACCCGACCCTGAAACTCCCGTGAAAACAACCAGTTTACCCTTCGGTATGCTCACATCGATATTCTTGAGGTTATTCTCTCTAGCACCCTTGACTACTATCATTCCTTCATCCATAGTGAGCCCCCATATGATCAACTTATCTAGTATAAAGCAGTATATAAGTAAAAAGCAGGTATTTGATACCTGCCTAAAAGTATAGAAAAGCCACCAATCAGATCGAGACTATCCTATAAATTAGCGACTCCGAGCAGAAGTTCTCTCTCTTCAGGTTTCGCACCGGCATGATTCCATTTCAATCCATTGTAGTTATAGCCATCGTACAGGGCTTTATCGCTAGTCGCAACCATGACGAAGTCACCGATGAAATCATCCACATACTTGTGAGGTACGCCGAATCCGAACACATGCTCAGCGTAGATCTGTTCCTTCGTGTATAGATCGAACCACTTGGAGAGATGATTCTCAAAAGCGATCTTAAAGTTCTGCTCCTGACCAGGTTTGACAGAGACCGTCGCGAAGCGCGGTTCAATGGAGAAACGCGGCTCAACCAGAGTATCGGTCAGATCCTTAAAATCCCTGATATCGATCCAGGTGACAGGAACATGCCCATGGTCCGCAATGAATAGGAAGATCACATCAGAGTTGCGACGGCATATCTCGCTGGTCTCCTGATCGATCAGATAGGCAGCTTTGCGAACCTCTTCGCTGTGGATCCCTAAACTGTGAAGACTGTGATCTGGTTCGGGCCAATAGGCGTATACGAAGCCACACCCGGGATCTCTAAGCTGCTTCTCGACATTCTCATAGAAGACCCCGGCCGACATATTCCCCTGTTCATCCTTACAGTCAAAAGCCATTACGCTCCTCGCGAATCCTTTTCCCTTGACTTCATCGATCAGAGAAAAAATAGATCGGTAAGGAAGGATATCGATCGGCTTAGGGCCATTGACGACCAGATCTTGAAATCCCTGGATACCACCGGTGAACATCACGATATAGCGACGATTGGGATCCTCGGTCTGCACGTCCTTGAAATGCTGGCACCAGCCGAGCCAGCCGGTCTCGATAGGATATCTGCCAGACAGGATAGCGGTAGTAGCCGCCACCGTGGTAGGAGGGTAGACTGCCGAGACATCAAACCTGGCGTGGTCGTAGATGAATGGGGCCTGCGTCCTCAGTCCACGCTGGATGCTCTTGCCGAATCCATCGTAGAGAAAGAGGCAGATCTTACGATCCTTGTTCCGGCTCAACAGCTCATCCAGCGGTTTGAACGTGTTGTGCAGTGGAGGGACACCAAAATACGCGAGGATCGAATTGGAGACATTAACTTGATTGTTGCCATCGACAAGTCTAGGGATGCTCATACTACCTCCTGTTTGAATCACCGAGGATATTCTTGAGATCATCCAGCTCATCATCGTGGCTGGATTCAGGTTTACCCTCACCAGCTTTTTCGCTGGTAGAGGATTTTAACACGTCAGGCGATCCCTCAAGAGCGTCTTTCAAGGATGAAGAATCACGATCGTCCTCTTCCTTCATCGTATCCAGCGTCGCCGAATCACCATGCTGCGAAGTGTCCGCTGCACCACCTTGATCTTGATAGTGATAGCTAGCACTATCCCGATCATCGTACACGGGAGAATAGATCTCTCCGCTGATCTGTTCCCTTCTACCCTTCGTCCGGTCCACCGCTCCAGGAATGACGCCTGAGCGAGCCAGATCGACCACGAAAGGCACGAGGCTGAGCGATAACCCCACCAGAGCTAGACCGAGTATCACCCAGATGAGAATCGCTCGCTGATCCGCCTCCAACGCTTTAAAAGAATCGATGGCACTCCCCAGCTCCGAAGCCGCATAAAACACCGTCAGACCCAAAGTCAGCACCGATCCGAAGATGCTCAGATAGGTATCGAGCCTAGCGACTCTCTTTCTCGCCATCCTCCTCAGATTGAAGAACATCACCGTAAAGAGAGTAAAGACGAGAGACACAAAGACGAGAGTCAGCGCATTCCAACTCCGTCCCTCAGAGGATTTGAGAAGCAGATTAGCATTCTGGATCAATCCGGTGAATGCCCCAGTGATAAGAAGGATCAACCCTCCAGATAGGGAGGGAATAACAGCCGATAGAGCCAAGACCAAGCCACAGACAACTAACCCCACCCAACTCAAAGCGTCGGCATTAGCATAGTTACCGATCAGAAGCTTATCCCGGAGTCCAAAACAGACGAGAGCAAAAACCGCTAAGCCGAGAGCGGCAGAAGCGGCCACTCCATACAAATTGACCCCCTTTCCATTCTTTCTCTTCGTGCCTCTAAATATCTGAAAGATAGGATCGATCAAGCTGCCGGCCGCCATCACGATAACCATCAGAACGAAGCCGAACATCGACCGGCTCCGCAGTTCAACCACAGGGTAGACAAACGCTAGAAGACTCAGCGGGAACAGGATGAATATCCCGAGTACCAATACGCTCAACTCGATCCATCCCTTCGCTCGAGAGAGTCCCTTCTCCATCTCATCGTCGCCGCCGAAGGCCCGATTGAAAGAACCCAGCGGCAGGCCAGGCAGAGTGGAAAAGAGACCGAAGCAGATCGAACCTAGAAACGCCGGAAGAAAACTCCTCTTACCCTCTGCTCTCATACCCAGCTCCCCCTTTTAGATAGAGTATAGTGCAACCGTTCTAAAAACAATTTTAGCGGAGAGAATAAAACAGAAATAAAAATCGACCACAGGGACGAACGATGTGGTCGATTAAGAACAATTCTTAATATATTATTAGAATTGCTATATTGATTTATCTTATTTATTCCAAATTTTATTGACTAGTTCAGGATGATCGATGAAAGGATTTCGATTGCCTTGATACTCGAATATCCTCTCATTTCTCTGCCTCTCGAAAGCATCGACGGGATCCTCGGTGTTCCACTTCAGTAGAACGAACAGGAGACCCATAGAGTTAACCGGGCTATCGTCAGGGGTATCGGTCACATTGAGATTATCGTACATCGTGGCCATATAGAAGACGATGCGCGCGGTATCACCGCGCCAGTCACCCTGGTATTCATGGATTCCCGAGAGGTTGTCGGAAGTGTCGACATTGGGGAAGAAATATCCTTCCTTGTCCGCCGTCTCGGCTGAATCCTGATCAGCGAAGTAACGATTGCTGTGGTAGTTGTTGGAAGATCCGCAGGCGACGCGGAGGTTGTGCAGATCGGACTGCGCTCCCTTCTCCCGGTCATCGTGACCATCCTCACCATCAGGCAGCCCCAGATGGGAAGCAGCCCACACGTGCTCGCGCTGCCAGGATCCTCCATTGGTCCAGGTCGCTGCGATATAGTCACCATCCCACATGCCGTAATCGTATCCAGGCCTATCCAAGCTCTCATCGGTGTAGAGAAGCATGTGCTTAGCATCGCCGTAGGATAGAACCTTATGATCGCTGATCTTCTGGCGCAGAGACAGCTCCAACGCCTCACCGGTCTGCGTCAGATCCACATCGGCGTAGTAGATATCCTCCGTGGTCAACTCGTAGTTGGTAGAGGGGATATCGCCCTGTCCAGGGACAACAGGATCCCTAGTGGCCCCAGAATCATCGGTGATGGAATCGGAAAGCCCCGCCTCGTTGTGAAGGGAGATGGAGAGCTCGTAGAAATAGATTGCCCGGCCATCGGTCTTGGCTTGGAAGGAGAAAGTGAAAGAGGTGGCAGGGGCATTTAAACCGCTCTCGAAGATCGTGTGGTTTCCCTGCGTGTGATCGAAGTCCTGGGTGAAGCTGTGCTCGCCCGCGACCGTCTTTAAAGTCGCTGCTCCACCGCTCGCATTCTCGACCGTGGCCGACCAGCCCGTCACCACCGTGCCCTCGGGAAGAGAAGCGGTGAGGGTGAACGGAATCGTCTGGGGCTTATTCTTCGAGCCGAGCTGAATCCCGGAGTTATGCTGAGCGAGATAGTTGGCAGCCGAGTAGGAGAACGTCAGTCCATTCACGGTCAACTCGCCAGCGGAGAGCTGACTCCCACTCATCGATTTCTTGAAGTCATCGGCGATGAAGGTGTGAGCGAACCTCCTCTCGGTAGCCGAGGTCGCCGCGGTACTTGAAGATGCAGAGCTCGTGTTGGAATCAGACGCGGATGACTCCGAATCGCGAGTGGATTCCACGCTGGATGAAGACTGGGATGAAGCGTAGCTGGAATCGGGTGAAGAGCCGAAGATATCGTCGATTATGTCGCATGACCCCAAGGAGAGGGTCAAGACTGAAAACAGAGCTAATAGAGATTGTGTCTTTCTCATTTTTCTATCCTCTAAACACCGATAGTGATAGCACAAATCAGACGCTTTTAAGAGCGCAAATAAGTGCGGGATTTCAGACACTTATAATATGTATTATTTATAAATATTATTTATAATAATAACCGCGCACGCGCGTAAGCGGAGGTTTTTTAATGCCCGAAAAGAAAGTCTCTCTAGAGCCGGGAGAAGAGTTCATTCGCCTGGGTCAGCTCATCAAATTCGTCGGTCTCGTCGAAAGAGGTTCGGACGCTAAAGAGTACCTCGCCGACCACCCTATCCAGGTCAATGGTCACGCTGAGAATCGACGCGGAGCTAAGCTCAGACCCGGCGATTCCGTCGTCTTCGATAACCTGACCGTCAAGATATGCGGATCAGGAGACTAGGGCTCAAGGATTACAGGAACTTCGAAGAGGCGGATATCGCATTCAAGCCTGGTCTCAACTTCATCTGCGGTCCGAACGGTGCGGGAAAGACGAATCTCCTGGAGGCGATAGCTTACCTGGGACAGGTTCACTCGTTCCGCAAGAGTCTCGATCGCGACCTGATCAGGGTCGGGCAGAAGATGGCGATGATACATGGAGAGTTCGACTCGAACCTGGACAGCTACACCAAGATCGTCGATGTCACGATCTCACCACAGTCGAAACTGGTCAAACTCGACGGAAAGAGGATGAAGACGATCTCCGCATTCTATGGGAGCATCGCTGTGACCTGCTTCGATCCCCGCCGGGTATTCCTGTTCCGCTCTGAGCCAGGGGAACGCAGGAAGGCGATAGATGAGGCGCTGTCCAGCATATACCCCAAGTACCTGTATACCCTGTCGCGCTACCGCATGCTGCTGAAGCTGAGGAATCAGGCCCTGCAGCAGCGGTGCGACGACGATGTGGTCGGCGCCTATACGCGCGAGCTGATATCGAACTCCTACCGCTTGGTGTGCAACAGGAAGGAACTCCTGACGAAGGCTGACGCGCTAGCTGGACCGACCTTCTCAGACCTGTTCGGCGGCGGAGCCAGGATCGCGATATCCTACCGCACAGATATGCCCGATATCGACGACTACGAGACGTTCAGAGCTCAAGCCGAGGACAACTTCGAGAGGAAGCGCTCGATCGAGCGGACCAGGCGCATGACCGCACTCGGTCCGCACCTGGACGATGTGATCTGCACGATCGATGGAAAACCCATCAGCTCGTTCGGATCGCAGGGGCAGAACCGGCTAGCCTCGCTCTCGTTCATCCTAGCTCTGGCAAAGATAATAGGCGATAGCAAGAAGGACTACCCCATACTTGTAATGGACGATGTGCTATCCGATCTGGACGAGAAGAGACGAGGCAATCTGCTTTCCCTAGCAGAGAAGCTAGGGCAGACGATCATCTCGGGAAACGAGGCGGACCATTCCGGGAACAGGACGATCATATCCGTCGATAACGGCCGGGTAGTACCTGCCGAGGAGGTCAACAATGGCTGAAGATCAGAAACAGAATCAGGAGAAGAAACCCGTCCAGGCGACAGGCGCATCCTCCGAGCATATCGAGATAATCAACGACACCACCGCTAAGGATACCGACATCTCGCTCAAGGAGAAGGAGAAGGTCAGCGAGAAGGTCAAGAAGCTCTCTTTCAAAGCGCCTGGAACTGCGGAGAAGAAGCCCGAGATAGTCCCCGAGGTGCTGCCCGAGGACAAGGCGGAAGACTTCTCGTCCGAGGATGTCGCCTTCAAGACCATGTCGGCGGAAGAGCTCCAGAAGGAGCTGAAGGCCAAGTCCGATTACACCGCTAAGGACATCAGGGTACTCGAGGGCCTCGAGCCCGTCCGGGAGCGCCCGGGCATGTACATCGGATCCACCGGTCCCAAAGGACTCAACCTGCTCATCCGCGAGATCGTGGATAACGCGGTCGATGAGGCGCTCGCCGGCTACTGCCACCACATCAGAGTCACCTTGCTGCCGGGAACCAAGGACAATCCCATAAACCGAGCCAGGATCGAGGATGATGGCCGTGGAATTCCTGTCGACATAGCCAAGGGACAGACCAAGACCGCCGTCGAGATCACCTACACCGACCTCCACGCCGGTGGAAAGTTCGAGGGTGGAACCGGCTACAAGGTCTCGGGAGGACTTCACGGTGTCGGCGCCAAGGTCGTCAACGCCCTTTCAACCTCGCTGACCGTCACCGTCTACCGGGACGGCAAGATCCACCAGATCAGATTCGCCAACGGTGGCAAGGTAGTCTCTAAGGGACTGGAGATCATCGGCACCTGCCCCCTCGAGAAGACCGGCACCACCGTCGAGTTCACCCCCGATCCCACCATATTCAAGCAGACCACCGAATTCTCCTTCTCGGAGATCCGAGACAAGCTCAGACAGACCGCCTTCCTCAACGGCGGTCTCGAGCTCTCGCTGCGGGATGAGAGAGGCAATGAGAAGGTCAACGAGACCTTCATGTACAAGGGTGGCATCGTCGAGTATGTGAAGTATCTCAACCAGGGAAGGAGCGTGCTGTTCGACGCCGTCCCCTACTTCGAAGGAATGAGCGAGAGCGACAACGTCTTCGTCGAGTGTGCGCTGCAGCCCACCGCTACGCGCCCCTTCAACATGAGGTCGTTCTGCAACAACATCAACACCCCCGAAGGTGGAACCCACGAGGAGGGATTCAGGCTCGCGCTGGGTCGCGAGCTGAACAACTACTATCGCGCTAAGGGCTGGCTCAAGGACAGCGACGAAAATTTCACCTACGAGGATCTGACCGAAGGTCTGACCGTCGTCCTGTCCGTCAAGCACCCCAATCCGGAGTACGATGGACAGACCAAGGGCAAGCTCGGCAACTACGAGGTGAGAAAGGATGTCTCCTCCATCGTCGGCGACAACCTCAAGGAGTGGCTGCTGGAACACCCCAAGGAAGGTCGAGCCTTCTTCGATCGATCGCTGTCCGCCTTCAAGGGCAGAAAGGCCGCTGAGCGCGCGCGGAAGCAGGCCCAGTTCAAGACCGGACTCAACTCCACCCTGTCTGACAAGCTGGCCGATTGCGTCAGCAAGGACCCCAAGGAGAGAGAGCTATTCATCGTCGAGGGAAATTCGGCTGGCGGTTCCGCCAAGTCCGGCCGCGACGCTAGAACGCAGGCCATCCTCCCGCTGAGGGGAAAGATCCTGAACGTCGAGAAGGCGATTGCAACTAGGATCGAGAAAAATGCCGAGATCATGAATATGATCCAGTGCATCGGCGCCGGAGCCGGTGAACAGTTCGATGTCTCCAAGATCAAGTACGACAAGGTCATCATCATGACCGATGCTGATGTCGATGGTTCACACATTCAGATCCTCCTTCTGACCTTCTTCTACCGCTTCATGAAACCCCTGATCGACACCGGTCACGTCTACATCGCTATGCCTCCCCTCTACAAGCTGTCCTACCAGGGACACGACTACTACTGCTTCAGAGAGGAGGAACTCCCCGACCTGAAGAAACATCTGCCCGAGAATGCCAAATACACCCTCAATCGTTACAAGGGACTAGGTGAGATGGACCCCAACGAGCTGGCTGAGACGACGATGATCAAAGGCCGTCGCTGGCTCAAGCAGGTAACCGTCGACGATGCGGAAGCCGCAGCTAACGCCATCACCGACCTGATGGGTGAAGCCGTACTGCCCCGCAAGGAGTTCATCGTCTCCAACGCCAGATTCACCAAGAACCTGGATATCTGACGACCCCACCGAGGAGAAAGGACCATACTTATGGCTGAAGAGGAGAACGAGAGCAGAGACATCGAGATACCCGATGAGGGCGATGACTCTGAGAAGAAGGAAGAGAAGCCCGTCAAAGGCGCGGGACTAGTCGGTGTACAGGAAGGTATTCAGGGCGGACTGCAGCCTGCGGAGCTAGACTCTCAGATCAAGGTCTCATTCCTGGACTACGCCATGTCCACCATCACCGCGCGAGCGCTGCCCGACGCGCGCGACGGCATGAAGCCCGTCCAGCGCAGGATCATCTACGGCATGGCCGCGATGGGAGTCTGGCCCGGCAAACCCTTCAAGAAGTCCGCGCGTATCGTCGGTGATGTCATGGGACGTTACCACCCCCACGGCGATTCCTCGATCTATATGGCCATGGCGAGACTGGCACAGGACTTCGCGCTCAGATATCCCCTGGTCGACGGACACGGTAACTTCGGATCGCAGGATGGAGATGAGCCCGCGGCCTCGCGTTACACCGAGGCCCGACTCGCTAGGCGCGCCCTCGAGATGGTGCGGGACATCAATAAGGATACCGTCGATTTTGTCGATACCTACGATGGCGATGGAAAGGAGCCGGTAGTCCTACCTTCCAGAATCCCTAACCTCCTGCTCAACGGATCGCAGGGTATCGCGGTCGGAATGGCGACCAACATCCCCTCGCACAACCTGCGGGAGACCTTCGACGGTATCATCGCCCTGATGAGAAATCCCGACCTCACCCCGACGGATCTGATGAAGTACATCAAGGGACCCGACTTCCCCGGCGGAGGAATAATCTGCGGTCGGGCGGGCATCCGCCGCTACTTTGAGACCGGTCTGGGATCGGTCAAGATCAGAGGCCGCTACCACCTACAGGAGAAGAACGGCAAGCAGTCCATCGTCTTCACCGAGCTGCCCTACATGGTCAACAAGAAGGAGCTGGCGAAGAAGATCATGGAGCTGAGCGACAACAAGACGCTCGAGGGCATCCAGGATATCGCCGACTACTCCGACCAGAAGCACGGCACCGTCTTCCAGATCGATCTGAAGAAAGGCGCTAACCCCGAGATCGTCATAAACCACCTGTTCAAATACACCCAGCTCCAGCTGAACTTCGCCGTCGATATGCTGGCGCTCGACGACGGCACCCCCAAGGTCCTCAACATGAAGGCCGCCCTCCAGATCTACATCAACTTCCAGAGAAAAGTCATCAGGAGGAGAACCACCTTCGATCTGAAGCGCGCGACCGACCGGATCCACATCATCGACGGTCTGCTGACCGCCGTGGATGCGATCGATGAGACCGTCCGCATCATCCGTTCCTCATCCACGCAGGATGAGGCAGCTACCCGGCTGAAGGAGAGATTCAAGCTGGACGACGATCAGGTGAAGTCCATCCTGGATATGACCCTGAGGAGGCTCACCGGACTGGAGAAGCAGAAGCTCCTCGACGAGAAGAACCAGCTGGTCAAGGACTCCGAGGAATACAGGCTGATCCTCAACGATCCCAAGCATCTGGACGAGACGCTCATCGGCGAGATGGAGCAGATCAAGGCCAAGCTCGGAGATGACCGCCGCACCGAGATCACGGACGACATCGGTTCCGAAGACGATGAGGATCTGATCGACGACAAAGCCATCCTCATCGCTTTGACGAAAGGTGGATATATCAAGAGAATGGATGCTACCGAGTTTAAGACTCAGAACAGAGGCGGCATCGGTATCACTGGTATGACCACTAAGAACGATGACGAGGTCGATATTCTGACCATCGGTCGCACCAAGCAGGATATCCTCTTCTTCACCAACATCGGCAAGGTCTACAGGCTGAGGGGCTATCAGATCCCCGAGGGCAGCCGCACCTCGAAGGGCATCCCTCTCATCAACCTGCTGCCTCTGTCCGAGGGAGAGAAGGTGCTGGAGATCTTCCCCAACGACTCCAAGCCCGGCACCTACCTGACCTTCGTCACCGTGAACGGCATCATCAAGAAGACCCCGGCCGAAGAGTTCAGCCAGATCAACCGCGCCGGCAAGATCGCTCTAGGATTGAAGGAAGGCGATCAGCTCTTCGGCGTCCAGCCCACCGATGGACACGCGAAGATCTGCATCGCTTCCTCCGCTGGTAAGCTCTGCATGTTCGACGAGTCCGAAGTCCGTCCCATGGGCAGAAATGCCGCGGGCGTCATCGCGATGAACCTAGCCGGTGCCAAGGTCGTAGGCTTCTCGACCTCGCTGCAGGGTAACCAGGTTCTCACCGTCTCCGCCAATGGCTTCTCCAAGATGTCGCCCCTGTCCGAATACCGGGAGACCTCGAGGGGATCCATGGGTGTCAAGACGCTCAGAGAGAGTGAGAAATCCGGCGCTCTCGTATTCATGAGCGTCGTCAAAGGCGACGAGGACGTCATCGTGATCACCGATTCCGGCACCATCATGAAGACCTCGCTGACCCAGATCAAGACCTGCTCCAGGAATTCGATCGGCGTGATACTCGTCAGACCCAGAGATGGCGAGAGCATCGCCTCGGTCACTATCTCTCCCTCCGAGAAGACCATCGATGAGCAGAACTCCTCCGCCCAGGCGAAGGCCGATTCCGACAACCAGTCCACCGATCAGAAGGCTATGGCGCAGGCCCAGGCGCAGGAGGATGAAGAGGAGTCGAGCGACACCACCGATACGACAGACCCGGATTCCGATGACCAGAACTAGAGTGCTGATCGCCCGGGCGAAGAATCCGAAAGGACTCTTCTATCGTCCCGGCCCCGCCCTCGCGGAGAGATTGGTGGCGGAACTGAATCTGGAACTCGTCCGATCTCCCGATGACGATCCGCACCTCATTCTCGGCACCTCACCCGGCAGCTTCATCAAAGCGTACCGCGACGTCCCCGACCGATCCCGGGTCAAGAAGATCCTCATCGCCTTCGGGCAGAAGAGCTTCATCGACCCCACCGCGAAAGGCTACCGGCTCAGGCATGCGCACTGCTACGATCTAGCCGATCGGATCATCGTTTGGAATCAGACCCAGAAAGATATACTGATCAGCTTTGGCGTGGCTGAAAAGAAGATATCGATCCTCCCGCTCTACCTGCCGAATACCTCCGATGATTCAGCTTCGAGTCTAGACGACCAGCTGGTGTTTAAATCCCTGCTCCTATCCCCGGATAGACCAACGTATCTGATAGTGCTCGATCCGACGAACAGAGAGCAGCGGAGCGCAGCGAGATCGATCGTCAGGATGATGCCCTTCTCGCAGTTCATATCCGCGGGAGACTTCCCCCTGAGCAAGCCGCAGCGGACCACGATAGATGAGAAGGAGAATCTGAGCAACCTGCGCATCATGCCGGAGCTGAGAGAGGAGATGGTTTCCTCGCTCCTGAAGAAGGTCAAAGCCGTCATCTGTCTGGATGAGTATGCGGTAGACGCTCCGCTCTTCAACGATTTCATCGCGCGAAAAATCCCCTTCCTCTCGGTAGAACTGCGATTCTTTAAAGACACCTACATTCCGAATAACGACTTCATACCCGTATCTCTAAATACGATAAAAACCTACGAGACGATCAAGAATATCAGCACCTCGACCATCCCCGAGAAGGCCTTCAAGAGATTGAAGGAGCGGGCCGAGAGCAACCCGCTGGCGCCGCTAAAATCTCTTTTGAATAGATGACTAGGCTGATAGGGAACTGAAGGATTTTTCACCCAGTTCTTTCTATGCCCTTCCTCCTCTTCAACTCTCGAGATAAAGATAGAACAGGGAAGGAGGAACCAAAAATAAAAATAGAGCAGGATTCAAATCCTGCTCAGCTAAGGAAGAGACGCAGATCGACCGACTATTCCTCGTGGCTACGCGTATCCGAGACGCGCTCAGATGAGAGGATCTCATCTGAGATTTTTAATATGCGTGAACCGTAGATCTTACGGCTGAACCGATTGACCCAACTCCGGATAGGAAACGCTAGGATCAGCGCGACGATACCCAACACGCACAGGGTCAGTCCGCCCCCTAAGAAAGCAGCCTTGGTCCCACCCTTATTGGCGAAGAGACAGAGGATTATACCGCCCACAAAGAACAGGATACCCAGTATGCCGACTACCGCAAAGCACCAGAATCCCATCATCTCCGCCCGATTATCGAGCTTCTTCAGCTCTCTGATTCCCTCGGAGGCGGATTTCTTAGGAAGATACTTGTTCCTTATTCCCTCGATCTCTTCCCGCTCCTGCTCATCGGGGGCGGAGTAGGTGTAATCGAACTGATCCTTTTCCTGATTATTCATATGATCACTCCTCTACCGCTCATCCAAGAGCGAAACCATGAACGTGCTACCCTTGCCTAGCGTACTCTCAACCTTGATGTCTCCACCCAGCATATCGATGACTCGCTTCACCAGCGAGAGGCCAAGCCCATTGCCCTCTTCCTTGTGCGAAGTATCGCCCTGGTAGAACTTCTCGAATATCCGCTTCCCCGTCTGCGCCGACATCCCGCAGCCGGTGTCCTTGACCGAGACCACGATCCTGTCTCCGCTCTTGAAGAGGCGCACCGTGATCTTCCCGCCCTTGTCGGTGAACTTGATCGCATTCGACAGCAGGTTGTTCCAGATGATCTCGAGCAGATCCTTATCGGATTTCACCATGACTCGGTCCGGGATATCACAGTCGAGTTCAATCCCCTTCTCATCCATCTTGTCAGCCGCTTGAAGCGTACACTGAGTCAAAGATTCTGAAAGATTAAAAACATTTATCTTAGGTACTATCTTCATGTTTTCCAACTTATTCAACTTGAGGATGTTGGAAACCATGACCGACAGTTTCATGCAGGTGCTAGAGAGAACCTTCAAGCTGTTCTCCCGCTCGGCCGGCGAGATGTTAGGCACCATGAGCGAGTTGGTATAGGCGGAGATGACGGATAGAGGAGTTCTGATCTCGTGCGACACATCGGCGATGAAGTCCGACTTGAGGATCTCGTTCTTGGATAGCTCGTCCGCCATCTTCATCAGGTAGATCTTCACCTGATCCAGCTCATCGTAGTATCCCCAGTCGTGCATCGTCTTGAGCGAGATGTGGAAATCTCCCCTCGACATCTTGTCACAAGCTAGGATGATATCCTGAGAGGGATTCTCGACGACCTTCTTTCGATACATCTCCCAGACCATCTGGGCGATCACGCCTAGCACGATCAAGACCATAGCGGTCACCGCCGCGGCTATCCAGAAGTTCTTAGATGTCTGCTCATAGGCTCCCCAGAAAACAGCGATGGCGATGATTCCTAGAACCAGCGAACTGCCTGCGAATACCAGCAGGGTAACCGCCCGATGGATACCTTTGCGGCGCTCGGAACCATTATTCATACTCTGGGCACCGCCTTATAGCCGAGACCGTGGACCGTCACGATATCGAACCCATCACACTTGGCAGTCTTCTCCCTTATCTTGGTCATATAGACATCTACGGTGCGCGAAGAATTCGACGTATCGTAACCGTAGAAATCATCCATCAGCTGCGCGCGGGTGAAAGCTTTGCGCGGATAGGAGAGAAGCTTCATCAAGATGTCGAACTCCCTAACCGTCAGATCGATCGGCTTCCCGTCGATATAGGCCACATGCTCCTCTCTGTCCATCTTCAGATTGCCGATCACCAAACTCTTAGTCTCCTGGATATCAGCTCTTCTGAGCAGAGCTTTAACCCTCATGGCTAACTCTTCCAAACTGAAAGGTTTAACTATGTACTCGTCTATTCCCAAGTCATATCCTCTCTGTTTGGATTGAATATCCTCCCTCGCCGTCATGAACATGATAGGGAGCTTATCGTCGGTAGAGCGGATGGCCTTCGCCAGCTCGTATCCATCCATCTTAGGCATCATGATGTCCGTTATGACCAGAGAATACTTGTTATCGCTCAGATACTCGAGAGCCTCGCGACCATCCTGGCATCCATCGACGATATATCCGAGGTACTTGAGGTACTCGCAGACAACACCGTTCAGATTGCTATCATCTTCCACCACTAGAATCCTCGTCATCGATAGAACCTCCAACCTCCGACAATTCAATAATAGTAATAAAAAAATAATCCGAGAGTGTTAACTATTCATTAAATAGAAAAGATATACAGCTCTACTGATAAATATTTTCAGCAGGCTCACCTCTACCATCCACCTGATAGCATCTTTCAAGCGAAGATTTAAAGATAGATATATCCGCAGCAAGCCCACATATTCAAATTTAGGAATATCGGATTTCACAGAAGGAGACAGCAGGGTCGAAACCTAAAAATCAGGTATGGTAAATGTAAAGTCATACATAATGCTATCGTGCAATAGATCGCCCCTCTCACCTCTACCATAAGCGGCGCTATAATCTAAAAGAAAAAAGGAGCGAAGACAATGCTCGATATCAAATACGTCATCGACCACCTGGACGCGGTGATCGAGAACCTCAACAAGAGGAATGGAGACTACAGCTACCTGAGGGAACTTCCCCCGCTCTACAAGGAGAGGATCGACCTGATCCAGAAGGGCGACGAGCTGAAGAATTCTCGTAACACCCTTTCCAAGAAAATTGGAATGCTGATGGCTCAGGGCAAGAAGGATGAGGCTGAGACCATCAAGAAGCAGGTCTCCGATTCCAAGGATGAGATCGCCAAGGACGATAAGAGGATCGAGGAGATCGACAAGATCATCAGGGAGACTCTGCTGAAGACTCCCAACATCACCGATCCTTCGCTTCCCGTCGGACCCGATGACACCTACAACCGCGTTGAAAGGACCATCGGTGAGCCCACTAAATTCGACTTCCAGCCCCGTTCACACTGGGAGCTTGGCATCGAAAAGGGCTACTTCGATTTCGATAGAGCAGTCAAGGTCGCTGGACCTCGCTTCGTCTTCTACAAGGGTCCCTTCGCTCACCTGGAAAGAGCGGTCGCCAGCTTTATGCTCGATACCCATATCGCCAACGGTTACACCGAGGTTCTCCCTCCCTACATGGTGAACACCGATACCATGACGGGAACTGGACAGCTTCCTAAGTTTGCTGACCAGGCTTATCACGTCGACAACCAGACCGAGGGAAACTACTGGCTGATTCCTACGGCTGAAGTCCCTGTCACCAACCTCTACCGCGGTGAGATCCTCAAGGGCGAGGACCTGCCCATCAGGTACACCGCCTACTCTTCCTGCTTCAGAGCGGAGGCGGGAGCGGCTGGCCGCGATACCCGCGGTATCATCCGTCAGCACCAGTTCCAGAAGGTCGAACTGGTCACCTTCTCCAAGCCCGAGGATTCCTGGAAGGAGCTGGAGCATCTGACCCACGAGGCTGAGAGGATTCTCCAGCTGCTCAAGCTGCCCTATCATGTGGTCTGCCTCTCCACTGGCGACGTGGGATTCAATGCCGCTAAGTGCTACGACCTCGAGGTCTGGATGCCCTCCAACAACTGCTACCGCGAGATCTCTTCCTGCTCCAACGATACCGACTTCCAGGCTCGCAGGATGTCGATCAGATTCAAGAGAACCAAGGACTCGAAGCCCGAGCTTGTCCACACTCTGAACGGATCGGGTCTGGCTGTCGGACGCACTGTGGCTGCCATCATCGAGAACTATCAGAATGCCGATGGCTCCATCCGCATCCCCGATGTCCTCGTCCCCTACATGGGTGGTATGACCGTCATAAAGTAGATTCTATCTATCCCATCGCTCCCTTCTGGGAGCGATTTTTTATACTTGAAAGTTTCTAAAAAACACTCTGGCCTAAATGCACTTCATCTTTAAGATATCTAAAATCTATAAAGAAAAGAGAGCGTGAATATATGGATGAGAGACCCAAAAACATAGAGATAAGAGGCGCAAGAGTTCACAATCTAAAGAATATCGATCTTGATATACCGCTGAATAAACTGGTCGGAATAGCCGGAGTCTCCGGTTCTGGCAAATCCTCCCTCGCTCTAGGCATACTCTATTCAGAGGGCAGCAGAAGATATCTCGAATCCCTTTCAACCTACACGAGGAGAAGGATGACGACCGCGAGCGAAGCGGATGTCGACTCGATCGAATATATTCCCGCCGCACTGGCTCTACACCAGCGTCCAGCTGTGCCTGGTATAAGGAGCACCTTCGGTACCTCCTCCGAGCTGCTCAATAGCCTGAGGCTGATGATATCGAGACTGGGAGTTCACCGGTGTCCGAACGGTCACGAGGTTCCGCCCTCTCCCAATATTGCCCTCATGAAACCTCTGGTCTGCCCTGTCTGCCACGTCAGCTTCACCGGTCCTTCCGCTGAGAGCTTCGCCTTCAACAGCGAGGGCGCCTGCCGTCGCTGTCAAGGGACTGGTATCACGCAGGAGATTGACGAGTCGACCCTCATCCCCAATCAGGATCTGACTCTGGAACAGGGGGCCTGCGCTCCCTGGAACTCCCTTATGTGGTCGCTCATGGTCGACGTATGCCGCGCCATGGGGGTGAGGACTGATGTACCATTCAAGGATCTCACCCCCGCGGAGAAAGAGATCGTCTATCACGGTCCAGCCATAAAGAAACACATCCTATATAGACCCAAGAGCGGCGAGGCGACAGAGCTCGACTTCACCTACTACAGTGCCGTTCACACCGTGGAGAACGCTCTCGCCAAAGTCAAAGACGAGACGGGGATGAAACGGGTGAGCAAATTCCTCAAACAGGGGGTCTGTCCCGCATGTCATGGATCGCGGCTCTGCCCAAGAGCACTGAGCAGCACCCTAGGTGGAAAGAGACTGGATGAGATCTGCGCCATGCCGCTAAAAGAGGCAATCGCTTGGGTCAAGAAGATTCCTCAACAGATGCCGGCAGACATGAAGAGCATGGCGGAGAGCATCGTGTCCACTTTCCTGCACACGTCCGAAAGACTGATGGAACTAGGACTAGGCTACCTATCGCTAGACCGCAGCTCCAACACGCTATCGACGGGCGAGAGACAGAGGATTCAGCTGGCTCGGGCAGTCAGAGCCCGCAGCACCGGCATCCTCTATGTTCTCGATGAGCCGACCATCGGACTGCATCCCTCGAATGTGGATGGCATGATGGATCTGGTGAACGACCTGACTGAATCCGGGAACTCAGTCGTCCTCGTCGACCACGATACGCGCGTGCTCAAACGGGCGGAATACCTGATCGAGATGGGACCGAAGGCGGGCGATGGAGGCGGGAGATGCATTGCTCAGGGAACGGTGGAACAGGTGGAGAAGGATCCCTCCTCGATAATAGGCCCCTATATATCCGGAGCTAAAAGAGTCAGGGGAAGAGAACGGGTTCCGGCCTCCGAAATATTCAGATTCGGAAGCATAGATATGGAGACTTCGGCCATCCATACCGTCAAGCCTCTACGCGTGTCATTTCCCCGAGGAAGACTCATTTCAGTGACGGGAGTATCCGGATCGGGAAAGACGACTCTGATCCTGGAGAGCCTTATTCCCGCTCTGAAATCCAAGATTGCTAACGCACCTCTTCCTTCGCACGTAAAGTTTATAAAATGCAACAATATCTCAAAAGCCAATCTTATAGATGCGACACCGATTGGCGCCAATGTCCGCTCGACTATAGCGACCTACTGCGGGGTGCTAGACGACCTACGACAAGCTTTCGCCAAGACCGACGACGCTAAAAAACTAAAGAAGAAAATGGGCGATTTCTCCTACAATACGGGATCCTTAAGATGCCCCACCTGCGATGGGACTGGACAGATCTCCATGGATGTTCAGTTCCTTCCCGATGTGAGTATCACCTGCCCGGATTGTAAGGGTAGCCGCTACGCGCCTCTGGCGTACAAGATAAGAAAAACCACAGCTGATGGTTCTACCATATCGCTTCCCGAGATCCTCTCGATGACAGTCGATACCGCCATAGAGAAGCTCAGAGGACTCAGGTCGATTCAAGATAAGTTAAAAACTATGTCATCAATAGGACTGGGATACCTGACCCTTGGAGAGGCGACACCTGCCCTCTCAGGCGGTGAGGCGCAACGGCTCAAGCTATCATCGGAGATGGGTCACTCGCAGCAGGACTCCGTCTTCGTCTTCGATGAGCCGACCATCGGACTGCATCCCCAGGATGTACAGACCCTTATCCAAGTCTTCCAAAGACTTATCGAGCAGGGAGCTACCGTCATCGTGATCGAGCACGATCTAGACATGATATCCAACTCGGACTACATCATCGATATGGGGCCACAGGGAGGTATCGATGGCGGAAGAATCGTGGCGCAAGGAACGCCCGAGCAGATCGCTGAATCACCCGAAAGCATCACGGGAAGATATTTGAAAAATCTAATATAGAACCAGTAAATATAGATAAGTATCTTTACTATTAACTATATAGATATCCCAACTAAACCACGATAGACAAAAAAAGTTTGACGCCCTTCAAGGACATCAAACTCTTATAACCTTAATGGTGGAGCTGACGGGGATCGAACCCGCGACCTCATCGTTGCGAACGATACGCTCTCCCAACTGAGCTACAGCCCCAGCAAAAAGAGAGTATAGCATATCGAACAATCTTGTAATCACCTAAAATATAAAGAAAAAAGGGGCTTAGCCCCCTTTTTCTCTAAATTATCCAATCTTCGCTACTTCGTTGAAGGAGAAGACGCCGATATTGTCACGTCCGAAGAAGGTATATTTCACTGTGACAGTGCAGTTCTCCTTATCGAGATCGGTCACAGTACCAGTGCAATCCATCAGCGCACCTTCCGTGATCTTCACCACATCTCCAACCTTGAAAGTAGCCGGCTCCTCATTGGTAGTGATCAGCAGTCTCCGGAGAATAGGCTCCATCTCATCCCTGGGGATGGGGAAGGGCTTGGTTCCCTTTCCAGAAGACCCAACCAGTCCCGTAACATAGGGGGTATTACGCACCATATACCAGACTTCATCGGTCATCTTCATCTCGACATAAACATAGCCAGGAAAGTAGTTCTTCGTCTCGTAGATGACAGTTCCATCCTTGCTTCTCTTGACCTTACCGTCCTTATCCTTCTTCGGCTCCTCATAGACACCAGTAACCGTACGCTTGATCAGATTGCTGAAGCCCAGCGCCTTAGCGCGACTCTCGATTGAATCAGCGACTGTCTTCTCCTTCTTCGTATAGGTGTTGACGGCAAACCACTGATATTCGTACTCGTTCTGGAAGTCCTCTTCGCTCTCTTCCTCGCCAGACTTTCCAGTCGTATCTTCAACTTTGCTCTCATCAATCTCAGACATTTCTATTCACTCCTTAGATATGAAAAACGTATCTCAAAGCCTGTTCAACACTATTGGCCGCATTCGAACCAGAAGCCGTACTGCTCGAGACCTGCTGCTGGAAGGCATTGCGCATCTCTCCAGCCACCAGGTCCGATATGACTAGAACGATACAGCAGACAATCGTGATGACCAAAACGATAGCGACAGATTTCCACAGTTCCTTAGCGCCAGGCCAGCGAACGCGGTGAGCCTCCTCGGCCACACCTTTAAAATAGCGGCTGATCTTTCTCATTCAGTTGTTGGCTCCTTATCTTGTCTCTCTGTGCAAGGTATGCCTTCCACAGGTAGGGCAGAACTTCTTTGCTTCGAATCGGGTGGTATCGCCCTTCTTCTTTTCAATCGTGTAATTTCTAGCCATGCATTCGATGCATTGAAGAATAACTTTCACACGCAAGGGAGTTCCTCCTTCTAGTATTTTTACAGCTCTAAAGAAGAACTGCTAAATACGTAGCAATTATAAGCTTATATAGCCTTTTTTTCTATTGAAGATGCCTATTTGTATAGCTCTTCTAACGACATCTGGCAAAATCGAGTTAAAAAGGCTGTATAAAAGGCGACTACCGCATATTTTTATACCCTATTTCACACTTATAGAAGGCAATTTTTATCGCAGACAGGAGCGAGCTCTCCCCCGCTTTGATCAGATTGGATTATCTCGTTGTTTTTTTGATTTATCATCTATGTATAAAAGGAGAATAAAAATGAATAACTTTCTACTATTCAATGGTCAAAACATTAAACTTAACCCTAATTTAAGAGAAATTATCCCTAGCAACAACTTATTAATAGAAGTCGATAATGCTACACACACTCCCATTTATAACGGAACGGTAGACGATCTGGAAAAAACGGGATTCGATACGGATGCCCACGATGCGTTCCTGTGGCTGGCAGCCAAGATCGGCGATGAGTTCATCTACTTTTCAAGAGAGTACTTACCCGGCGCTTTAAAAGTACCCGATTCATTCAAGCAGGATCTAAAAGATACTATAGACAAAATATTGGCTTAAAGGAAAAGGAGAGTAAGGATTATGAGCATACAGCTATCTGAGAAAAACATCCATGAGATGACCGAGAACGAATACAATGTTCTCTGTGGAATCATAGGATTTGAAAAGATTAAGAATATAGCTAAGAAGTTTAAAGACAATCATTCCAAATCACAGGTATTCAAAAGCAATTACGGATTGAAGCCGATAAATACTAATGCCGGGGCCTGTCAGCTATTCAGAGTCTTCTTTAAAAATGAGAATTGGAGCAAGACCGATGAGAGAAAAGACGCCATCGACAGCTTCCTGGACCGTCTGAAAAAAGTCCTAACCACCAAGTGGAATCTAACTATCACCGATCAAACCGATAACAGCCAACTGTGGGTGATGATAGATAAGACACAGGGGAAGAGCGAATACGAAAAAGCCCTGCTCAGGATCGCCTTCGGTGCGTCAATACCTAAGAATGTCATCGAAACTTTGCGTGCGAACTATCTGAAAGGTGAGGATCCAATAATCAAAAATGACTCCACTAAGAATAAGGACACAAAGAATGCTGACGCTGAAAATCCTAACCTCACCAAACTCAAAAATGATCTGGAGGATATCAGGAATAGCTACAAAGAACTGAAGGATAAATTCGAGGATAAGAACAACGATTTCAACACCGCCAATAATGAGGCGACAAAATACAAGAACCTATACAACGAGGAGAAGAAAAATTCCGATAGTTTAAGACAACAGCTGAGCGACAAGACGCAGCAGTTGGCAACGCTAACTGAAAACTACAATACTTTAAATGACTCTTTGAAGGATAAATCCGCTCAGGCGCAGAAGGACTCAGACGAGCTCAAAGCACTGAAAGACAAACTAGAAAGTGTTCTGATGACCGTGCCCTCATCTATCGACAGAATAGATGAAACATCCATAAAGGATATCGTCTCCAAACTTAATCTGATACTCGAAAATAAAGATTTCAACAGCTTGAAGAGATACGCTATCGCCCTATACATCGTGGCTGGAACTAATGCACAGTAAGGTAGAACATACATATGGATAACAATTTCTACGAGAACATAAACAATTCACAGGAGCACGCTATAATCTGCCGCTTCGAGAAGTGTTTCATAAATGAAAATATATCGGTCCCTAATGTCCAGATATATCTGACCCCCATCTCACCTGAATCGGATGTAGTCATCAGCAACCCAAACATGTTCTATCGGGACAGAGCCACCAACCAGGAATTCTATAGCGCCTGGGGAAACAATATCCTGGAGTTCATGAAGAGCCACCTCAATACCAGGATCAAGAATGACCTCTTCATGCCCGATCACCTCGATCAGATGGAAGAATTCCTCAAAAAGAATCTACAGGGAAAACTGCTCATCGTCTACCCCTTATACCAAAAGAATATAGGAAACACATACTACAAAAAAATAGATCAGATCGATGGTATCGCCGGCATCGTAGAGGATAAAAAGGTAGGAGACTACCTAGCCATACCGCATGTGGACGATTCCATAATCAGAAGGCTTCAATCCGGCGAACAGGTAAATCTGCCGAACTGGGATTCGAGCCTCTTCGGTATCCCTCGCTACCTCGAAACGGGAAATAATCTAGTCAAGATATCGCTCGAATCAGTCGATAACTTCAACACCTTTGCGATGATCAAAGGCACACCGGTCAAGTTCTTAAAATTTTTGACTAAGCCTCTAATCGATACCGGAGACATCATCGCCCTCGATAATGAAAACAGCTATAGATTCTTCTCCAAGAGAGGAATTCTAAACATCGCTGAGCGGAATATCGACGTCCTCAGCGCCAAGAATCAGATCCCCGAATCAGCCTCCGAATCAGCAGTCAAAAATACGGCTGTCGCCGATAGCGAGGTGACCGAGGCAAACCTCGTCGACAGCGTTACTGACGATAACGATATCAAGATAATTAACCAGCTGTGGCAGTACATGAGAGACAAGCAGCTGGACTACTCGAAGACCGATATATGTAACTTCCACGCCTGCGTAAAGAGCGGCATCTTAACCATCATCGCCGGAATGAGCGGCACCGGTAAAACTAGACTTCCTCTGGAATACGCATCGTTCTTCAATCTGAAAGAGATCGATGGGACGGAGAATAAGACCACCAAAAAATCTAAGAATGGTGGTCAGATGCTCTTCCTTCCTGTCTCTCCCTCCTATACTACCCCCGCGGATATTCTCGGATACTACAATCCGATGAGCAACGCCTATGTGCCTGCCGAGACGGGCTTAGTAGATCTGCTAGTAGCCGCCAACCGCGATCCTAAAAACATGTACATGGTCATCTTCGACGAGATGAACCTCGCGAGAATAGAGTTCTACCTCTCTCCCATTCTTTCAGTAATGGAAAAGGATGCATCATCTAGATTCATAAATCTATATAGTCCTACTATCAAAGCCAACAATGCTGATATGTACCCTCCACGAGTCAATATTGGATCCAATGTCATACTGGTTGGAACCATCAATGTCGACGATACATCCACCCCGATATCCGACCGTCTGCTCGATCGCTCATTCGTCATAAACCTCCAGCAGCTCTCATTCGCGAAATACTCCAATACCCCGGCAGTAAGCGACAAGAGCACACCGGTGAAGACGTGCAGCACAAATCTCATAGATCTGATGGGAAAGGAGAAGAGAGACTTTACGACCTTCGACTACATCCACGGCCTGCAGCCCCAGCAGATCAAATTCCTCGATGCTCTGCGTGAGCTTCTGAACAACGCCGACCAGAGCTGGGGTGTATCCTACCGGGAGGCGAAGAATATCTCGATATATCTGCACTGTGCTCCTAAGACTGATAGCCTGCAGAGCGATGTAGCTTTCGATATCGCGGTCAGACAGACCATCATGAAGAAGCTTAGAGGATCCCGAATCTCGCTCAGCAAGATACTTCTGCCTCAGGGAGAAAAGCCTAGTAAGCTCGAAGACCTACTGAATAGATTCAGCAGCATCTCCAACTTCAATCAGTGCCGCGAAGAGATAGCTCTGAAGCTTAGAACTATCACCGCCAGCCCGCTCATCAGATAGAGAAGCTGACCGGACAAATAAAGATGCCGAATTTTTCAAAGGATGAATTCAGCCTTCTCATCGAAAGGCTGGAGGGCCTCGAAGCCGGTCTATCGTCAGCGCTGAAAGACTATAGCGCTAACGGTATCACCACCGCAGAGACCAGACTGGAAAAGACTTTAAAAGATGCTGCGGATCTCATTCCTCAGTACACCTTTTCTATCCTGCGAAATCTCTCTTACACCTTCATCGATACCTATCGTCAGACCCCTGCCCCAGGGCGGCAGAATGCGACGACGATGATAATGAACTCAGCCATCGCATCCCGGGGTAATCAGTATTTCTACAGCGTATTCAAAAAGTTCACCTACGATACACCGGATAACCGACTCCTAGTCGCCAGCATCTATTCCATCCAGGATCAGCTCCATAAAATAATAAAGGAATCCAGGGACAAACTGGATACTATCAGGTATCAAGGAAATATAGGAATTGAAAAAATATTTAACTCGATATTCGATAGTGCGCAGAAGATCCTGGAGGAGTGCTCCACCCTGTTGAACTCCGAGTTAGCCGACATCGAGCCCAGCAGCTTCGACCAGAACGAATACCTCTTCCGCGAGGATTATCGCTTCTTTGTCGACTTGGAATCCGCCCTGATGTCACCGCAGAGCGACGATGGCTATAAGCTCTCCATCGATACGGAATCATCGGTCTTCGAGCGGTATGGTCTATACCTGATGGATCAGGCGCTGAAATCGAAAGGGTATCGTCCGACATCTAAGATAGATTATCTCAAGGTCATAAATCAGAACGAGACCTTGATCTACTCATCCGAGAAGGGGTACGCAGTCCTAAAATACAACAGCAGCTTCAACGATTACTCCGTCACCACCGGAGACAATCTGAGCCACGTCTGGGGCAATCTAGCCTATATCGATAGCTATAGGAGGGCGCAGCATAATAGGCCGGACTTCGCGCTTCTCCTCTTCGACCAGAAGAAGAGGTTCCTATCCTCAGTCATACTGGAAGTGAAGGACAAGCCATACGACTATTTCTTCGATTCCGAAAATAATTTAAAGGATGACAGCGAGATCGACGATATAGGAGTAACGCTGGAAGACTATATAAAATTCGGTTATGTCTCACCGGAGGAGCGGCTGCTCCCCGGTGCAGTAGAGAGACTGATAATCATGTGCTGCGACCCGAATGAACGAAAAAACGATCAGATGAAAGGGGCAGTCAGCTTCGTCGGCGTCGCTCCAAGACGAGATAGAACAGATGCCATACAGGATGAGATAACTAGAACGATGGACGAGATCGACGAGAGATTCTACCGCTCTTAATACTAGGCAAATAAAAAACCACCGCCTTGCCGCGATGGTTTTTTTCTCATTCAGAGAACGAATTACTGCTTGAGCTGAGCCTGAACCTCAGCCGCGAAATCAGCGACCTTCTTCTCGATTCCCTCACCGGTACGATAACGGACCGCGGAAAGGATGGAAGCGTGACGCTCCTTGAGCACCTCGCTCACGGTCTTGGTGGGATCAGGCAGGAACTCCTGCTCAGTGAAGCAGCCCTGCATAAGGATCTTGTGAACCTTACCGGAGACGATCTTCTCCTGAATGGCCTGAGGCTTCTTAGCAAACTTAGGATCGTTCTGAGCTTCAACGAGCTGAACCTTGAGCTCAGCATCGATAGCAGACTGAGGAATATCCTTCTCAGTGATGTAGCTGATCTCGAGGGCCGCGGCTAAGCACATAGCCAGCTCATCAGCCCCATTCTGATCGCCACCAGCGATCTTGACCAGACCGGCGACCTTGCCACCCATGTGGATGTAGGAGCCGAAGAACTCCTCGGGCTTCTTCTCCATGATGACGAAACGACGCAGGTCGATCTTCTCGCCGAGCTTGAGAGTGTAATCGGTGATCAGACCAGTGATATCAGCCTTAGCAGCCTCGATATCAGCGGGCTTCTTCTCGAGAAGAATCTCACCGACCTTGTTGGCGAACTCACCGAAAGCAGCGGACTCGCTGACGAAATCGGTCTCGGAATTAACCTCGTAGATAACAGCGGTGTCACCCTTCACCAGAGCGATGGAGCGTCCCTCAGCAGCGACGCGTCCAGCCTTCTTGGCAACCTTGGTGATACCCTTCTCTCTCAGCCAAGTGATGGACTTCTCGATATCGCAGTCGTTGTTGGCAAGAGCGTTCTTGCAGTCCATGAGACCCGCACCAGTGCGCTCCCTGAGCTGCTTGATCAGATCGATGCTGACCTTGGTGGCCATTACTTAGTAGCCTCCTTCTTCTCAGCGGAAGCAGCGGGAGCCTCGGAAGCGGAAGGAGCCGCAGCCGCAGTAGCGACGGGCTTCTTGACCTCAGACTCTCCACCGTCCTTGTGAGGAGCGGAAGGACGACGAGCGAACTTCTTCTTCGAGACCTTGCGGTGCTTCTTACCATTGCGCTTGGCAGCGAAGATATCCTCGCGGATCTTGGCGCGGATGATGCGTAATTCATCGGGGCTGAACTGAGCAGGAACGATATCCTTCATCGTGGACTTATCGTCAGAGCCAGCCGCGTAGGCATGCTCGACCACTCCACCCTTACCAGCGACAATAGCATCAGCCAGCAGTCCGACGACCAGGGCTACCGCCTCGGGTCCATCGACGTTCATGGGGATGGGATAGGTCACCGACCTAGGATCGCAGTTAGTATCGACGAGTCCGAAGGAAGGAATGTGAAGAAGCTTAGCCTCGTGAACAGCATTGTGCTCATAGTTAGTATCGACGATGACAATCGCCTTGAGATCAGAAGTAGATCTGCGCATCTCCTTGACACCACCGAGCAGAGAATTGAGCTTCTCCATCAGCTTGGTCTTGACGATCGCATCCTTCTTGCTCAGGCCCTCAAACTTAGTCTGCTCATACTGATCGAGCAGCTGATTGAGCAGGTCGATACGCTTCCTGATGGTGGGGAAATTAGTCAGAGTTCCACCGAGCCAACGGTTGTTGACGTAGAAAGAACCAGACCTGACCGCCTCATTGGCGACGACTTCCTTCGCGATGGGCTTAGTACCAACGATCAGAACCTTGCCACCCTTCTCGACGATATTCTTGAGGGCGACATAAGCGGTCTGAATCATCTGAGCAGTCTTATTCAGATCGATAATGTGAGCGTTGTTCTTCTTCGCATAGATGTAGGGAGCCATCTCAGGGTTCCACCGGCGGGCCTGATGTCCGTAGTGAGCACCGACCGCGAGCAGCTCCTTAGCGGAGACAACCGGCTCATCATCAGAGTGGTTGACCGCCTTCATCGCGTCAGCCACAGGGGCTTGAGGAGCGACCGCAGCCGCGGTAGCTTCCTGAACCTTCTTCACTTCTTCTGCCATTTGCATTACCTCTTTCGTTAAGCCTCCGGATGCTTCCGCAGAGCCAACCCGAGCAGCGCTTCCATATGAGCCTGCAGGGACTCGTCAGCTCGATCCGCATCCGTGTGCGTTTCTCACCACAAAAAAGTAGTTCCTCTTTTGGGTGCATCGTTAATAATATCACAAGAACTTCACTCTATCTGTATACATATAAAACAAATTATAGTTTTTCCATAATCTGAAAATAATTTCGCCCGACCAACAGAAAAGCCACCGCTGAGTGCGGTGGCTCTGACTCAATATCTACTATCTATCCTTAGAACTTAGCTTTAGCGACAGCGTCCTTGATGCCGGTGAAGAAGGCGTCGTTAACCTTAGCGGCATCGTACTCGAAGGTGACGGTCTCATCATAGGAGTACTCATCATTGATGATTCCGCTATAGCTCATAGAGGTGATATGAGTATCATCGACCGTGATCTTAAACGATCCATCATCGGGAGTGCTGCTGCTGGAGTATCCCCAAGCCGTGAGAGCACCCAGCGCACTTCCGAACCCAGCGGATCCAGCGACAGGGACGAAAGATATCACCTTGTCGCCATTCTTGACCGCCGTCACCGCCTTGCCGGAGACCGGCTGACGGAAAGCCGTGATAACCTTATCCCAAGTAAAGGACCCATTGCCAGTAACCTTGGTCAGGGTCCAAGCACCATCAGAACCCTGAGCTCCCTGGAATTCAGTCACGGCTCCATCGGTTCCTTTGACGTATCCATAAGTCGCAGCTAAGGCGTACGCCCTCGTTGACTGGTTGTAAGAATAGATGGCTTGAACGATTAGATTATCAGCAGAATAAGTCTCGACATAGGGCTGAATCTTAGAACTAGCAGCCTGATCCTCATCGGTGAGAGTTATGGACGATTTCGTCTTGACAGGGATCGAACCATCGAGCTTACCCGTGATGTACTTAGTGAAGTTGGGATCGACCTCATGAGCGGCAGGAGCCGTCAGAGCGTCACCGACATCGGTTGTAACAGTAGCGGTGAAGGTGAGGAAAGCATATCCGTATTCGGTATCAGAGATCTGAGTGGAAATGGGGGCAGACTGTCCATAGACCACCGTAGAATCAGATTTGGAGACATCCAGATAGACATCGACCATCGGATACGTAAGAGTGAAGCCAGTGAGAGAAGTGATCATATCCGAATTAGCGAAGTCATAAGAAAGATAGACATTTTCCTTATCGGTAGCCCGGAAAGACTGCGCGTCGAAACTGTCGTAGATATAATCCCAGAACGTAGCTAGATCGAACTTCTGCTTGACGCTGACCAAAGAACCGGTAGAAGCATCGATATAGAGATAGTTGGTATCGCCGGCAGCATTCTTATTCAAGAATTGATCAGTCGTTCCATAGCTTCCCTCATCAGCATTCAGATGGAAATTATTTTCATCATAAGCGATGTATCCAGAGGCTGAATTCTGGGTCTGCAGAACCTTACCATTCTCATCCAAAAACTCTACATCGATAGAGAAGGTGGACTTAACCTTCTTGGCGCTCAGAGTGACAGGATGGGCCTTAGTATCCAGTGCGGCAGGAACCTTGAAATTAGCGAGGGCCCTCTCCACCGCCGCATCGGTGACCTCCTCAAACTGAGAGAGCTTGATGACAGTAGGAAGCTGAGTATCAAATCCGTACTGCTTGATCAAGCTGAGCGACATCTTATCGGTAGCAAAATTCACCGAGGCCTCAAGCGATCCATCAGCAGTGAAGCTGAAGTCTACAGAATCGAAGATACCAAGCTTGGCCATCGAGGAGCCTAAAGAAGCGCTGATCAGCTGAGCTACAAAATCGCTATTAGTGATAGTCGCAACATCACCAGCGACAGTGAAGTCAGAAGAACCGAAAGAGGAAGTGTCGATAGACGCGATAGGATTCAGAAGGGAAGCCTTATCCTCCGTCACCTCGACGGGATTTCCATCAGCGTCAGTATCATAGGCAGGAGAGCCGACCTCTACTGAGCCATCACTATTCTTAGAGATGGTGTAAGCAACCTTTCCTTCACCCGTATATTTCTGAAGGAAAGCAAATCCGGAATCGCCCTGAAGAACATAGCCATTCTCCTTATCGAGAGCGATCTCCTCATCCTGGCTCTTTCCCTGGAAAAGTGCCTGGTAGCGATAGTTTCCAATAGTCGCCGCCTCAGCTAAAGTCGAAATAACATCATCAGCTAAGCTGCTATCTGCAGTGGAAGTCGAAGAGGAGGCAGGAGTAGATGAAGCGGGAGTGGAAGAGGCGGGAGTAGAAGAAGCAGAAGTACCAGCAGAAGAAGTTTCACTGCTCGCGGGGGAGGAAGAATCAGGGGTGACAGGCTGGCAGCCAGCAATCACGACAGAGCAAAGCGCCAACAAAGACAAAATATTCTTTTTCATAAAGAACTCTCCTTTTTGCTTTATTCCTCAAGATAGTAGCACAAAATCAATACTCTTTTTCCCCTCAGCGCCCGCCAGATAAACATTTTCACCATTTTTAGTTTATGCTCTCCTTATGCAAAACATAGAAAAAAGAAAACCGAGTGCGCGAAACTCCAAGGCAAGCGCGGCCATCGTCCAGCAGGAGATCAGCACCTTTAAAAGACGAATCCATATACCCCAGCCCATCGAGACAGCAGAGATAACTGAAGTTTTAAAAACCAGTGAGGGCACGAAAGCGACAGATACTTCCACCTCGGGAATCTCCGCTGCCTCCCAAACACTTAAAGCCAGAGTGGACAGGGGTCACTCCATCGCCGAAGTTCCCCATATAGATTCAAAGTTCTCAGCGAAAGAGTGGATCGAGACACTTATAGTCGTATTCGTCTTTGCGGTATCTACCGCACTGGGAGGCTTGGGCTCAGTCGATTATTCTCGCTTCATCACTATATCCGGATATCGCTTCTCTCTCGATCTATTCAAGTGGTCAGCCATAGTTAGTATCGTGGTCATTCCACTGTTCATTGCAGCTATATTCGCCCTCAATCCCGCGGGACGAAAGCCCATCTTCCACAAGAATCTTCACGTTATATCCTGGATATTCTTCACCATCTGCGGAATTCCCGCCCACATGGTTCTGACCACGCTATTAACACAGTTCGTCCATGTGACAGCTTATCTTTCTCATCCTCTATCGATGCTGATCGTCCTTATCTACGAGTATCTGATCATCAAACTGTACGCCTATGATGCGCTCGAGGCCAAGTTCATCGGCTGGGAGCTGTTCCGCTTTGCCCTAGTCGGCGTCGTTGCGGCTATCGCCGACTTCCTCACCACATCAACAACGCGAACCGCACTCAGCGCGACAGGTCTGAGTACGATCAAAAACGGAAACATAATCATCACGACCATCGCGGTAACCGCTGGATTCATCGTAGGCGTAATCGTGAACTACATCCTCTCCGTCTATATGGTTTACAAGTCTTCTAAGAATTCATCCGCGGGTAAATGGTGGGGAGTACTCCTCTTCGTCGGTCTCTCAGCCGTGGGTCTCGGTATCGGCATCGGCCTAGAGATGTGGCTGTACAACCGTCTCGGCCTCAGCTACATCCTCGTCTTCATCATCAGAACAGCAGTCGTCCTAATCTGGAACTACGTATCTAGGAAACTGATCATCTTCAGATGATCCCACCGATCGATAGACCGATAACCACCGCACCCAGGGCTATTCGATAGTAGCCAAATCCCTCAAAGGTGTGCTTCTTTATCCAGTTCAACAGAACCTTCACCACGATCAGGGATACCGAGAAAGCAACGAGGAAACCCGCACTCAAATAAGCCCATTCGAGTCCGCTGACGCCCCCTCCTCCCAAAATAAATTCAATAACGGAAACTAGCGAGGCGCCGATCATGATAGGAATCGCAAGATAGAACGAGTATTCCAGACCGGCCACCCGATCAACCCCTAGAGCGAGAGCAGTCAGGATTGTCACACCGGAGCGAGAGGTTCCGGGGATCAACGATAGCACCTGAGCTAGACCGATATAGGCGCATACGGATAGAGGTATCGACTTCACCTCACAGTATTTAAATAGCTGATCACGTTCCTCTCCGAGCTTCCTCTGGCGCACCTTCAATAGTCGCTCGACCACGATAAAGGCGATTCCAACCAGTATCAGCATGATGCCGATGACCAGCGGCGAATTCAGATTCTCCGTAGCTCGATCATCCAAAAGAACCTTTAGAAGGATTCCCGCTACACCAGCGGGAATGCAGCCAATCAGGATCTTCAACCACAGTTTCCATACATCCTTTCGCGCGGGACCAGCAGGAGCAGAGAAAGGATTCAACCTTCGAAAGCGCACGATCACAAGAGCGAGTATCGCTCCTAACTGGATGATCACGAGAAATAGATCGAAGAAAGCTCCATCGTCAAAACGCAGTCCAGGGATCGACGATAAGAGGATCATGTGGCCGGTGGAAGAGATGGGTAACCACTCGGTGATCCCCTCGACTAGGCCATATAGACAGCCGATTAAAATCGCTATAAATACCTGCATATCGAGGATTATAAAACTCATCTAAAATTCATCGCTTACTGTTAGCTGTTTCACTGTCAAACTTCCTCCCAAGGGGTGTAGTATCTAACCCGCTAATCCGCGTAGAGTGCGGTTGAAAGGAGTGCTGATGGTGATCGTCGTAGGTGGAATGATCGGTCTAGGAAAGACCACTATCTCTAAGAAGCTAGCTACAGCCCTTCACTCTCAGGTGTTCTTCGAAAATGTCGAGGGAAACAAGATACTGCCGCTCTTCTATAAGGCGAGCGAAGCTGACTGCCAGAAGTATAGGTATCCTTTTCTGCTCCAGCTGGAGTTTTTAAATTCTCGTTTTTCCGCAATCAAAAAGGCCCTCGCGGACAACAATAACGTCATGGATCGCTCCATCTATGAGGACTGGTACTTTGCGAAGAAGAACGAGGAGCTGGGTCGTATCTCCGAACTCGAGATGGGCATATACGAGAAGCTCCTGAACAATATGATGGAAGAACTGGACTCGCTTCCGAAAAAAGCCCCTGACCTCATGGTCTATCTCAAGGGTAGCTTCGAAACGGTCATCCGCCACATAAACAGCCGCGGTCGCTCCTTCGAACTGGGTGATGATCTGATAAATTACTATCGCTTCCTATGGAAGGACTACGATGACTGGGTATACAAGTGCTACAAGGCTTCCCCCGTCATCACCCTGGATATGGACAAGATAGACGTCGTCAATCATCCCGAGGATATGAATAGGGTGGTCAAGCTGGTCGAAGATAACCTTCCCGCTTTAAATAGGATCCATCTCGCCGATACATCCTCTACCGATTCAAAACGTCTGACCCACTAGATGGACGAGAGACAGAGCCGAGCTTGCTCTGTCTCTTTTTTATGCTGGATAAAACAGGGAATTTATTTGTGACTGACTGATCCCCCATTAGTCATCATCCCTATTAGAGCGTGCATTTTAAAAATCGACCGATGAACACCTTAGTACTCTTTAACACACTCTTATTTCCTCTGTTCTCTACTCAATAACTAAATTACTAATTAACTCATGAACCTGCCGCTTTCGAATACTTAAGTTCCTTGGCTCAATCCTCCTTTAAAACACCAGCCATAGTTTTAAAGATCCTTGAATTTTAGGTCTATTCTCAAAGGCTATACAAAAGTGCCACAGATTAAGATAAAATTTTCCCGTTTTTGGCAGGAAGGAGGTAAAAAAGGCACTTTTAGGCAAAATAGTCCAAAAAGCAAACTAAAATTTATGAAAGTTTCATGAAGCAATCGCTGTAAAGTAAACAGATAAAAGAAATCGTATTGCGAAACACATTTAGAACTCCATCCGCTTCTAAGAGAGAAACAACAGAGTTCCAACAGAGCTAAAAGCCTTAAGAAAATCAATTACGGCTTAACAATACACGTGTTTCAAAGGGAGAATTAAAATGAAAAAGAGTCCTTGGATTTATCTATTTATTATGCTTGCTTGGTCCATCGTATCCGCGGTCCTGATCTGGCAGACGGTAAATATTTCTCTCATACTATTCAACAACCATAACATCGTTCTCTGGAAGAAGATCATCGGAGGGATCGCCATCTATGGTAATTGCCTCTGCTTTCTGTATTTCTGGTTGAACTCAGTAAAAGATTTCACTTTTACGATGTCCTATATCTTCCTTCACAGGAAAATAAATAAGCACTATAAACAATATGACGGCGTCTGCAGCGACAAAACCAAGAAAGTAGTTCTCCTTTACTGCACGTGCAACGATTTTAATGAGGAAGCACTATTGGAGTCTTCCCATCAAGATTATCCAAATACGAAGGTAGTGATCCTAGATGACAGCACTAAAAGCGAGTACATTCAACGCGTAGACGCTCTAGCGAAAAAAGCAGGATTCGAGGTTGTAAGAAGAGTGGATCACTCTGGTTTTAAAGCCGGCAACTTAAATAATTATTTGAAGAATGTCAACCCAGACGATTATGACTATATCGGTGTATTGGATAGCGACGAAAGAATTCCTGCCGATTTTGTTTCCAAGCTTTTAACCTACTTTGAAAAGGATAGCGAAATAGGTGCCGTCCAAGCGACCCACATAGCAGTTAAAGGAAACAACGCTTTCCAGGATGTCTTAGGAATGTGCGTAAAGTCGAACGGAAAGATCTGCCAGATAATGAAGAACTTCTATGGATCGAGTTCCCTTTTCGGTCACGGCATGATCATAAGCAAAGAATGCTATAAAAAAGTTGGAGGATTCCCCGAAGTCGTCGCAGAAGATATATCTATATCTGTAAAAATAAGAGATGCAGGATTAAAAATTATCTTTGCTCCCAATGTAACCTGCAGGGAGGAATTCCCGACCAACTATATCTCTTTAAAGAAGAGGCAGTGTAAATGGACACAGGGAAATGTCCAATACATGAAGAGATATAACAAGGAGATAAACCGCTCGAAGATCAGCTGGTATGAGAAATTAGATTTGAAACTCTCACACTACAGCTTACCGATCATTCCTATTTTGAGTTTGATCTTGGTCATAAATACTTTAATCATAGGCTTCTTAAAACTAGTCTCTTCAACCTATGGCCTTTGGTTCTTGATCATTCTGCTAGTCTTCCTGCTCTCGCCTCTTATCCCCGATATTGTCACCTACGGGAACAACAAGAAAGCTTGGCTCATCATTCCATATTTCCTACTGAATATGATCACTTATGCTTCCATGGAGCCAATGATGATCTCTACAGTCGTTCTCGAATTATTGGGGAAGAAACCAAACTTTATCATCACTCCAAAGAGCGAAAGAAAAATGACATTCGCCGATGTCCTAAAAGCTTCCTGGGCTCCCATCGTATTCAGTATTACGATAGCCGTTCTAACCTACTTTGCCTACCACACCATCGTACCCACCATATTTATAACTGCCTGCTGTATTCTTTGTCCTCTGGTTGTCATACTCTCTAACTTCCCAGCAAAGGAGTATTAGCTTCTTTGAGAGTAACCACCGAGATAAAGAATATTAGTAATAAGTAAAACAAAACTACAACGATGAGAACAGACTAAAAGAGAGAGCGAAAAATCCTCGCTCTCTCTTTTAATTTCGGTAAACAGAAAATCTAGAACTAAAAAATCACCGGATTCCCGGTGACTCCTACTTGTTTATTCTTGAATCGCAGATGGTGAATTATTGACCAAAGCCAATATTACGATTGCGACCAATACTCAGATGGAGCAGGCGACGAGAATCGAACTCGCGTGACGACCTTGGCAAGGTCGGGTTCTACCACTGAACTACGCCTGCATCTCAACGGCTAAATAATGCTACACCACTAAAACGAAGTTTTCAATAGTAAATTTCAATATTTACCTGCGTTATCCATCGGTTTAGCCGTCAGAGCAAGAAACGACCTAGTCCCCGTAATCAGCGCCTCTAGACTTATCCTCTATCTTGATATTCAGCCTCTCCACCACATCGAAGGGAGTGATGACCACCGGTTCCCTATACAGCTGAACGATCACATTGTTCTCATCGGCGGCAAAGACGGTCACATGATTCTTCTTAGCTTCACTCCTAACGAAGTTTAAAGCCTCCTGATACTTGTCAGGATAGACAGCTTTAACCGCCTGCAGAGCCTTATAGAATCCCGGCTCAATATAGAAGACGTGACTATCGTCGAGCTTGTAGCACTTGGATGCCCGATTCCTCAAATCGACCATCTGCGTAAGATCTGAAAATTCTGGATATTGCATATCATCCTCCTAAGCAAGGGTTTTCGACACGAAGGTCAGAACTCGGTCGACAAAAGCATAATCGATCTTCACGGAACATCTAGTAGCCTTAAAGCAGATCCCTGCACGTCCAGCAAGAGTAACTACCAGGCTTCTATCTGGAGTATCTGCGGAGATCAGCTCCTCTATCTTAGACAGGGTATCGGAGATATCGACGGGGGCCGCTTTAAACTTCTGTCGCCTGGTCAACAGCTTGTGAAAGAGGGAAAGAGCAGTATCCATCTCCAGCTTCTTTATCTGATCATGCGGCAAACCGATAAGCTCCTTTGCCAGCTGTCTCTCACGATCGGTGATATCCATCAGAGCCGTGTGGATAGAGCCATCGGTCGGATGTCCCAAAAATTTCTGCTGCTTCAGTTCCAGACTGTCCAAGACTTCAGTCAGACAGATGACTGAGATCATGAAAGTATGATCTTCAGTATCCTGTCCAAGCCCAATGATCCTGGTCGCAAAATAGGAATACTGATCGCTCCAAGTAGTCAATTCATCCAGCGTAGGATCAGCTTTAGAGAAAACCTCTTCATCCATATCGAAGCCGTGAATACTGGAAGCGACGATGTCTTCAATCTCATCCTCGATACCCTCGGCGGTACCCTTCAGTGAATCGAAGATCTCAGCCGCATGCAATCCCGCAAAGAGAAAGGCTGCCGACCCACCAAAACACCAGCTCTCAGAATCTTTCAAACGCTTCAGCATCTCGCTGAATACCGGAGAATAACTCATATACCACATCCTTCTAAAGACGGATTATATTGCTATATCGCATATCCAACACCAGCTATTTCACATCGGTCTTCGCACTGTCGAACACGGTGCCAAAACGCTTTATCGCCTCATATCTCTTCTCAGCATCCTGCTTCGAGTGTTCGAGTATCTCCTGGGCTTCATCAGGCACGATCTTAAACAGCCTATTGAATCGGGTCTCAGTCAGCACAAAATCTTCGAACTTAGCGAAATCAGGCTCCTTCTGATCGATCAGAAGAGCTGGTTTGCCCATGGCGACCAGCCGAGGATCCCGGCGGAAGATCGGCCAGTATCCACACTCGACCGCCTCCTTCTGCGTCTGGATAGAATTGCCCAATCCGCCCCGGATTCCATGCTCGATACAGGGGCAGTAGGCAATGATGATCGAGGGACCATCATGATAGGATTCAGCCTCTCTGAACGCCTTTATCGTGGACAGCTGATTAGCGCCGAGCGAGACCTGAGCGACATAGACATCATCATAAGCCATCGCCATCAATGCCAAGTTCTTTTTAGCCGTTCTCTTTCCAGTGGCAGCGAACTTAGCAATCTGTCCAAACTGTGAGGACTTTGAAGCTTGTCCACCCGTATTGGAATAGACCTCAGTATCGAGCACGAGAATATTGACATCCGCCTTGGACGCCAGGACGTGATCGAGTCCTCCGTATCCGATATCGTAGGCCCAGCCATCGCCACCGACGATCCAGACGCTCCTGTCGATCAGATCGGATCTAAACTTCAGCAGGCTCTTGAGCTTCACCGATTCAGTACGCTCCAGAAGAGGGAGCATCTGACTGACGAGCTTCGCCGATGCCACACGATCCTTCATCACGGTCAGATACTGTTCGAGGAGAGGCTTGAGATCGGCTTCCGCTTCCGGCAATCCATCCTGGATGATCCTGATGATGTTTCCCATCTTGCCATCTTCAGCCGCTCTCATCCCCAAGCCGAACTCCGCATTATCCTCGAAGAGAGAATTGGCCCACGCTATTCCCTGACCATTCTCATCTTTGACAAAAGGAGATAGCGGATAAGAAGCGCAGTAGATAGAGGAGCAGCCCGTAGCATTAGCGATCAGAAGATCCTTACCGAAGAGCTGAGAGAGCAATCTGTAGTAAGGAGTCTCACCGCAGCCCGCACACGCACCGGAGACCTCATGATACGGCCTCTTGAAAGATATGTCCTTCACGGATCCCTCGGGATAGATACCGGACGCATCGCGAGCATGCTTATAGAGATAATCAGCAGCGATCTGATGCACATACTGCTCCTTGGCGTCCTTCATGACCAGCGCCTTCTTAAAGGTCTTGGTCTTGGGATCGAACTTACCGGGACAGACGACCGCACAGAGATTGCATCCGAGACAGTTCATGGGTGAGACCTGAATCCTATACTTCAACCCCTTCGCCTTCGGACCGATGGCAGGAAGCACATCTCCCCTCTCGCTCTCGGGCAGCTGTTGAAGCTGTTCGTCGTCGAGCAGGAAGGCCCGAATAGTCGCGTGCGGACAGACCATCACACACTGACCACACTGGATGCAGGACTCCTTCTTCCACTCGGGCACGACATCAGCGACACAGCGATGCAGATCCAGGGTAGTATTGCTTCTGACATCACCAGTCTCGATACCATCGCGATGGAAAGCGGAGACGGGAAGAGAGTAGCCATCCAGCGACTCGATGCGGTGCACAAAGCTATCGACATATCTATCTCCGATAGAGGGATATCCGATATCTCCCTCGAGATTCTTCCACGCAGGATCAACCGTCACTTCAAACAGTCCGCTCGCTCCCTCATCGATAGCTTTCAGATTCGCAGCCACCATCTCCTCGCCCTTGCGGGCATAGGTCAGCTTCGCCTGCTGCTTCATCTCATCTACCGCCCTGTCGAGATCGAAGAGACCCCGATTGAGATAGAAGAAAGAAGATTCCAGGATAGTGTTAGTGTGCCTTCCCAGGCCGAGATCACGAGCCTTGGAATTAGCATCGATCACGAACAGGCGCGCTTCCTTCTCCGCCAGCCTCCTCTTGAAAGCTGGAGGTAACATAGCCTGAATGCTCTCGCGCGGAGTAGAAGTGTTGAGAAGGAATATTCCGCCCTTCTTCAAGTACTTCAACATATCGTATCTAGAGAGATAGGAATCCTGCGAGCAAGAAATAAAATCAGCGCTCTGAACGTAATATTCAGACCGGATCTTCTCAGGTCCAAACCTCAGGTGAGAACGAGTGATTCCTCCCGCCTTCTTGCTGTCGTATTGGAAATAAGCCTGGATATAGAGATCGGTGATATCGCCGATGATCTTGGCCGCCATCTTGTTAGCCGAAACCGTTCCGTCGGATCCCATACCATAGAAGAGGCAGGACCGCGCAGAAGTGGAGATCCGGTAATCGGGATCGCTCTTCAAGCTCAGATGAGTTACATCATCCACGATACCGATCGTGAATCCGCTCCTCGCCTTAGCATCCTTGAGGTAATCGTATACAGCCTTGATGTCGGCCGGAACAGTATCGTGGCTAGAAAGACCGTACCGTCCACCGATAACCTTGATCTGTCTTCCTTCCTGAGCGAGGGAAGATAGGACATCGAGATAGAGCGGCTCCCCGGTCGCCAGCGGTTCCTTAGTCATGTCTAAAACGGCGATCGCCTTAACACTCTCTGGAATTATTTTAGAGATGTATTCAGGTGAAAAAGGACGATAAAGGTATACTTTAACCAATCCGACCTTTTCACCCTTCTTATTCAAGTCATCAACGACCTGCTCGATAGTCTCAGTCACCGATCCCATCGCGACTATCACCCTATCCGCATCGCTAGGGCCGTAGTACACGAAGGGGGCATATTTTCTTCCTGTCAGCCGACTCGCTAGATCGAAATACTTTACTGCCTGAGTCAAAACATTGTACTGGTGTACGTTCTGAGCTTCGCGAGCCTGAAAGAAAACATCATCGTTCTGAGCGCTTCCTCTAACCACAGGATTGCTATGAGGATCCAGTGCGCTCCTCCGGAACTTGGTCAACGCCTCTCGGTCCAACAGCTTAAACCACTCCTCGGAAGGGACTATCTTGACCTTCTGATATTCATGAGATGTCCTAAAACCATCGAAGAAATGAAGCACCGGATAGCTGGAGGCGATAGCTATTAGGTGAGCGACAGAAGAGAGATCCATCACATCCTGAACCGATTGAGAGCAGATCATCGCGATACCGGTCGCCCGAGCTGAATAGATATCCTGATGGTCGCCGAATATGGACAGCGATTGAGAAGCGATCGTCCTCGAGGCGACATGCACGACGATCGGCAGCTCCTCACCAACCCACTTATACATATTGGGAAGCATCAGAAGAAGGCCTTGAGATGCAGTGTAGGTCACAGCTAGGGCCCCGGCCTGACTCGCCCCGTGAATCGCCCCGGCGGCTCCCGCTTCGCTCTGTAGCTCCATCACCTTCACCCTCTCGCCAAAGCCATTGAACTTGCCGCTCTCAGCATAGGTATCAACCGCTTCAGCCATGGGCGAAGAAGGGGTTATAGGATAGATGGCGGCCACTTCGCTGAATGGATAGGATCCTATGGCAGCAGCAGTATTACCATCGACTATCAGTGATTTCTGTTCAGATTCAAGCATAAGAAAGACCTCCGCCAACTGCATGACGTACAACTATTCTAGATTAAGTAAAACTGAGTCCCAAAGAGAATGCTACTTCTTCTCTTCTCTGACTAATTTCTCTATATACCTTCTGACATCAGGACCGATATCATCCCGCTGAAGCGAGAGGTCGATGATGGCTTTAACATATCCGAACTTATCGCCGATATCGTATCTGGTACCAGGGAAAATGGCCGCTGCCATCCCCGTAGTTCTAGCCTGTTCTCTCAAAGCATCAGTGAGCTGAATCTCATTGTTTCTCCCCGGTTTAGTGTGGGAGAGAATATCGAAGATATCGGGGGTAACAACATAACGTCCCAATATCGCGTAATCGGTAAAAGCTTCCTCCGGACGAGGCTTCTCGATCATATCGGAAAGCAGGAAGGGGCGACCATCGTCGAACACCTCACCTTCAGGCTGCACCGAAGCATACTTGGATATCGCCGAGTGATCGACCTTCTTAACACCCACCACGGTCTTACCCACCTGATAATAGCTTTGGATCAGATGATTTATCGCGGGCTCACCATCCGCATCAGGAACGACAAGATCATCGCCGAGCAGGATAGCGAAAGGCTCATCGCCGACAAAGTCCTTAGCGCAGAGAATAGCGTGGCCCAACCCCCGAGGATTCTTCTGCCTAACATAGAAGATATCAGCCATATCCCCTATCTCGTGAACCTCATCCGCCAATCTGTCCTTACCAGCAGCGCGCAGCCGCGACTCCAGCTCGAAGTCATAGTCGAAATGATGTTCGATCGCGCTCTTCGTTCCAGAGGTGATGATGAGTATCGACTCGATACCGGAGTCTACCGCCTCCTTCACGATGTGCTGAATATTGGGGACATCAACAATCGGGAGCATCTCCTTCGGAAGAGACTTGGTCACTGGCAGGAATCTCGTCCCCAAACCTGCGGCGGGTATAACTGCCTTCCTGACTTTCTTCATTTTATTGGCCTCCTCTGTCTTTATATTTGTAATTCTAATCCAAGAGCCTTCCATAAAAAAACATAGATGCGTAAGCGAAAGCCTGAGGAAACAAACTTTACACCACAGAGCATGAATAGAGGGATTTTCAAGGATTAAACTCAAATTTGCTTCCTTAAACTATTAAGCCTTAACTATAATTCTTAAGTGGAGGTTCTACCTATGGCAGAAACCAAAAAATCAAACAGGATCCAGAGAGTTCCCTGGATCAATATCGTAGCCATCGTCATAGCTATGGTACTGGGTGTTCTCTTCATCATCGCCTACGCCGTCGACAGTGCGATCATCGATTACATCATCGGTTCAGCCTTCCTCGTTGCTGGTATTGGGGGCGTGATATTCAGCTTCGTCAAGACCGGTAACCTGCTATCCTTCGGATCCGTTCTCGGCATACTTGCCTTCAGCACTGGAATATTCGAGATGGTTCAAATAAGTCTGGCAGAGGTTATCGCAAGTATCATCTCCTGGTTCATATTTATATTCGGTCTGATACTGTTCCTCGTCGGCATCATCACGCTCGCTATCAACCCCAAGAAGAATCTCATTAGCGGAATCATCTACATCGTCTTTGGAACCATCCTCGCCGTCCTCGGTGGACTCATGATATTCCCCATCGGCAACTCTGTTCTGGGCGAATCCTTCATCTGGCTCATCGCGGGAATCGCCATCATCCTCATCTCCCTCTACGCTCTGCTCGCCCTGTTCTTCCCACAGCTCAAAGGTGGAAAGATCGCTTCTAGAAAGAAGATAGAGGACTAGAGATGAAAAAGCGCTCGTCGAATAACGAAGGGCGAAAGGCCGAGAGATCTGCCGAAAGAGAGAAGGAGAGCGCCATGAACCCCGAGCGCCTCATCGCCTACAAGTGGCTCAAATTCTCCGAAGCCGTCATCCTGCTGGCAGTTGGAATCGTCTTCGCTTGCTTCTTTAAAAACGCTGCTTTCTATAAAGCGGTAGGATACGGATTCTCCGTCATCCTGCTCGTCTACGGCATCATCGAACTGGTGGGAAGCCTGCTGATCAAGAGATCGGTATTCTCCTCCGAGATCGTCCTGGGACTCGTCGTTATCGCGGTAGCTATCCTGCTTCTCGTCTATTCGAGTCAACTGTCCAATAACACTCAGGAATTCAACCGCATCATCACTATCTTCTTCGGAATCCTGATCGGCGGTTACGCGCTAGTGCTGATCTTCTCGGGCGTCATCAACCTCCTGCCGAAGAAAGAGGAGACCAAGAAGGTAAGCACCGCAATCATCCAGTTCATCGCCGCTGCCGCGCTGATAGGATTGGACATAACCCTCTGGATCATGGGTATGAAACCCGGTGAATCGAACCCGGCCCTCGTTCTTACTATCGCCATTTCTCTGATGCTGGTCGGATTCGAAGCGATTGGAAACATGGCGCTAGCTGCACGCACCCAACAGATGCTCAACATAGTAGCCGATTCACGCAGCTCCCAAGACTCTTCCAAACCCGAAAATGCCAAAGAAAAAGTTCCATCTAAGAAGAAGAATCCTTCCAAAGCTATCGAGGAATTCGACGCCACCGCTAAACTTCCCAAGCCTGATGATAAAGAAGGTGAAAAGTAGTACAAATATAGACGAGGTGCCAATGGCATTAGTTGATGACACCTTGTTTTGAGTATGTTGAAAAGCCATTGCATAAAAGCGCTTAAATAGGCTAAAATCAATTAGAAAGTTCAGGTGATAGCATGACGAACTTAGATATAAAGGTAACAAATCCCAACGGTCTCACGCCTAGATTAGCTGCCGAATTGGTCGAGGAAGCTAATAACTATCATTGTGATATCCGCATGTCCGATGGTAAGCAGGAAGGTTGTGATCTCAAATCCATCATGAACGTCTTCGGATCCATCGCGGCCGTGGAAGGTGATGTACTCCACATCACTTTCGATGGCTTGGATGAGAAAGAAGCACTGAAGGGATTTTCCGCCCTTATGGGCACCTTGAAGTTCTAACTGGCTGCACCTATCGGGTCGAGCCGCTGTTGGCTCGGCCTTTTTTATTCTCATTTTTACTAACGATATAAAAGTTGATACGCACTATTTTTTCTCAATTAACAAAGCGGATATAGTGCTGCTGTTCCGCACGCCCGTACCGGTATTAGAAATGCGTCTATAATTCAAATACCTCGGAGGAAGTCCCATGTATCAAGAGCTTCAAAAAGGATGGATAGAGGTCATCACCGGCCCTATGTTCGCTGGTAAGAGCGAGGAACTGATCAGGCGCATCACGACGCTCTCCTACGCCAACAAACACATCGTCGCTTTCAAACCCGTCATCGATAATAGATACGACAGATCCAAGATCGCCACTCATGCGGGAAAGATGTACTCCGCCCACGCCATAACATGCGCGGCAGAAATCACGAAATATGTGACCCCTGAGACAGAGGTGGTAGCCATAGACGAAGTACAATTCTTCGACGACTCGATCGTCGACATCTGCGATGATTTGGCTGACCGCGGAATCAGGGTGATCTGCGCGGGCCTGGATATGGACTTCACCGGCAAGCCATTCGGCCCTATGGGACAGCTGCTGTGCAAAGCCGAGATCGTGACAAAGCTGGAAGCGGCCTGCACTGTATGCGGCTGCGGAGCCACCCGCAGTCAGCGCTTGATCGATGGTAAGCCAGCTCGCTCCACCGACCCCATCGTGATGGTCGGAGCCGATGAAAAATATGAGGCTAGATGTCGTAAGCACCACCAAGTCGACCGATAGATCAAAGAGATATTCGCGTCTGGCATCATGATGCCAGACGCTTTTCTATAGCATTTTTTAACATGGGCAAAACAGTTCAAAGACAAAAGACCAAGCTGGGGTAAACACACCTTAAATCGAACACAGATAGTCGTTATCAACACTGCTATTTCTTAACAAATTATTCCCACAACTAATAGAATATCTCTAGCTGGAAAGGAGCAATCCTCATGGAAGAGAAAGATAGCATTCAAGACTCCCGCACCAAAGACACAGCTAACTCCAAGAAGAGTACCAGATCGAAGAGATCTTCCGCCAAAAAAGAAGAGATTGCTCAGACGGTTAAAAACATCAATAGACAGGTCGAAGAGACAGAAGCTAAAACCGACACGAGCAAAAAACCAGAGGTCAAGGTGACCGATCTGCCCCTAAACGATTCCGACGATTCATCAGAGACAAAGCACGAGAAGAAAACCAGAGATAGAGGATACTTCTGGCACAACTTCACCAAGCTATTCACCCCAGCCAAGAACGAGAATGATGAAGATTCGAATGAAGAGAGCGCCTCAATTCAAGCGCCAGAAGGCAAATCCCTCATCGATGATTTCGAGAATCAAAATATAGATAGCGCCGTTATAAATACCCTTAAAAAGAGAAGGATAAATATCTCTTTAAAGAGCAAGAAAAAGGCGAACAACGCCTCCAGCATCTCACAGGCTCTGATAGACAAGATAGAGAAGACGGAGCGCTTCAATCCAAAGCTCGATGAAGGATTGACCGAGAAGGAAGTCAAGCAGAGACAGGACCAAGGGCTGGTCAATAAAACAAAGAAAAAATATTCAAAGACCTATTGGGAAATCATCAGAGACAATGTATTCACCTTCTTCAATGTCATCCTAACGGCGATCGCCATAGCCCTGATCTGCGTCAACCGGATCAAGGATTGCACCTTCTTGGTCATAATGGTCATCAACATAATAGTCGGACTAGTCCAAGAGATAAAATCCAAAAAGACCATCGATAAGCTCCATCTGATCACCGCACCCTCGACATATGTGCTGCGCGATGGAATAAAGAAGAAGATCAACATAGATGAGCTGGTGATCGACGATATCATCATCGTATCAACTGGAAATCAGATATCGGCCGACTCCATAGTTCTGGAGGGAAATATCGAGGTCAACGAATCGCTGCTCACAGGCGAATCACTACCGATCAAGAAGAATATCGGAGACACTATATACGCTGGTAGCTTCGTCGTCTCAGGCACAGCTAAAGCGAAGATCAATAGGATTGCCGAAGCCAACTGGGCGATATCGCTGCAGACTAGAGCCAAACAGTTCTCCAAGCCGAAGTCGGAACTCCTGCGCTCCATGAACGCGATCATCCGCGTCATCTCCGTGATAGTCCTGCCCGTCGCCGGCGCGATGTTCGCGGTAAACTGGCTCAACTCGACCACCACCGATCAGGTATCGAGAATCTCGAGTGCAGTAGGAACAACTGCAGGAGTTGTAGTTGGAATGGTTCCTGCTGGAATGTTCCTTCTAGTCTCCGTTGCTCTTGCCGCAGGAGTAATTCGTCTATCGAAGCAAAAGACCCTCGTCCAAGACCTGTACTGCTTCGAGATGCTGGCCAGAACCAACGTCCTCTGCCTAGATAAGACCGGCACCCTCACCGATGGAACGATGGATGTCACTGAGGTGGTCGTGCTCTCGCGCCGATACGATATAGATCGTCTGATGGGTTCGTATCTCAACTCCTTCACAGAGTCGAATCAAACCTCGCTAGCCCTCGCCTCGAGGTACGCTCTCAACTCGGACTATAAATGCTTGGCGAGCCTTCCCTTCTCCTCTTCGAGAAAATATGCTGCCACTACTCTTAAAGACATCGGAACACTGGTTCTCGGCGCTCCAGAATTCGTCTATAAAGGCAACGATAAAACTCTCGCTTCCGCGATCGAGGACAGGCAGAAAAAAGGTTACCGCGTAGTCATGCTCGTACGCACCAGCGCCCCTATAAATGGTGAAAGCGTGGATCTGAGTTCGAGCTTACCCCTCGCACTATTCATCCTGACCGATCACATCCGCGAGGAGGCGTACAACACCATCAAATGGTTCCAGGACAACGATGTCGAATGCAAGATCATCTCCGGTGATAATCCCTTCACCGCCGCTGAGATAGCGAAAGCCTGTGGCGTAAACAACACCGATCGTGCCATCTCGCTCGAAGGTCTTTCGCTGAAGGAAGTAGCCGATATCGCAGACAAGTACACAGTGTTCGGACGCGTCTCGCCCGAGCAGAAGGCCACGCTAGTAAAGGCGCTGAAAACCTCAGGCAAGACCGTCTCGATGACCGGAGATGGCGTCAACGATATCCTGGCGATGAAACAGGCTGACTGCTCCATAGCCATGGCTTCCGGTGCGGATGCTCCCAGAAATATCGCGCACTTGGTCCTGCTGGATTCTAACTTCGCCTCCATGCCCGCAGTCGTGATGGAAGGTAGGCGCGTGGTAAACAATATTCAACGCTCATCCGCACTCTTCCTGATGAAGACGATATTCACGATCACCCTCTCCATCATCTTCATAATTACCGGCTTCTCGACGATAGGCGGAGCCAAGCTAGTCTATCCGTTTACCCCCTCCGATCTTCTCCTGATGGAATTCGTCGGAATCGGCGTCCCCTCCTTCTTCCTGTCTCTGCAGCCCAACAAGAATAGGATCAAGGGTGGATTCCTTCTCAACACTTTCAAGAATGCGATACCTGGGGCGATCGTCCTTCTAGTGATATTCTGGTCACTGTTCATCATGGCGCAGACGGGTGTCTTCGGAAACAATCTGCTAAACATGCCGATAAGCTACCGCTCCACCAGCATGAAAGCTCTCTTCGCCATCTGCCTAACCTTCGGCTCACTCGGCATGCTCTACAGCCTCGCTAGACCCTTTAATACCTATCGCGTCGTCCTGTTTGTCAGCGATCTGATCCTGATGATCCTGATTATCCTGCTATTCAACGATACAGTCCTCCACATCCAGATCTTCGGTGCGATAAATGTTTTCCCGGCAGAAGACAATCTGAGATATGCACTGAACAAAGAAGAGATCCTTACGCTGTTCATCTTCGCCTTCGCCTCGCCTGTCCTATCCTCGCTTCTGATGGCTATATTCAATCATCAATCAAAAGATGAAAAGGAAAGTCTTAAAATAGTCAGCGACGAAAATATGACCAATCGAAAGGAGTAATCATGGCTGATCAAACTAAATCGTCTATGAGTGTAAAGGCGAAGAAAGCCTCGCTCAAAGAGAAGGCTAGCAAGACTTATCAGGAGTTCAAGAAATTCATCTCTAGGGGCAATGTTATCGATATGGCAGTGGGTGTCATTATCGGTAGTGCCTTCGGCGCAATCGTCACTGCGGTGACCAACATCCTGCTGGCGCTGTGCACCTGGGGCGTCCCCGGCGGCATATCTGGACTGATAACCCCTCTCGCCCCCACCGCTTCGCAGATGGTAGATCCGACTATCAAGGTCGGAGGAGAATCCCTCAAGCAGATCTATACAGCTTCTGAATGGGTTCAGCTGTCCAAGGCTGATGAATTCACTGCCATCAAAGATATGTACAAGCAGTATGGCGGACAGTACATCTACAAGCAGCAGGCAGTCATCGATTGGGGAGCGCTGATCAATGCTGTGATCGCCTTCCTGATCATCGCTCTGACCCTATTCGTCATCCTGAAGGTCTACGCCTCACTGAAGATCGCGAGAGCCAAGATGGCCACTTCCATCAAAGAGATGATCACTAAGGACTCGGACAAGGACGCGAACTACTGGTATTCACACGCGGAATCTCATTGGGATGGCAAGCCCTACGATTTCACCCCTAACAAGAAGTAAAGATAGATCTTCGAATCATAAGAGAGCCGATTATTCGGCTCTTTTTTCATAAACACATATAAATAAATAATAAAAAATATTAATAGCATCCTAACGAGGCAAAAGATCAATAGCGGCGATTAAATTGTGGTATATAAAAATCGAATAGATAATATATACTCGATTCTTAAACGAGTAGTCCCATCTCAATCTGCAAGATAAATCAGCATAAGTCACGATTAGTAGATACACATATCAGAAGACGAAAAAGGTGTATATGAATGATCGTATCAAAAACAACTCATTTTAAAAATAAGAGATGTAGATGCTTACTTTAAGCCTTATTTAATACGCTTTAAATCTATATTTCTCTATATATACTTACTGCACTTCTACATATCGGAAATACATACTACACAAAGATTTTCTGCTGAACCTATGCACCCCAATAGACATGAATGACAGTATCGAACACTCGATTTATAGCGTCGCCATTCAACAGCATACTACCAGAATACTTTTTGCAAGCAAATCCGGAATAGAAACGCATTCCCATACGAATCATCTATATATGATTAAAAATTAAAAAAATAAATTTTATACAAACAAAAAACCACTCCACTAAGGGAGTGGTCTACTATCGATAGTCTATCTCAGACCAGCGCACAGACCGCCAATCAAGAGCGTGAGAAAATCGATTTTGAACCAACTCAAAAATCTTCTCATATCGTACCTTCTTTCTACCCAAAGAGACGAATCAACTAGCATCGTCAACGACATTATCGACTAAGGCTGAGATCATCGCTTCTAAAGGGTTTGTCTATTTAATCACCAGTCTCATAGTATGTCAATAGTTTTCGTTGTCAACTGATATCTTGAGATCGCGACAGCCAATATCGAACTCAAACTAACTCAGCAGTCTGTATCTCTTAAACACGGCTTAATATCACACCGTGACGCGACTTCAGCCAAATTAAAGACCCCCAGTCTCGACGGGCTGAGGGTCTTAAAACTGAACCGGTCCGGATGACTATCTCTGTCTCATCGGAGTGATGATCTGAACATTGAACGGATCAGAGCTCCGAGCGAGGAATACCGCGCTGTCACCGACGAAATCAAGGGTCACATCCTCGCTGTTCAGAGCGGTGATAGCTTCGGCCACATACTTGGCGTTGAAGGCGATGCGGAGCATTCCACCCTCGAACGTGAAATCGCTCAAGCTGCCTTTAGCCTCACCGTACTCCTGAGAAGACGCGGTGAACTCGCAGGAATCTGCGCTGCAGGTCAAAGTGGTAGGTCCCTGCGTCTGGCTGTCACGGATCACCACGGTGACCTGTCTGAGGCACTCGAGAATATCCTCAGCCCGCGCACGCAGATGGTAGTTGAGAGCCTTCGGATAGAGCTTATCAACATCGGGGAATTCACCGGCATAGAGACGGGACTGAAAGATCGTATCGCCAGCCCGGAAGATCGCCTTATTATCGTTAGCCTCGAACTCCACGGTCTCAGCGTCCGCCTTCTTGGCGATCATACCGATGACCTTGGTAGCCACGGTAAACTCGGTCTCAGGGGCACCAGGCAGCTCGATGGAGCGCTGAGCGAGCCGGTAGGCGTCGGTCGCCTTGAAGTACAGCCGGCCGTCCTTCGTAAAGATATTGATACCCGTGAAGCACTGCTTGCTGTTCTTGCTAGCTGCCGCGAACGAGGTGGAATTGAACAGCTTGCAGAAGTCAGCGTGGCTCACCTTCATCGCCTTGGATTCATCGAAATCCATATAGACATCGGGATACTCGGAAGCGCTAGTGGAATTGAGTCGATATTTAGCTCCCTGCGCCTCGACGGTCAGGAGGTTAGAGTCGGCGGTCTGGATCGTCACAGTATCGGCCTTGATCATCTTTATGATATCGAGGAAGAAGCGAGCGGGAATCTGCACCTTGCCCGGCTCCGCATCGAGGATGATCTGCTTATCACCATCAGTACTATTGAGCGTAGTCTTCAGAGTCGCATTTCCATCCGAGGCGATGATCTCGATGGTTTTGGAGGTCACCTCGAATAGGAAGTTGTAATAGCTAGGTTCAGCAGAATTATTAGGAATGGCGTCGACAGCTTCGGTCAGCACCTTATTGAGGGCAGCGGTTTTAACGATCAGTTTCATTTGTTCGTTCCTCGTTTCGATATTGTCTTTTCGCTAAGATTTTACTTCTTTAAGAATAATAGTAATAACGGCTGTGGATTGTGTATAACTGCGGGTGAATCTTTGGTGGTGGAAGGGCTAACAGTCCTTTATTTATCGGCTTACATCGAATTCACATACCAGGGTTAGTTATTCACGATTCGATAGCTGTTTCCACAGTCTTCTTCATGAGTTTCTTCTTCAGGTCGGATACGTTGGAGGCGAGGAGGGAATCGCTCTTGAGCTGGGATTTGATAGTCGAGCAGTTCTTCATGACGGTCGAGTGGTCGCGCGAGAAGGTTTTACCGATCTGGACATAGGGCATGGACAGCATGTCCTTGCACAGGTACATAGCGATCTTTCGCGGAGTGGCGATCTTGGCCGTTCTGACCTTGGATAGGATCTGCGCCTCGGAGATCCGGTAGTGTTCGGCGACTTCCTTGATGATCTTTTGGGCGGACAGCGGATCCTTTTCGGCGGCACCGCGTCCCTTACGATCGCCGAAGGCATCCTCGACTTCGGTCAAGCTCAGAGGGTGGCTGTCGTGGCTGCTGTTGATACTGGTGAAGGTCAGTCGATTGAGATCGCCGTACATGGCCCTGATATTGCCTGGATTGTGGGTTACGAGGTAGGTCTTGGATTCTTCGCTCAGCAGGTCGGTCAGACCTAATTCTTTGAGTTTCATATCTAGAATCGAGCGCATGGTGTGGCTGTCAGGCTTGGATATGGATAGGGCGAGACTGGCGGAGAAGCGTGAGACGAGACGATCGGGTATGTCGGCCAGTTCCGAGGGGTGACGATCGGAGGTGATCACGATCTGTTTCCCTTCGGAGACGAAGCGATTGAAGATGGAGAAGAAGTACTCGGATGTCTTCTCGCGGCCAGCTAGGAACTGTATATCGTCGATGAGCAGCATATCGATAGAGTCGAAAAAAGCGCGGAATTCATTGGAGTCGTAGATCCCCCGGCTGACATTGATGAATTCCGAGGTGAATTGTTCCGTATCGGTATAGAGGATATGGGCGTTAGGACGCTTCTCCAGGTAGGCGTTAGCAATCGCCTGGAGCAGGTGCGTCTTTCCGCAACCGGTAGCGGAGTAGAGGAAGATTGGGTTGCTGGTCCCAGGATTCTCGGCTGCGAAGATAGCAGCTCTCAACGCATCGGCGTTGGAGTCGCCACGGACGAAATTAGAGAAGGTGAGCTTGGTATCGATCTTGGAGTCGTGAAAGAACTTGTTGGAAGTGATGGTGGGGGAGGTGGTGATGACCGGCGCAGTGACGATGCGGTAGGAGTTCTTATCCACGATCTTCAGCGCATAGCTAGTCTGAGAAACCTCGGCTAAGGCGTTCTTCAAAAGCTCGTGATAGGCGGGCGTATTGAGGATCATGACATTGGTGGGAGAGGGAGCCACGATGGTGGCTGTGGATCCATCGAGAGAAACCAGTTCGGTGTTGTCGATAAAATTATCGTAGACATAGGGTTGAAATCTCGGACGTATTGAGGCTTGAACCTCGCTCCATAGACGTGCTAGGGAGCCTGTATTCATTGTATTCATATCGCTCGCATCCTCGACGTGAGAGAGCATATCACGATAGACAGAGTTTTCCACACTGGAATTTAACTTTTTCTTAAGATTGTTGAGTTATCCACAAAAGAGCCCGTTAAGGAGTGTGGATAAGGCTGAAGAACCGTTGCTCACATACTTGTTAAGTGGATGGACTGTTCTTAAGTCACTGTGCATTGTTATCCCTGTGGATAGGGGGATAACTATGCACAAACGGCTGATTATCCACAGTGTTTTGAATGCCAAAAAGTCCTTTATTTATCGGCTTACATTAAAAAATAGTCCACATTTTTAAACCTGTTATCCACACTGGTGTGGAAAGTGGTGATCTATTCACAAAAAATATAATTCACAGGAGTAAATCCGGTTGGTGGCGCTCTTGAATAGAAGATTCAACTCAGCGTAGTCCACTTTTTAAAACACATTGAGTTATCCACATTTGTCCGCTTTTTCACGCATGTTTTTAAGTTATTGCCGCCCCGATAGACTGCCATCCAATAAAGACTAGATTCCAGATAGATGACGCTGCTTGAGAGGGCTAGTTTGCGTATGGATAGATCCAGATAGCTTTAATGGTGAGCGAGGACAGCGCGTACCTGCTTCAGCGTGTGGCGCTTATACTGTCGTGTTTTATGGTTGAATTCATATCGCTTTTAGTCTATGTACCCGTTCGTTTAGGGCGGTGGTTAGGCGGCCGTAATTCGCTAAACGCCTTGTACCCTTGTTATAATTCTTAAGTACTTCTCTAGTTTTATATGAGAGGAACCAGTCGCTAGATGCGTCTGGGATAGCTATTTTCGCTATTGAAAGGAGCTGACGATATGGCAGACGCGCGTGATTACATGTTCCAAAGGCTGGATGTCATGACCGACCGGAAGGCGGAGATCGATCGCCTTTTGGCTTCTGGTAATCTGGATAGTAGAAAAGCGGTCGAACTCTCTAAGGAGCTAGCTACTCTGGAGGAGCCTGTCGCTCTCTACAGCGAGTATAAGAAATTGAAGTCGGATAAAGAGGCTGCGGATGAGATGGTCAAGGACAGCGATCCTGAGATGAGCGAGATGGGAAGAGAGGAGTCCAATCGCCTTCTCACCGCTATACGTGAACAGGAGGATAAGCTGCAGACGGCTCTGCTGCCCAAGGATAGCCAGGATGATAAGAACGTCATCATGGAGATCAAGGGCGCTGTCGGTGGCGAGGAGGCCTGCCTGTTCGCCGCTGATCTGTTCCGCATGTACACCAAGTACGCTGAACTCAAGAAGTGGAAGACGCAGATCCTGGACGAGAGCGTCACGGGGTTAGGCGGATACTCTTCGATCACGGTGCTGATCAAGGGTAAGGGGGCTTGGTCGAAGCTGAAGTTCGAGTCCGGCGCCCATCGCGTGCAGCGCGTGCCGGTGACTGAAGCGGGCGGAAGGATTCATACTTCCACCGCGACCGTTCTGGTCATGCCTGAGCAGCAGGATGTAGATATCCAGATCAATCCGGCTGATCTCACTATCGAGACCTATAGGAGCTCTGGCGCGGGTGGACAGAACGTGAACAAGACCGAGTCCGCTGTTCGTATCATCCACAATCCCTCAGGACTGGTGGTTACCTGCCAGGTTGAGAGATCGCAGCAGAAGAATAAAGAGATGGCGATGAACCTTCTCAGAACCCGTCTAAAGGCCAAGATGGAAGAGGAACGCAACGCCAAGATCGACGCGGAGCGCAGACTCAAGGTCGGGACTGGTGATCGCTCTGAGAAGATCAGAACCTACAACTATCCGCAGAATCGTGTGACGGATCACCGGATCGGATTCACGGTCCAGAGGCTGGATCGGATCATGGAAGGCGATCTGGATGAGCTGCTGGATGCCCTGCAAGCCGCGCATCAGAAGGACCTGATGCTGGAGCAGATCAAGGAAGCTGAGAAGGCTTAGTGTGACTGCGCGGGAGCTGTATTCGAAGATACTGGCGATACCCGGCCAATCTATGGCTGATGCCTTGGATATACTCCAAGGCTGTTTTGGATTGGATCGAGTGCGCTTCGCCTGCGAGCCTGGAAGGGTGGTCGATGAGGCGGCGGCCCAGAAGGTTCTATCTGAACTGAGGCAGGGCATGCCTTCGGCCTATGTGGTGGGCCGGGTCGAGTTTGATGGGGTGACGATTCTCGTCTCTCCCGATGTGCTCATCCCTCGCCCTGAGACCGAGGAGCTGGTGGCGCGGATCTCTGGATTGAAACTCGCGAGCGGTGCGAGGATCCTCGATCTCTGCACGGGTAGCGGATGCATTGCAATCGCGATAAAAAAGGCATTCCCGCAGGCGGAGGTCTATGCCAGCGATATCAGTTTAGCGGCACTGCAGATGGCTCGTAGATCGGCAGCGCTGAACGATGTACATATCGAGTTCCTGGAGAGCGATCTGTTCGCGAATATCCCGGGCAGATTCGACCTCATCATCTCCAATCCTCCCTATATTCCTTCCTCGGCGAGAGTCGAGGCTGATTTCGAGCCGGCACTCGCTCTCTTCTCGGGAACCGATGGCATGGATGCGATGCGGGGGATCGCTGCGGATCTATTCGCTTGGTTGAACCCTGAGGGGCGTGCCTTTTTCGAGATTGAACCTGAGAATTCAAAAAGCCTGATCTTCCTCTTGGAGAATCAGGCTTCAGTTGCGGATGTGCGGGCTCGGGTCTATGGTCTGACCGATATGGAGGGGAAGGATAGATTTATCGCGGTGGAACGGTACTAGTCTTCTAGGTTTTTGCTCTTGGATAATACCGAGGTCGGAGATGAGATTTTAACGTTGGACCGCAGCGTGTCATCGTTCAACTTCTTGATCTGGGGCTGAACATCTCGGCTGGAGATGATCTGGCGCGCCTGCGATTCGATCGATCTCTCGGTCTCGGTGATGAGAGTATTCTCCTTTTCGATCTTCTTTTTCTGGTGCTCTTTTACTGCGATATAGATGATTCCGGGAATGATGAAGAGAACGAAGAGGATGAAAGCGTTGAATGGATCGATAGGTATGTATGTGCGGCGCTTCTTCTCCTCCTCTTCGTACTTCGTCTCGAGTTCGTTGAGCTTCTCTTTATTGGGGATGTCGGCAGGTCTGGTGAAGGTCAGTCTCTTCCGGCCGATGAATCTCCACTTTTTTAGCTTTGATTTCGGGTGATAGTCGGATGAGCTCTCGTCGTACGTCCAGCCGAAAGCTCTTCTTTTTTCAATCTCCCAATCGCAGTTCTCTACATATGTTTTAACGGTGATCTTTTCATCTTTTGTGATCGTATCCATAGCCCGAGCCCCCTTGAATATCTTATAGGAAAGATGGTTGCGTGTTTATCGAGTCCAATTCTTTCTGAGGGGTTTATGTGTCTATAACTATCCGCCCTCTTTTATAATCTAGAGTTGATCGGAGATGAGCCATGGCATATCTAGCGCTTTATAGAAAGTATCGACCTCAGACTTTTGGTGAGGTATATGGTCAGAAGGCTGTTATCCGCACCTTGGAGAACGCCTTTAAGGAGAACAAGATCGGCCACGCTTATCTTTTCTGTGGCCCCCGCGGAACGGGAAAGACATCGATGGCTAGACTGTTTGCCAAGGCACTGAACTGCGCTGAAGGCTTCGGTCATCAGTGCTGCAAGTGCGATTCCTGTCTCGCTGTTGCCAAGGGAGACCACCCCGATGTAATCGAGATGGATGCGGCTTCCAATTCATCGGTGGATGACGTGAGAAACATCATCTCTCAGGTCGATTATCAGCCGATTATGGGACGATACCGCGTATACATCATCGATGAGGTTCACAACATGTCGGGCGCGGCTTTCAACGCTCTGCTGAAGACGCTGGAGGAACCCCCAGCCAATGTCGTTTTCATTCTCTGCACCACCGAGCCGCAGAAGGTTCTTCCTACGATCATCTCCAGGGTTCAACGATTCGATTTCTCCCGCGTATCCGATGAAGATCTGATTGCTGATATGTCTTCTATATGCAAGAAAGAAAACGTGGAAGCAACTCCTGAAGCGTTGACCAAGATAGCTGAGCTGGCCGATGGTGGAGTCAGGGATTCCCTCTCGCTTTTGGACCAGGCGGTTTCCTTCTCGGGTGACCATATCTCCATCGATGATGTAGAGAAGCTCTTCGGTCTGGCTGATCCCTCGACTCTGTGCGATCTCATCCTCGATGCGCATCAGGGGCAGGTATCTACGCTGGTCAAAAAAGCGAGGGCCCTCGTCAGTCAGGGCATGGATATAGTCCGGGCTACTCGCGACATGGCGGCTATCTGTCGCGATCTGCTGGTCATCAGGTCCGGGGGTGATGATAGTCTGCTGACCATCCTCGCTCCTGCGGATGTGACCAGGCTTGCCTCCATCACGATTTCGGAGTGCAATTCTTTTCTCAGCATATTGATAAAGGGGCAGCGAGATTATCGCTTCTCTATAGATCTGGCGGATGCCTTCGAGATCGTTTTGCTGCAGCTGGCCGCCGGCCGCTCCGCAGTAGCCGAGAGCACTCCTGTTTCTACTGTTAGGACGGTTGTTCCCGCGGTATCGGCCCCGGCTGCTGTTCCTTCTATCCGCGCTGAGGATATCTCTGTTGAGGTGCCGACCTCTAAACCTGCGGTTGATCAAGTCGCTGCTCCGGTCGCTGCTCCGGTTGAGGTGGAGTCAGTTGCGCCTGCGTCTGCACCCGTTGCTCCGACCTATTCGTCGCTAAATATTTCGATCGATAAGATCATCGCTCTGATGGCGGCGGGAAAGAAGGCGCTGCGCCAGAAGATCCTGAAGGGGTGGACCGGGTTGAAATCCGATGACGATGGGATTATCAATCAGCTGAGGCGGGGAACGCCGGCTGTATGTACGGATGGTGTTCTGCTGTTGACCTGCGAGAGCAATATGGGCGCGGAGGTGCTGAACAACCCCAACCGTCAGACGATGTTCAGAAAGGTTATCAAGGATACATTCGGGCTGGACCTGGAGGTAGGGGCGGTATCCAAGGACGTGTTCAATCAGGCGCTGATGAGATTCAAGGAGCTGATAGCGGAGGACAGACTGCCTAAACCGGTGAAGGTCTCCCTGTTCGATAAGAGAGGAGAATCCTCTTCGGAGTCGGAACCTAAATCTGCGGCGGCTAAGTTCGTTCTAGGCTTAAAAGGAGAGAAATGATATATGGGAAACGAGTTTGATTTTCTGAAGAATAAAGATCTGGTCGATGCTCTGCGCAGCGGAGGAGAGGAGATCAATAATCTGAAGAATCAGGATTGGACAGTCTTCGTGGAGAATGGTGCTATCAAGGTGGTCATGAACGGCAACCTGCACATCGAGAGCATCACGATCGACCCCGACTATGCTGGAACTCATACGGCGGCTGAGCTCGGTAAGGTTCTCACTCAGGCTATAAATCAGTGCTATGACCAGATCCAGCAGCAGGTGAATGATATCAATCAGAAGATGATGTCCAATCTGAGAAATATCGGTTTTGCAGCGCAGAGCGGTTTCGATGGCGACGATAAGGACGATGGACAGGAAAACAAGTGATGGAACCTCCTAAGACAATTCTCGATATCGCCGATTTTTTCAGGCGCCTTCCCTCGGTCGGTTCGCGTTCGGCACTGAGGATGGCATACGCCTGCCTCTCGCTGCCTAGAGAGGATCTGGAGACCTTTTCTCATGTCCTTCAGGATGCGCTGACCAAGGTTCATCGCTGCCCCACCTGCGGCCTTCTGATCGATGTGGAGAAGTGTCCTATCTGCAGCGATCCTAAGAGGGATTCTGGTCTTCTCATGGTTGTGACATCCCCTAAGGATGTGCTGGCGGTAGAGGCTTGCGGTGCCTATTCCGGCAAGTATTTCGTCCTCGATGGCACTATCTCTCTCGCTCAGCATAGAACGCTGGAGAGCACGGGGGTCAGCCGCTTGGTCGCCACGGTTAAAAAGGGTGGAATCCGGGAGGTCATCTGCTGTACCGGTAACGATCTGGAGGGCGATACGACCGCGCTGCTCATCGGTCAGTGCCTGAGGGATACCGGGGTGAAGATCACGAGGCCCGCTTCGGGTCTCCCCTCGGGAGCCGTGCTTGAGTATGCCGATCCAGCCACATTGAGTAAGGCTATTCAAGGCAGAGTCAAAGTCTCTGAAGATAAGGAGGAATGAAATGAAACATCTTTTCTCAACCTTTGAAGGCTGTGATGGCTGTGGCAAGACGACAGTCATGGCTGAGGTGGCTAGGAAGCTCGAGGAGAAAGGAATCGCGATCCTAGCTACTCGAGAGCCGGGTGGCGTTCCCATCTCCGAGGCGATCAGGAAGGTCATCCTGGATCCCCAGAACACCTCTATGGATATCAGGACTGAGGTCCTGCTGTTCGCCGCCTCGCGTCGGCAGCATCTGGTCGAGAAGGTGATTCCTGCCCTTCAGACTGGCAAGCTGGTTCTCTCCGACCGCTTTGTCGACTCCTCGTTAGCGTATCAGGGGTTCGCGCGGGGAGCGGGATTTGAAGCTGTCAGGGATATCAATGATTACGCCATTGGCGGAATCTGGCCTGATGTCACCTACTTTATCGATGTCGCACCCGAGGTGTGCCTGCAGAGGATCGCCGCCGCTTCCCAACACGAGCACAATCGACTGGATCTTGAGAAGCTGAATTTTCACCGGAAGGTCTATGCGGGATTTCAGCAGCTCTGCCAGCTCTATCCGCAGAGGATCGTCAGGGTCGATGGCACTCAGGAATTCGAGACCGAGGTGAAGCAGATCGTGGATGATCTGCTCCGCCGGTGGGAGAACGCGAGTGACTGAGGCGGATCTAGCGGCTCGGCAGCCGACCCTCTATCGGATCTTGAAGAGGGGGTTTGAGCAGAATTGTTTACCGCAGGCGATGCTTCTCTATGGGAGCCCGCGCTGTGATTTTCGCAGTATCGTTCGCTATATAGCGGAGAGCGGAGGATGCCAGTCAGGAACCTTTGCTTGCGGCAAGTGTGATGCCTGCCGCCGGTTCGAGAGCGGAGTTCACCCCGACTATCGGGAGGTCGATGGGGGAGACGGAGGAGTGAAGAAGGAAGCGATAAACGGTCTCCGGGACTTCTTTTCGCTCTCGGCAGTCGAGGCGGAGGTCAAGCATCGCTTCTACTCTATCGTCGACTGTCAGAATATGACCGAGGTCGCGGCCAATGCGCTATTGAAGTTCCTGGAGGAGCCCAGCAAGGGGATCACCGCCCTTCTGACTTGCCCTTCGATCGAGGGGGTTCTGCCCACTATCGTTTCGAGGTGTCAGACCATCAAGATCGAGCCTCTGCCGCGAAAGGAGATCTTCGACTCTCTGGCCCAGGATTTTGGACCTGAGTCGGCCTATTTTCTCTCCGATATTTCGGGCGATATGAATAGGCTGGTGGCTCTGGGAGGCGATGCTGATTTTCAGCAGGCGGTCGATATGGCTAACGATTTCATCTTCGCCTTCGATAGGAGTCGGGTCGAAGCCAGTTTTGCTCTGCTCTCCGCAGCCCAGAGTTCGCCTAGTCCTAAGTGCTATAATTTCTTCCTTGGGGATGTATCGAGATTTTTAGGCGATACACTCGCACAGGATGGTCTGTTTGGTCCGTATGCGTCCTCTATAGGTCATATCGGACGAGAGGAAGCGGATCTGGTGGCTAGGATGGAGCTCTCGCTTCGTGAGAGCATCAGCATGTCGAAGGCCAATCTATCATTTACTGGGGTGCTAGCGATGCTGGCGGAGATGCTGGTAAGCTGAACTTCGGTCGGGAGTTAAGCTGGGATGAAGAACGATAAGGAAGAGAAGCAACCAACTCCTCCTCTCAGCGAGGAGGAAGGGAAGAAGCTCTGCAGCGTGAGCGTTCTTGCTAGGGTCAGGTGGCGTTATCGCCCTGACTCTTTCGTGATCGCTCCCGCGGAGGTGAAGGCGGGCGATCATCTGCTCGTCACCTCTGAGGAGTTGGGAAAAGAGGTGGTTTCGGTCGTGAAGACCGCCCCTCTCTCCCTGGAATTGGCCACTTCTGAATCGTTCATCGATAGCTTTGATAGAGAGGCGAGGCTAGCGACTGCGGAGGAGATAAGCACCTTCGAGGACAATAAGAAGCTAGAGAGTGAGATCTTTAAGCGCACCCAGCTGGAATCCGATAAGGCGTCTCTGAACATGAAGGTTCTCGGCGCTTATGTCTCGCTAGCGAAGACCAAGGTGTTCATCATCTATACCGCGGATGGCCGGGTGGATTTTAGAAACCTGTTGAGGATACTCAACTTCGCCTTTATGATTCACATCGAATTCCGGCAGCTCTTCCCCAGAGATGCGGCTAAGCTCATCGGTGGGATCGGTGTCTGCGGTCTACCGATATGCTGCCGCACCTTCCTTACCTCCTTCTCCTCGATAACGATAAATCTGGCTAGGAATCAGCTTCTCCCTCTGAGCATTCCCAAGATCTCCGGCCAGTGCGGCCGGCTGATGTGCTGCCTATCATACGAGAATGCCCTATACACTGAACTGCGTACGAAATTCCCCAAGATTGGAGCTGTTGCTAAAGTTGGTAGCAGGCTCTTTAAGGTTGTTAGTCTTAATGTTTTGACTGATATGATCGTTTCTACTGATGGTCACGAGTACCAGAATTACACCGCTGAGGAGTGGTCGAAGCTACCCGTGGCGAGCAAGGTTGATTTCAATGCTCAGAACGAGATGGAAAGGAGGTAGTTCTATAATGGATAACGAGAGGCAGAATAGGCGAATCTATCGAGGAAATAGTAGACCGCAGCGTCACTTCGATAGCGGAAGAGAGAGAGGCTTTCACGGCAAGGGAGGCGCTAAGAGCTTCCGTCCTGGCCCCTTCGGGTTCAAGGCTGTGCCTCAGACTCCTACTCAGCAGGCGATAGCCAATCCCTTCGGCTTCGCCAGCCACAATGCTGGCAGCATGTCGAGCGTCAAGAACGATGGAGACAATAAGGTGAAGCGCGGCAATCAGGGAAGTAGATTCGTGCACCACAGCCGCACTAGGGGCAACCATTTCAACGGCCGCAGCTTCGATCATCGGAGGAGGGATAACAGATCTTCCTCTCGTCCGCAGGAAGGATCCGCGACCGATAAGGGAAGCGATCAGAGATGATCAGGAGAATAAAGAATCTCGACGGCGGTTCCGGTCCTCTTATCGTCATGGCTCCGGTCGCCATCGGGAATGAGGACGATCTCTCGCCTCGCGCCATCAGCTATTTCTCGAAGGCGGATCTCATCTGCTGCGAGGATACTAGGACGACCAATCAGATGCTGCTCAAGCATGGAATCCACGCTAAGAAGCTGGTTTCCCTGTACTCGCAGGTCGAAGGTGTCAAGGCTAAAGAGATAGTGAAGGGCTTGATCGGTACTGATACCCTGCTCGTCTACTGCTCCGATGCCGGTACTCCTGGAATCTCGGATCCGGGGGCGCTGCTGGTCAAGGAAGCGATCGACAACAATATTCGTGTCACGGCTCTCCCCGGTCCCTGCGCTCTGATAACCGCCCTGGTCATATCCGGTCTAGACACGGCGGATTTTGCCTTCTATGGCTTCCTGTCCGATAGGTCAGGGGCGCGGCGCACGATGCTGCAGGAGGTGTCGCGCGTCGAGATACCGATGATCTTCTACGAATCTCCAGTCAGGGTTATTGAAACGCTCAAGGATATGTATGAGATCCTCGGCGACAGAAAGTTTGCGCTCCTTCGCGAGTTGACCAAAGTCAACGAGGAAGCGATCCGTGGCACTCTGGCCGACTATCAGACGATCGAACCTCAATCGATCCGCGGCGAGTGCGTGATCTGCGTGGACGGCTATAAACCGGATGTGAGTGGCAACCTGGAGCGGATAAAGGATCTATTCAAGATCCATACCCGCAATGGAATCAGCGCTTCGGTCTCCGCTAAGGTGATAGCCGAGGAGCTGGGATTGAGAAAGAACGAGGTCTATAGGATCATTCAGAAGCTCAGCGAGGAGAGGTAGATATAAAAAAACACATCCGCAGAATCGGACGTGTTTTTTTATTTGGATTTCTACTACCGAGCCTGATACAGCGGCTTGTCCTGCTGGGCGTTGCGACCTCCGCCCATGGTCTTCATGATCAGCCACATGGTTCTCATCACGAGTCCCATAGCCGCGAACATGACGGCGTAGGACGAGGCGATGAAGTACAGGATCATGCCTAGAAGGGCGACGGTGAAGGAGAGGGTGGCGCCCATCTTGAGTCCCTGCCAGAGAGTGCAGTCCTTGTGGAGGAGATTCTTTCTCGAGAGGGTGAAGAGCCAGATGACCAGACCGGCGATCAGGATGGCAATCGCGGAGCCGCCGGCGGTGATACCGAAGTTGATCCAGATCGACTTATCTCTGAGAGGAATGTAGGACTTAGTGATGAAGGGAGACCACTTGTCGAGGAATTCTGATCCATCGATCTCGAATTTAGTACCGCTGGCGATTCCGAGGTTGGTGCCGAAGTCATATCTCTCTTTGAAGTTGGTGAAGGTTCCCGTGAATACGGTTCCTTTCGAGGAGTTGCTGGCGACGGGATCGGTGCTTCCGGAGGGGGCACTAGACTGCAGAGGAGCGTAGGTGTAGAGGACGAATTCGGAGGGGGTGAACACGATGAACGAGCGGGAGATGGGACGCTGACTGGAATTCTCGATGTCGGTGCGGAAGATAGTCTTGTTCAGCAGATCGGCAAACTTCTTCTGGCCGTTCTCATCGTTGATAGGATCGATGTTGGTGGAGAAGACGCGGAGCTGAGAGACCTGTGCGGGCTTGTTGTCGGAAGTGGTGATGTTCATCGTGAAGTTGTACTTCTCGTCCTTAGGAAGGGTGATATCGACCTGGGTATTGCTATCGCTAGGGGTGACAGGAACGATATTGTCCAAGCTGGTTCCATCGTAGAATGAATTTCCCTGAGTAGCGAAGGTCTTTCCATCATTCTTATCGCTGCTGTCCTTGAGGGTTCCGTTCTCGATGTATAGACCCTTGAAGCTCTCGTCCTGACTCAGACGAAAGAGCGAGTTCTGGACACCATTATCGTTCGAGGCTTTGATAACGGATGTTCCATCGTTCTCGTATCCTGTGGCTAGAGGGACGACGACCATGAGGAAGATGGAGAGGATGTAGAAGATTACCGCCCAGTACCAGGGTTTCTTTCTGCCGTCGATGATGGCTTGGTTGCTGTATAACGATTTCAAAAGGTATTTCCAAGTGGACATATCTTTACCAGTCCTTATTATTAACGCGCACGTTATTATATATTAACTCTGCTCATATACGTGCTCAACCATCGATATTTCCAGTGCTTTTTCAGAATGAATCTAGGTGATGATCCTCGGGGGATCGGATCCGACGCTGCTCCCTGTTAGGTCTCGCAGGGTCTATAAGTGAAAAATAACAGATTTTTAAAGAAAAAATAATGAAAGAATCAACCGCGGAGAGACCAAAAAAGCAACTTATAAAGTTTTTTGGGGTGTTTCTTAAAAATGATTAGATTTTAATTGAATTTTATGTTTTGTTTGTGCTATCTTAAATACTGGAATTTTTCAGGAGGAAAACCCATGAGTAGAGAGAGAGGAACACCCAGGTATCTAAAGATAGCTCAGGATATCTGCGGAAAGATTTTGACTGGTGAGTACAAGGAGGGAACGCTGCTCAAGGGCCGTTCTATCCTCGGCGCTTCGTACGGTGTATCTCCCGAGACTATCAGGAAGGCACTGAACCTGCTGGAGAAGGAGAAAGTCGTCAGCTCCAAGAGGGGTGTCGGAGTCTTCGTCGAATCCGTTCTTCACGCTCAGCAGTTCGCTTCTCGCTGGAAGAGCGAGACCAGGATCCAGTCCAAGTACAAGGAGCTGGAGACGCTTCTGAACGAGAAGAAGGCTCTCGATGAGAAGATCAACGATGCGATCGCTGATATGAATGATTCCTTCAGATATCAGACGACCGAAGCGGTGAAATTCTCTGAGGCGGTGGTCCCCGAGGGCTGCTGGCTCGATGGAAAGACCGTCGGCGAGGTCTACTTCTGGAATTACACTGAGGCGACTATCGTCGCTGTCATCGGCTCTGATGGTATCGCCAAGACCTCGGTCGGTCCTGACTTCGTCCTGCATGTCGGCGATCGTATCCTGTTCGTCGGCAAGGATGCTGATACCTTCGACCGCGTCACTTCCTTCCTGACCTACGGTGTTCTCAAAGAGGGCGAAGAAGAGCAGCAGGAGCAGAGCAAGTAGTCTTCTGCCCGATTCGCTTGAGCTGTGCGTTTTCGCACAGCTTTTTTGTTTGAAGGATTCATCCTACTGAATCTCTATTTCCTTTTATCTTTTCTAGTCCTTCTTTTTGAATGTTGCAGCGGAATTTTTAGGATATAGAATTTATCTGTCTATGAGCGCGTCTTTCCCATGGTACCGCGCTTTAGAAAATAACAGGGGGTGCCTTTATGGCATACACGAAAAGATCTAGTGGATGGAATGACGTCCACAGCTGGTTTTCGGTCGGAATGATTGCGAGGAATGGGGCGGTAGCGGCCCTCTATTTCGTCCTCTCGGTCGCGGCTTTCTGGATGAGTTTCGGGATGATTCAATTTCGCCTGTCCGAGATTCTTAATATCCTCGTCTTCTTCAATCCCGCTTACACGATCGGTTTGACGCTCGGCTGCCTGTTGTCGAATATAGTGGGAGCTAGCATCGGTATGGCTTCGTGGTGGGACCTGCTTATCGGAACCGGTTGCACGTTGCTCGCTTGCCTGCTCATGATCCCTTTCCGTCAGCTGTTCCTGGCGTCGCTGATGCCTGTCATCATCAACGGCGTTGGAGTGGGACTGGAGCTCTACTATCTCTTCGGTCTCAGCGAGACTACTCCTCTCTGGGTCTGCATGGGTTGGGTGGCTCTAGGCGAGGTGATCATGGTCCCGGTCATCGGATATGTCCTGGGACACGTGTTCAAGAGGTTCACTCCATCGTTCCTCGAAAATATTATCGGGGCGACCAGAAATATGAATTTTGTCTGGTAGTTCAGTGGGAAGATGATAAAAGCTCGTCGCTAGGGACGAGCTTTTCTATCATTCGTTCTGACTTGTCAGGCGAAGTCCTTGCCCCAAGCCTTGTGTGTCAACGTCTGATATTTGACGTAGATTCGGCTCTTATCTATCGTGGGCAGGGCTTTGACGATCGCTTCGACGGCGACGCGAGCATACTTGTCGTAGGTCTCGTCGGGTTGCTCGCCGAATAGCGCTACCGAGATCAGAGCGGCTGGACCTTCCTCACCGCCGAAGAAGATGGGAGTCTCACCTCTTATCACTACCATCACGCGTGATTCGGGTTTGCCGGGAAAGATCGATATGTTCCCTCCCAGAGCCTTCTTGATGGCGATTGCGGCTTCTCTATCCACTATCTCGGTCGTGGTGACTTCTATCATTGGCATAGGTGCTCTCCTTTTAGAAATTCTCTCCACCCATACCCCAGTGAGGGGTGGTGGAATACTTCACATAGATCCGATCTGAAGGGATGGTGGAATTGCTAGTTATCGCTGAAGTGATATCGCGGGTGAGGGGAGCGAAGGCATCGGCGGGGATGCTGCCGTAGACGGAGACATCGACCATGGCGCAGGGATCATCCTTTCCTGAGAAGAACAGGCTGTTGCGCGCGTCGGTGAATTCGACCATCAACCAGCGTTCGGACTTGCCGGGTATATCTTCTACCGCGCGCCCGAAGGCGGACTTCATCGCTTTCTTCTGCTCCTCGTTCAATTCGACATTGCAGGACATGTGGAAATATGGCATATAGAGAACCTCCGAGGAGTATTCTACTTCCCGGAGGTCTCTTTGCATGAGGGCACTAGTTACTGGAGCGTCATCGGGCTTGGGTTTGGCGGTCTGTCGTGAGCTCGCCAGGAGAGGATTCGCGATCGTGGGGTGTTCTAGGCACGAGGGTGACTTCAGAGCGCTGCGAGAAGAGTTTCCGGCTGGCGACTTCGAATATATCGAAGCTGATCTGTCTTCAGCTGAAGGAAGGAATAGATTGTTGAATTCTACCCAGGGCATCGATTTCGATCTCTACTTTGTCAACTCCGGTTTCGGTTGCTTCGGCTCTTTCATGCATGCTGAACTAGACGCGCGCGAGGCTGAGATGGCTGAGCTCAACTGCATATCTAGCCACCTGTTGATAAAGGAGTTTCTGCGGAGAGCGGTGAAGGCTCGAAAAGGGCGGGTGATGGTGACCGCTTCGGCTTCGGCTTTCGCTTCGGCTCCCTACATGTCTGCGTACTATGCGACCAAGGCCTATATCTATCATCTCTGTCTCGGCTATCAGAGGGAACTGCAGGGTATGAAGACTCGGGTCACCCTATCTATCCTGTGCCCGGGTCCAGTCGCTACCCGTTTTGAAGAGACAGGCAAACTCAAGTTTCAAATCAAGCCGATGAAGGCTGAAAAGGTGGCCTCATACGCTGTTAAAAAATGGCTGAGTGGCAAGAAGGTTATTGTCCCTGGGATCCTGATGAAATTCGGAAGGATCGGCGCGAAGCTGGTGCCGGATACGCTAGTGACGAAGTTCACTAAACGTGCGGCTGAATAGCGGCTAAGCACGCCTATCGCGACTTTTAAAATCTGTTGAAATTATGTCTGCACGGGTTTTATTTTACTGATTAATCCGTCAAATAAACTGCATTTTAATTTTATAGTTTATTAACTTATAGAATAGGTTATTTAAGTAAGCAACTTAAATATACTATATCTGATTGTAAAAAGCTTCACCGATCTGAAAAACGGGTGAAAGCCAAAATTAGCACTTGAGTGTTGACATTGCTAAAAACTCACCTATACTTCCTTATGCCAGCGCGGGATAGCGCTCGTTATGGAGGTGAGGGCACAATGGTTAAACCCCTGAGAGATTATGTGGTTCTTCTCGGACAGCCCGAGGAGAGAAATGTCGGTGGACTGATTATCAAGTCCAAAGAGAACGACAACGGAGTCGCCACTGTGGTGGCTGTCGGTGAAGGGACTAAGGACGAGAAGGGAAATCTTGTTCCTGTCGACGTGAAGGTCGGCGATAAGGTCCTCTTCAAGAAGTATTCCACCAATGAGTACAAGCAGGGTGATAAGACCTACCTCCTCATCAGGAATGAGGACATCATCGCTATTGTCGACTAACCCGAAAGGAGAAACTGATAGATCATGGCTAAAGAGATAAGGTTCGGTAAAGCAGCACGCGACAGCATGCTGAAGGGTGTTGATACTCTGGCTGATACCGTCAAGATCACTCTGGGTCCCAAGGGACGCAATGTCGTTTTGGATCAGGGTTATGGTTCACCTCTAATCTGCAATGATGGTGTGACTATCGCCCGTAATATCGAGCTCAAAGACAAGTTCGAGAATATGGGTGCTAAGCTGGTGTATGAGGTAGCGAACAACACTAACGATACTGCTGGTGATGGTACTACTACTGCGACTCTGCTCGCTCAGTCTATCATCCACAATGGTGTCGCGGCGATCGATAGGGGCGCTAATCCCGTCCTGCTCAGCGAGGGTATCAATAAGGCTGGTAAGGCCGTTGCTGAGGCCTTGCTGAAGGAGTCTCATTCCGTTTCTACCAACGGTGAGATCGAGAATGTCGCGACTATCTCTTCCGGCTCTGCGGAGATCGGAAAGATCATCGCTGAGGCGATGGACAAGGTCGGCAAGAACGGAGTCATCACTGTCGATCAGTCCAAGTCAGTCGAGACTGAGCTGAAGGTCACCGAGGGTATGCAGTTCGATAAGGGCTACATCTCCTCCTATATGGTGACTGATCGGGAGAAGATGAACGCTGTTCTCGATGATCCTCTCATCTTCCTCACCGATATGAAGATCACCAACATCAACGATATCCTTCCCATGCTCCAGAGTGTCGTCGAGGCTCACAAGCCTCTGCTGATCATCTCTGATGATATGGATACTGAGGTATCTTCCACTTTGATCGTCAACAAGCTTCGTGGCGCGTTCAATGTCGTCGCTACTAAGCTGCCTGACTATGGCGACCTGCAGAAGGCTACCATGCAGGATCTGGCTTTCCTGACTGGTGCGAAGTTCTACTCCAAGGATCTCGGTATGGAGCTGAAGAATGCCACTATGGCTGACCTGGGCTCCGCTAAGAAGGTTATCGTCACCGCTGATTCCACTACTATCGTGGGCGGTGCGGGTGACAAGGCAGCCCTGAAGGCTCACGTCGATGAGCTGATCGGCCTGGCGGCTACTAAGACCAACGAGTACGATAGGAAGCAGATCGAGAAGAGGATCGCTAAGCTGACTGGCGGTGTCGCAGTGATCAAAGTCGGTGCGACTACCGAGACCGAGCTCAAGGATAAGAAGCTCCGTATCGAGGATGCTCTCAATGCGACCAAGGCGGCCGTGAGCGAGGGTATCGTCGTCGGTGGCGGTGCTGCTCTGATCGATGTGTACAAGGAGTTGAAGCCTGTTCTCAAGGATGATGATAAGGATGTCCAGCGCGGTATCTCCTGCGTCCTTGAGGCTCTGACTTCTCCTCTTGCTCAGATCGCTGATAACGCGGGTTACTCTTCGACCGATATCGTTTCCAGCCAGCTGGCTGAGAAGCGTCCCAACTACGGCTTCAATGCTCGTACTGGCGAGTGGGTCGATATGTTCAAGAACGGTGTGGTCGATCCTACCAAGGTGACTCGTTCCGCTGTTCTGAATGCTTCCTCGGTCGCTGCTGAGTTCGTTACCACTGAGGCTGGTGTAGCGGATATTCCTGAGCCTAAGGCTCCCGCTGCTCCTGCCCCCACTGGCATGGACTACTAAAGCGTCGACTGAACGATGAGAGACTGCAGGTTTAGGCCTGCAGCCTTTTTGTTTATCCATCTATTTAGAAGGATTGAAACCTGACGATAAAAAAGAGCAGCTTTGGAGGCTGCCCTTCTATTCGCACTTATCTATAGAGTTATGATGACGTGATCGCCGTCGTGCGATAGGCATTCGAACAGGATGAAATTCCTCTTTTTCTTTTTCATACTTTTCATCCACTGCTTGAGTGATTTTATCTCGTCTTTGGAGATGTCTTTCATATTTGAAGAAGTCTTTTGTTCCATGATCTTGAGAGCGAGGAAAAGCGGAATGTGGAGACAGATCTTTTTGTTTTCACTATTTATTTTTATCTTCATCTGGATCTGTAACCCTATATTCCGCGAGGATCTGACCTATCTCCTTATCGATCTCTCTTATCCTCAGCTGAACATCTTTGATTTTCTCTGATAGTTCTACCGGGTCACCATCTCCAGAGCGGATCGAATCTACATAGTCTTCCAGATCGTCTTCCTTGTCTTCTCTTTCGTCGATGAGATCTGATACCTTGTCTTCGAGACTATCGATCCCCTTCAGCTTCAGGGATATATCTTTTAATTCCTGAGCGAGGCTGGCGATATCGGAATCGGGCTTCTTCATCTCTTCTACTATCTGATTTAACCTCTTATTTAAAGAATCTTTTATTGCGGCAATCCGATCGGATATCGTGTCCTCTGTCACTGGATCGCTGTTCGTCTTCTCCTTCTCGACAGCCTCTTTCTTTTCATCTGTAGACGGATCTACTGTTTTCACATCTATCTCGGGGATGTTGTTTGCCTTGGCGTTTCTTTCTTCCTTTGTTCTCGCCTTGAAGAAATCGTCATCGGCATAGTTATCGTCTTTAGACCCGACCCAGAAGGAGACGATAGTTCCATCTGAAGATACGACCTTCAGAATATCTCCTCTGCATCCTGATTTTACCATCTGCAAAACTTTGTTCAGCTGTTCGTCTGATACCTTTGTATCGTCGTCGCCGTCCTTTAACAGATTTATCGCCGACAGAGGAAGATTCATTTTGACTACATCCCCATCTGCGGAGAGTACGCGCATTCTAACTAGCAGATCGTCTATGTTTTCATTCTTTTGTTCCATTTTTACTATTCCCTCTTCATTTCCTAATAGGATGTCGGTTGAGACTCCTAACGTTTTAGCTAGGAGTGGTATCGAAGCGATATCGGGGACCCTATTGTCGTTCTCCCAGAACCATACGGCTTGGACGGTGACTCCCATGATGGCTGCTAATTTTGCTTGAGTCAGCCCTGCTTCCTTTCTTAACCGCGCTAATCTTTGACCGAATGTCTCTTTCATATTGTCCTTTCCTAGAACTTGGATCCTGTCGGATCGTTGATGGAGCGGATGAGGCGTCCTCTTATCTTTAGCAATCTTGCGATGATTTTGCTGGAGGGTAGTTCCTCCGAATCTTTTCGTCTTCTGTATTTGCTCATCATTTTCCCTCCTCGACAGAAAGCATACTACAACAGGCTGTTAAATACAACACCCTGTTTAATTTTTAATTTCGGAATTGCTGTAGATCGAGTTGAATATGTTCTTTTAAGTGGCTAGATGGGTTGATTATTGTTCGGCTTGCTTGTTGTATGGATGGATATAAAGACCGTTTTGCTTCGATATATATAAATTCTTAGACTGCATCTACTTTTAAATTTTTATGCTGTTGTATAATGTTCGTTGCTGCATTCCGTTGGGAACGGATCAGAGAGAGGACCTATAGAAATGAAAGACGGTATTCATCCTAAGTATTATCAGGCTACTGTGACTTGCTCCACTTGTGGAAACACCTTCACTGTTGGATCCACCAAGCAGAAGATTCTTGTTGATACCTGCTCCAATTGCCACTCCTTCTACACCGGCAAGCTGAATCTCAATGCTAAGGCTGGACGCATTGAGGCCTTCAACAAGAAGGTCAACAAGTCTTCGGCCAAGTAACCGAACATAGTTGTTGAAGAGGGAGCTATGCTCCCTTTTTTGTTTGCTTTTTTAATCTTAATCTGTTGAGGCTAAAGGAGTTGAGTCTTTTCGGATTCTAAAATAGGGACTCTCGCTGCTTGATGAAATCGGATGAGCCTAGGTCTTCTATCCGGCTGATAAATCTCTTTTCATACTATGAGCGCGTCTTTTCTAAATCGCCTCATACGTGTATATGGTTAAGTCATATCAGCCTTTAAGAAGCTTTTTATTAGTGTTTTAAGATGGCAGTAGTTTCTATTCCTTATATACTTATTGAGGATTGAGAGTTAAAGGAGGCCATCATATATGGCTGAAAAGGAAAAGAAGTATTTTTATGTGACGACACCTATCTATTACACCTCTGGTATGCCTCATATCGGACATGCCTATACAACCTGCATCGCTGATTCGATCGCCAGGTATGAGAGACTGAAAGGAAGGAGTGTCTTCTTCCTTACCGGCGATGATGAGCACGGACAGAAGATAGAGGAGAAGGCGAAGGCGGCTGGTGTCTCGCCCCAGGAGTATGTGGATCGTATCGCGTCTATATTCCAGAACGTCTGGAAGCAGCTCGACATCACCAATACCGATTTCATCCGTACGACTCAGGAGAGACATGTCAGGGTTGTCAAGAAAGTCTTTACCCGTCTGCTCCAGCAGGGCGATGTCTATAAGGGATCCTATGAGGGCTGGTACTGCACTCCTTGTGAATCCTTCTTCACTCCTTCGCAGCTGAAGCAGCCTGGCAACCTCTGCCCCACCTGCAATAGGCCGTGTCACACTGAATCCGAGGAGGCGTATTTCCTCAACTGCAAGAAGTATGTCCCTCAGCTTTTGAAGTTCTACGCCGATCATCCGGACTTTGTCCCCGGGGGCAAGCTCAATGAGATGATCAACACTTTTATCAAGCCCGGACTGGAGGATCTGTGCATCACTCGTACTTCTTTCGATTGGGGTGTTCCTATCGATGAGGACCCCAAGCACATCGTCTATGTCTGGATCGATGCTCTGCTCAATTACATCTCTGCGCTGGGGTATCTCTCTTCCGATGACACGCTCTTCAGAGAGTATTGGGGACCCGATAGCGAGGTGGTTCAGCTGATCGGTCGCGAGATCAATCGGTTCCATACCATCTATTGGCCGATCCTTCTGTTTGCCCTCGGACTCAGACTCCCTGACCATATTCTCGTCCATGGTCTGCTCGTTACCAGATCCGGCGTCAAACTCTCCAAGAGTCTCGGCAATGCGCCCCAGCCCAAGCCTATCATCGACCGTTTCGGTCTCGATTCCCTCAGGTACTATATGGCGAGGGCGATCAGATTCGGCGAGGATGGTATGTTCACTCCTGCCCTATTCGTCAACCTGATCAATACTGAGCTGGCTAACGGATATGGCAACCTGGTGAATAGGACTATCGCCATGATCGTCAAATACTGTGGTGGTAAGGTCCCCGCTCTGACTGCTGATAACGAGTTTACTAAGAAACTGCTCAATGACATCGAGCTCACTATCAGCAAGTACATGTCGGCTATGGATGGCTTCGATGTTACTACTGGTAGCGAGGCGGCGATGCAGGTGGCCATCCTTGCCAATAAGTACATAGATGATATGGCGCCTTGGAAGGCTGCGAAGGACGGCGACACGGTCAAAGTGAATGAGACCATGGCTGTTCTCGCTCACGCTATCAGGATCGCTTCACTGCTCCTGTCGCCCTTCCTGGTGACGAAGGCTAAACAGGCTCTGGATGAGATGGACGTTCCGGCTGGAGCGCGAGACTTCTCATCTCTGGGTGATCTTCATGCCATGGATGGTGTTGCTGTCGGTGCGGCTGTTCCTCTCTTCCCCAGGCTGAAGAAGGACGAGGAGATAGCTTGGCTTCAGAATCTCATCGACGGTGTCGAAGAAAAAAAGTAGCGGTATAGATCTCGGTTAGAGACTGAAGATCATACCGATGAGATAATGGCAAAAAATAGTTCCCGGATTCGGGAACTATTTTTTTCAATGATTTTATTGACCATCGCTATTTTTGAAAATTTTATCTGAATGTAAAGAATTTAAAAAAGTATGATTATTTTTGTGAAAATGTGTAATATAGTAGCGTCCAAGATCGAAAGGGGAAAAATCAAGTAATGAAGAAGAGTTTGATCGTTGTTCTGTCACTGTTGACCACGGCTGTCCTAGGTACGTCTGTGGGTCTCTCTGCTACGGCACTCGCTTATAAGGCTGATGCTGTTGGCCCCACTGGAGAGACTGGCCCCAAGGGTGACAAGGGTGACACTGGCGCTACTGGAGAGA
>DJOB01000006.1:151770-170609 GCA_002437105.1 Caryophanales bacterium UBA6449
CTGGAGAGACTGGTCCTAAGGGTGACAAAGGAGACACCGGTGCTACCGGAGCTACTGGTGCTACCGGCGCTACTGCTTGGTCCAATACTATCCTTCCTTCTGAGGGAGATGGTTCTGTGATTCCCAGCGTCGGAAGTGCTGTGGTTGGCGATGATATCTCCTTCAAGATGGTCCCCACTGTTACCACTACTACTGATGGTGTTTATCTTGCGAGCAGTCTGTTTACTCATGTGGATGTTTACACTAAGAGCGCCGATTCTGCTACTCCTACTGTCACTACCTATTGGAATGGTACCAGTAAGGAGATAGTCGATAATGTTTTAACTCTCAAGCAGGTTGAGGGCGGCTATGTTATCAAGGCTTACTTCCAAGATGGTATGGGCGGTATAGGACTTATCGGTGGCAATGGAACTGAGGAGCACCCTTATCTGATCGATGCTAAGCAGGCTTCACTTGCCAGTAGAGCGCTCGAAGCGACCAATTCTAACAATGATTACGCCTACTTTAAGGTAGCTGAACCCAATCAAACTATTTCCAAATGGACTACTGCTACTTATCTTTTCGGGTCGCTAGATTTCAATGGCGCTACTATTGAGAACATGAAGAATTACCTCTTTGGATATATTGGTAATCAATATAGCGATAAACCTACTGTACTTTCTAATGTTACTATCAAGAATCCCCAAATTAATCCTAGTAGTGTCTTCGGAGGAGCAGTAGCTTTTACATTACATGGCGATGTAGACTTTAACAATGTTCATGTCGATGGTGGATCCATTATCACTAATTCTGGCTATGGTGCTGGATCCTTCTTGGCCATGATCGGTTCAGATGTAAAGGACGATGTTAATACCATCAACTTTATCAATTCGACTTCTTCAGCGGATATCTATGGATCTTCTGGCACGATTGCGGGTTTTGTCGGACCTGTTAGAACTGATTTCCAATCCAAACCTAACGCTAGGATAGTGATCAATGTCAAAGAGGGTTCTGAATACACTGGAACCGAGAGGATATACAACGATTCTAATTATAATGACCTAGCCTCTACTGCCTATGTTATGCCTAGGGATTGGGCTAATATTCTTTCTCAAAAGCTGAGCGATGGTTCTTCTAGATTTGAGGCTAATGTTGCGGATGCTTCAACCAATAAACTCTTGAAGGCTTTTGACAATTCCTACTATAAGACTGAGTACTCCTACAACAAATTTATACCTTTCACTGATCATGGAACTACCTATAACACTGCTGATGGTAGTGAGAATGGTACCTATAAGACTGATGTCTCTAGTGTTAAGGTGAAGGCTGATGAAGGCGCAACCCAGGCTAAGTTTACGCTCTCGATAGGATTTACTGATAAGAATTACATCCAAGCTTGGAATCAGTCCGATCTCATTACTTCTACTACCGCTGAGGATGGTGTGAATTACTTTGTCTCTAGTGCGATTAAGAATTACAAGATCGGATGCAATGGCTTATTCTGGGATCAGACTGGTACTAAGATTACTACTGGTACTCCCAAGTGGACTCTTGCTGCTGGTTCTGGAACCTGGAAGCAGGAGGGAGACTTCCTCATGTTCGCGACTGGATCCAATCTGAGCTGGGGTGCTGATTTCACCAAGAATAATCCTGGCTTCAAATCGGCTACCATCACTGTCACGCAGTATGATGCTGACAACAATCCCCTCTCTACTCAGGCTATAAGTTTCGCCCATAGCACCTATTAGGTATCAGTGAGGCGTAGGAATCTATGACAAAAAAGAATCGTTCCCACGCATTTGGAATCTGGATGTTCTTCTTCACCCTGTTTGTAGTTCTTACTCTGATCGTAGGTGTGCTTCTATCTGATAGCCTCGCTCTTCTACCAGGGTTTACAGGGTATTTGAAGGACAATTTAGGTTTCCCTGCTGTGGATGGAACCGCTAGCGGCTGGTCTCTTATCGGAACTGTTGCGGTGGTTATCTACTTCTTCTCCTTCGGCGTTCGGGGCTTTGAGACCGATACGATGGTCAAAGCCACTAGGACTGACAATCGAAGGTTCGCCTTTAAGCTGATGTTCTCCCTCTTCTGCTTCATGCTGCTAGTCAACGTCATCGTGCTTTCTCTGCTCCCTCTGAATTCATCCAATGTGAAGAATGCAGCTCTGTTTGCTGGCGAGAGCGGAGTGCTGGCTCTGATCGTCACGCTGATCGTGTTCCTGATCTTTGCCATCATCTTCTTCGTCGTCGCGGCTTGCAAGAAGAATGCTGCGAGAAAAGCGAAGGCGAAGGCCCTCAAGAAGGCCGAGGCTGCTACTTCTGAGATTGAAGCCAAGCCTGCTGAAGCTGTCTCGCGCACGATGGAAGATATCGAGAAGGAGGAGGCGATCGATAGCGCTGCTCCTTCCGTTACTGAAGTCTCCGTCGTCAATGGCGAAGCGGTTATCGATGAGGGACTCGGAAAGGCGGAGGATTCCGTTGCTGCTGACGAGGCGATCGATTCGGCTCCCGAGCCGGAGCCTGCTCCTGCTGAGGAGTCGGCCCCCGAGAAGCAGCTGGCGGATGGAATCTATCTGGAGACTCCCGATCATCGGTTTATCGCTCTCAATATCCATTCTTCTCCCTATTTTTCGGATCCTGAATACGGATTCTCTGGAAAGCTGGGACACGGTATATATCGCGTAGTGGTGGTGACTGATGGGGCGGTTGAGGAAGCTCCGTACTCGAAGGTGGCGTACGATGTCGGATACACGCTTGAGGGTGCTGCGGATTCTATCTTCGCTGTCGACCATAGTCTGCGCTGCTATAGCGAAGAGGAGAAGCGCTCGTTCAACTATACCAATGGTGATTCGCTGTTGCGCTTCCATGGAGATGAGAATCGGGATTACACCATCTGGGTTCGCATCTACGACAACACATCCAATCGCCGTTGGTGTGTTATCTACGCTGAGTAGGCTCGATATGATGAGAGATAGCGCTTCTACGCGCTATCTCTTTTATTGATTAATAATTTAAACTATTAAAGGCTCAGGGTGTATCGCATGATTTAGGAGGTTTCCTATGAAAGGCAAAAAGACCACACTGAAGTTGAAGCCTAAGAGTTTTGCAATCAGTTTCGTTATCATTCTCTTTGCAATTACGGCGGCTGTTTCAGGCTTCTTCCTCGATTCCTCTATCTATAAGGGACAAAATATTTTTAAGAGCCTTCTGTCGGTGATCCATATCCCTTTGGTCAATGCTGACTATCGTGCTTGGTTCGTCCTCTGCTTTACCAGTCTGTTCATCGGTCTAGGGGCGTTGGTCATCAACTTCGAATACCTGAAGGCTCTATCTCAGGGGAAGAATTTTAATGACAATAGGTGGTTCGCTATCAGCTTCATAACCTTCTTGGTCACTATTGTCATCACTGTTCAGGTCGACGCTCTATCTCTGCTCCCCTACACCATGGATAGCTTCATCAATGCACTGATCTTCCTCGGCTCCTCTTATCTAGTCGCTATCCCCGTGTTTATCGTTCTTCTGGTCGTGTTGGCTCTGCTGTCTGCTTTCGGATATTTTATCATTCGCAGTGCGATCAAGGGCCGTCCCAGCTTCGCTGGTTTCAATGATGATGATGATTCGGGAGAAAAAGGAGCTGAAAAGTCTATGGTTCAAACTAGGGAAGAGGTATTTCCTACTCTCTGCAGCGTAGACGAGAAGTTCGAGAATAAGACCCCGGCTAATATCAAGAGCGCTTCTATCACTCTGAATGATCTGGTCACCCAGTTCAGGCTGTTTCTGGCTCAGAAGGAAGGTCTGTACTTCTCGCTGGATAAGCTCCGTCAGTTCATCGCCGGTATGGCTACTAGCCACCTGCTTATTCTGGAGGGACTCTCCGGAACTGGTAAGTCCTCGCTGGCTAGATATTTCTCTACCTTCATCGGCGAGGATTCGTTCTTCGAGCCGGTCCAGGCTTCCTGGCACGATCGTACGTCGCTCCTCGGCTTCTACAACGACTTTACGAGACGCTATAGCGAGACTGAATTCCTCAAGCGCCTCTATGAGTTCACCTATCGTCCCCACGATGTGAACATCATGGTTCTCGATGAGGTCAACATATCTAGGGTCGAATACTATTTCGCTGATTTCCTCTCCATCATGGAGTATCCTCGCGATCTGTGGAAGGTCAAGGTGATGCAGCTTCCCTTCGGTTTCTTACCCCCTGCTCATCTGGAGGGTGGATTCGTCAAGATCCCTGAGAACACCTGGTTCATCGGAACTGCTAATAAGGATGATTCGACCTACACCATCACCGATAAGGTCTATGACCGTGCGATCGCCATCTCTTTCAACTCGATCAATAGTCCCTTCGAGGTTGAGGGTGAGATCTCGCCTATCAAGATGTCCTATGAAGGTTTGAACGCTCTATTCAGAAAGGCTATCGATAATCCTGCATTTAGGCTTACTGATAAGGATATCGAGCAGTTCAACGGCGTCGTGGACCTGATCTACCGCACCTTCGATCTCTCCTTCGGAAACCGTGTGTGGAATCAGATAATCACCTTCGTGCCTGTCTTCGTCGCCTGTGGTGGTACCAAGGAGCAGGCTCTAGACTTCCTTTTGGCTCGGAAGTATCTCTATAAGATACAGGGACGTTTTGAGAGCTTCGTCAAACCGGGACTTCTCACCGTCAAGGAGAAGATTCATCAGACCTATGGCGATAATGCCTTTGTCGAGACTGACGCGCTCCTGGATAGCATGATCAGAAAGTTGTAATCCTATGTCCAGAGATTTTCTCAAAGATACCTTAGGTGGTATCAGGAAGTGCCTCGATGGCTCTATCTCCCTCACCGAGAGAATCCATGATGGTAGTCTCCCTCTCACCTTCCCCTATTCTGATCAGGAGATCTTTGAGAGAGCTGGAGCCATCTCTGAATGCTTGGAGCGAATCCTGGGAATCGTCAGGCTTCCGCATGTCCAATCGACGACTGAAGAGGTCATCAAATCCAGTTTTATCACCCCTTCTGTCACACCGCAGCAGCTGTCCAAGACCATTCAGGACGCTTCGTTATGGCATCGAGATAACAATGAGTTCTATCCCGAAAAGGTATTTACCGACGAGAAGACCGATACGATAGTCATCTATGAGAACCGCTTTATCGTCGAGCTGATCAACAGGCTGTCTGAAGAGGTGGATATCCTGCTGGCTGGTGCTATGTTTAAGCATCAGACTCTGCTGAAGAACATGAACGGCGCCTATTTGACATTCGATACGAATAGTTTCTTTGAGGATTATGCCTTTCTCGGTTATCCTTATCCCTTCTATGGCAATACCTTTGATAAGGACTATGATCTCGATAATCTGCTCGCTAAGATCAAGAGCAAGATCACGATCATCAAGACGACCGATTTCTATCGGCAACTCTATCCCTATGCTCTGAATGGTATACCTTACGCGACTAATATTCTGATTCACAATCCTCTCTACAACTATTGTTATCGTTTCTATCTCGATAATTATCAGAGCGATGCGGAGAAGGTCAGCACCGATATCCTGTATTACAATTTCGTCCTTCTCTCGCTGCTGGGAGCTCTGCCCTTTGCGCTTCAGAAGTTCGGAGAGGCACACCTCGATGCCGATAATCGGTTGAGGTTCAAACCGGTCTCGGTCAGAGCGGGATACTTTATTCTGACTCTATCCGAGGATCCGGAAAGGCTGGGACTCATATTCGAGAGCCGGTTGGTCGATAGCCACAACCGCGAGTACAGCTATTCCTCCTACTATCTGCTGGTCACTAGGAACTATACGACCGAACATCGGCCGGCGGTTCTCGATAGCCTGGCCAACAAGCAGAAGTCATACAGCGACTCCTTCATCATCTGTATGAAGAATACATCCATATATAACGATCACATCCTGCCGATCAGCTTCGTGGGTTCCTATCCGACGAGCGTCTGGAAGAATTTCATCAAGCACATCACCTTCCTGGTTGAGACCGATTCTGATTTCTATTCTTCTCATTGCCCGGTCTGTGGAAGCGATTCGGTCCTGTTCCTCGATGGCAATAAGATCTGCAACGTCTGCAATTCGCGATATATGGAGACCAATATCGATAGCAAGCATCTAATCTGGGTTCAGAGCTTCTTTAAGAGAGACTATACGAAGAGATAGTTATCTTATTCTTCGATCTAAGAAAAAACTGTCACCTGCTTTCGTCTTGCGAAGGTGGCAGTTTTTTTATCTTGAACATATAGATAGATGAATCAGTTGTGCTCGAGCTTTTTCTTCAACCACGCTAGCTGTGCTTTTCTCTCGTTGGGAAGGCGCATCTGGTTGACGGAGAGGAGCAGTTCTTCCAGGGTGTTTTTGAATTCGGGCCCCGGCTTCATCCCAGCTCTCTTCAAGTCGTTGCCTGTGATCTTCAAGTCTCTAGTTGAGATGGGTGTTCCATCGATAAGAGGGTCAGCATATAGCCTGGAGATAGTTCTATCCAGGGAATCTCTATCAGTCAATCCGGAGCGGCCCCAGATGTATCTGATCACCACTTCGGGATCCAGTGGCGCGGTCTCTAATAGGAGCAGCCTGAATCTCGATGGATCGTTCAATTCATCAAAGGTAAAAGATTCATCGATGTCCAATAGCGATCTGATCGCCTCCGCCGTGGCGGACGAGTATTTCAGCGAGTGGAGCAGGTCGTAGGCACGTGAGGGTGAGATCCTGTCCGACCTCAATAGTAGAGCTAGGTTAGAATATGCGTTATCGCTCGATACTAGAGGCAGATCATTTTTCCATTTCTCATCTTTAAATTGAAAGATGGTTTCGAATATCGCACTCTGTTTTCGGACTATCGCGAAGAATGAGTCCGAGGCGGCAATCCTGGATATCTCGGACTCGATCCTCTCCTCGGAGATATCGTTCAGGTAGTGGGCGCAAGCCAGCATCGCGCTCTGGGTCCCTGGTTCGATCTGAAAATCTATAGTGGCCGAGAACCTTATCGCCCTGAGGATGCGCAGGGCGTCCTCATCGAATCTCTGATACGGATCGCCGATCGCCCTGATCGTGCGGTGGTGTAGGTCCTCGAGTCCCGAGTGAAAATCGTAGATGAATTCGGGATAGTAGTAGAAAGCGTTGATGGTGAAGTCTCTTCTCTGCGAATCGGTTTCGGCTGAGGATGTGAAGGAGATGGAATCGGGATGGCGGTGGTCGGTGTACTCTCCTTCGGTTCTGAATGTGGTGATATCGATGGGGGCATGGTTGATGATGACTGTGATAGTCCCATGTTTGATACCGGTCTTGTAGCTTCTGTATCCGCGGAATGCCGATAGAGTCTCAGCTGGCTGGGCCGAGGTGCAGATATCGAAATCGTGCGGTTTCTTTCCGAGCAGAAAATCGCGGATGGCTCCTCCGACGATATAAGCTTTGAAGCCGTTCTGGGAAAGGTGATCTAAAGCGGCTGCCACCTCGTTCGGCAGGGGGATTTCAGTCTTTATTATCTTCATCGATTCTATGCTCTACTATCTTATTCAAAGCGTCTATATAGTTTTCCTTGCAGCTGCACTTGACCAGTAGCGATCGGATTTTGCGCGAGTTGGGAAAGCCTTGGAAGAAGGCGGGGGCCGCCGCCCTGAACTCGACGGATATCCGCTCTGGTGGTACCTCTCTAGAGTATTCTAGTTCGAGCTGCTCCTTCATCAGTTCCACCTGATTCTGCAGGGTCAGCTGAGGGATTGGTTCGCCCTCCTCTCGTGCGATTAGCTGCTTGAATACCATGGGGTTGCCGATGGCTTTTCGGCCTAGCATCACCGCATCTGCGCCGGTTTCCGCTAGTATCTCCAGGGCGTTGTCGACCCCGATATTCCCGTTGGCGATAAAGGGAACTTTCGATTCTTCCTTCGCTTTTTTCAATAGGTCGTAGTGTGGCAGTCCCAAGTAGAATTCGTTTCTCGTTCGCCCGTGCATGGCGATGGCGGAGACCCCCGCCGACTGTAGCACATCGACGATCTTCACGCAGTCCTCCGGATTGGAGTAACCCAGCCGCGACTTGACGATGACGGGCACCTGCGAGGTGTCGACCATCGCTTTCACCAGCCGATACACCTTGTCCAGGTCGGTGAGCAGATGCGAGCCAGCGTCCTGCTTCATGACTTTAGGGACAGGGCAACCGATATTGAAATCGAGGAAGTTGTATCTTCCATTTTCTTCGCATACTTTAATAGCTTTCTTCAGTTCTTCCTCATCTGACCCGAATAGTTGGAGCGCCACTGGGGCCTCATCTCTCTTCGTCTCCTTGACCATGTTGATCGTCTCGAGCGATCCTCGGGAGAGCGCGGCGGCGGAGATCATCTCCGTGTAGACTAGACCGGCGCCGAATCTAGCGGCGAGGATCCGCATCGCGACATCGGAGAATCCGGCGAGCGGAGCTTCGACGTACCTGTTCTTGAGAACCGTGTCTGCGATGGAAAAAGTTTTCATAGATATCTCTCCTATATTTTTATAGATATTACTTTCTAATCGATGGATATTCCATCGATTTACAACGTTTTATATCGCTGATTGTTTTATCATAATGTATTGGTATCTCATAGGAAGATGCCGTCGAGGCTATTGAGCCAGAAAGGTCTAACAAATGAAAGACTCCAAGAAGATTCTCTCCCTTCTCTGCGCCGTTGCTTCCATCGCTCTTGTTGGGTGCAAACCTACTGAAACTCCCACCAGTTCTACTCCCTCTTCTAGCCAACCCACAACTTCTGCATCCACTCCATCCTCGGAACAACCTGCCTCCACTCCATCTTCAGAGCAGCCTGACACCACTCCCAGCAGCCAGATCGATTACTCGATCTCCCAGATCACTACGGTCGGTACTCATTACACGGTCAGGGGTGTAGTCGTAGCAAAGAATACTAAGACTCTTCTAGTTCACGATGGTGTGGCTGGTATCTCTATCTTCAATCAGGATAGTGTCGGCCAGTTCAATGTCGGCGACTATGTCGAGGTGAGCGCCACTCTCGTGGAGGCTGCTTCCAAGAGTGGATCATTCGGCTATAACCAGTTCTCCTATTCATCCAAGGATCTCGAGATCAAGAAGATCGACGGAGAGAAGCCTAATATTCCCGCTCCGGTTCCTCTGACTGCCGCCATCGCTGATTCTTGGGCTACCACTCCCTTCTCGGTCACCGAGTCTAAGGCCTACACTTGGACCACTACCGTCGGTGAGGATGGAAACTATCTAACCTATAACATCGAGGGTAGCAACACGGTCATCGAAGCTCCTTACCTCCCTACCGATTTCGATTTTGAAGCGGGTAAGAAGTACACGGTCACTGGTTACTTCGTCGCCTATCAGACCAATCACAACTATGTGAATATGATTCTCACGGCTGCTGAGCCAGTCAGTGTCCCCGCTACTGCGGTCACTCTGTCTGCTTCCAAGACTGAGCTCAACATCGGTGAGACCGCCACGCTCACTGCTCAGGTGACCCCGGCGGATTCGACTGATGAGGTTTCGTACGAGATAACTGAGGGTGCTGATCTGGCGACTATCGCGGGCGATGTTCTGACTGCGGCTAAGGAGGGAACGGTCAAGGTTGTGGCGAAGGCTGGTTCCGTCACCTCCGAGGCTGTCACCATCACCATCACGGCTCCTGTCTCTGTCGAGGTTACGTTCTCCAAGAGTGAGGACGCTATCAATGTCGATTCCACTCTCGATCTGAATGCACTCCTCAACGTTGTCGTGCCTGAGGGAAAGGACAAGAGTGTCACCTGGGCTTCTGACGATGAGAAGGTCGCTACTGTTGTGGATGGTGTGGTGACTGGTGTCAAAGCTGGTGTCGCCAACATCACTGCCACCTCGGTGGCGGATTCTACTAAGTCCGCTTCTATCCAGATAACCGTCAAGGATGTCGACTATTCGATCGGACAGATCAAGGCGGCTGGAAATTATACGGTCCGCGGAGTTGTCGATGGTCTCACCACGCAGGGCATGATAATCACCGATGGAAAGAATTCTATCTACTACTATGGTGGGTACAATGCTACTGGTCTTCAGCCGCTTGGAACTAAGGTTGAGGTCACTGGAAATGTCGCTTCCTACAATGGCGCTTTCCAGTTCAGCGCAAGCGATAAGACGCCCGCTGCTCAGGTCACTGTGATCGAAAGCGGTGAGTTCACTCCCGCCGCTCCCGTGGCTCTGACGGCTGATATCGCTAATTCCTGGGCTGCTGATGGTGCTACCTTCACGACTGAGGATGTCAAGAAGTATACCTGGACTGCGACTGTCGGTACTCAGGGCGGCTACGAGACTATCAATATCAAGGACTCTGAAACTATCATCGAGCCCGTCTATCTCGACAAGAAGACCTTCGACATCAAAGAGGGTTGGACCTATACTGTCACGGGATACTTCTCCGGTTATAACTCTAAGAACAAATATGCTTCGATCGTCGTCACCGATCTGAAGGATGGTGTCGCTCCTGCCCTCACGGGAATCAAGATTTCCGGCGCTAATCAGGTTCAGGTGGGAAAGACGGTTACCCTGAAAGCTGCGGCCGAGCCTTCTTCTGCGGTCCTCGGTGAGGTGACCTGGTCCACCGGCGATAAGGAAATTGCCACTGTCGATAAGGATGGTGTCGTCACTGGTGTTAAAGCTGGTAAGACTACCATCACCGCTAAGTCCGGTGAGATCTCCGGCACCTTCGAGATCACTGTTACCACCGAAGCTCCTGCCGTTCAGCCCCTCGTCGCTGATTACACCAAGGGGTGGGAAGATGGTGCTTCTCATACCTCTGATTTCGGTAACAAATATAATAAAGACACACTGCTTACTGCTCTTAACTCTGGCGGAACTGAAATAGCTGTTTCTGCTGATGAACCTACCAATGCTTATATCAGTGATAAGGTTGGAGGCATTAAGCTGGGAGCGAGTAGAAAGATTGGAAGCGTAAAGTTCACCGCTGTGAGGCAGTTCACCAAGATCACGGTTAAAGCTGTTGGCTGGCCAAGACACGATAGTTCTTTCACAATCAATTCTTCCGAGGCACAAAGCTTAAGTAAGGACACCGATGGAACTCTAAAGTCGGCAAAGGAATTCACCGTCACTCTAGATGCCGCTACTGATGTGGTCGAGATTGCTACTGTGAGTGGCAAGACGAGAATAGTCATCGTCGGTATCACTCTCGAGTAGTTCTTTCTAGAAGTCTGTGTATAAAGTAGCATCCGCGGGGGCGGATGCTATTTGTTTATATATGTCGCGATTATATCCATCGGGGGTACGCCACTTGAAAACCTTATCGAATGTGAAAAAATAGATAGGAAAATTAGGAGATTGTATGGATATCATCGAGAGATTTAAGAAGTATGTGAAGTTCGATACGACTTCCTGCGACACGATAAGGCCCGGTAAGGCTTCTACCGATAGGCAGTATGCTTTCGGGCGGGAGATCCTCGTCCCTGAGCTGAAAGAGCTGGGGGCTGATGAGCTGGAAGTGAATAACTACGGCGTGGTGCGAGCGGTCTTTAAAGCGGCTAAGGAGGAAACCCTTCCCCGCGTGGCTCTGTTCGTCCACATGGATACCTCGCCCGCTGCTAAGGGCAGCGATATCGATCCTCGAGTTATCAGGTATGAGGGTGGAGATATCGATTTTGGACACGGAGTAGTCCTTCATGCTGAGGACTATCCGCAGCTGAAGAAGTCGATCGGACACCAGCTGATCATCCCCGATGGAACGACGCTGCTAGGCGGTGACGATAAGGCTGGCATGTCGGCCGTTATGGATTTCCTGTCCAACCTTCCCGGCCATCGCTGCCAGCATCGTACGCTGGAGATCCACTTCACTACCGATGAGGAGACGGGCGAGGATGCTAAGCACGTCTCCATGGACAAGGTGAAGGCTAAGTTCGGAATCACTGTCGATGGCGAGGATCTCGAGGAGATCAATATCGAGACCTTCAACGCTCTGGCGATGGATGTTGAGATCAAGGGATTCAATATCCATCCCGGAAATTCGAAGAACCGGATGATCAACGCCTGCCAGTTGGCGATCGAGTTCGATCGGTCGCTGCCCGTCTTTCAGCGCCCGGAATTCACCGAGGGCCGGGAAGGGTTCGTGCACCTGTGCAATATCACCGCTTCCGAGGAGCAGGCTCACATGACCTATATCGTCCGCGATCACGACCTAGCGAAAGCTCAGTTCCTCGCGGAGATCGCTGAGCATTCTGCCAAGATCCTCAACGAGAAGTACGGCGAGGGGAGAGTGACGGTCAAGGTCACCGATACCTATCACAACATGATAGAGAAGATCAGGGAGTGCCCCGAGGCGATCAAGCTTATCACCGATGCGTTCGACGCTCTCCACATCCCGCATGAGTTCGTGGCGGTCAGAGGTGGAACGACGGGCTCGCAGCTCTCATTTATGGGCCTTCCCACTCCCAACATCGGCGATGGAGATTTCAATCCGCACGGCCGGATGGAGTACGTCGATGCCGATCAGATGGCGATGACCTCGAAGGTCCTCGCTAAGATGTTCGAGGATTAGAACCTCCAAGATAGTTCGAGAAGAGAAGGATAAAAAAAGATCCTCTCTAGCGGGTAAAACCTCTAGAGAGGATCTTTTTAGATTATCTTATCGACGCTGGGAACGCTGGAGTAATCGTCCGCGCGGACTGTAATTCCCTGCTGGTCGAGGTGTTCTACATAGGTGGCGATCGCATCGTAGAGGATGTAATCATCACCGGTTTTAGGATTCTTGATAGTGATCGCTCCGGTCGGGGTGAACATCGGTGAGTAGTCGTCGTTGACGAGATAGTCGATGGTCACTATATCGATGGATGATCTATTCAGCGCAGAATGATCGGAGTAGTAGTGGCTGTTCAGGCTTGAATCCGGGGTTCTATCCTTGAGCAGCATGAGCTTGTTGTCGAAGGGGGAAACCTTCTGAATGACTTCCATCGTGAAGTCGGTCGGGGTGGAAGAGGAGGGGTAGGAAGATCGGATTCCGCCCTTGTTATGCACCGCTACCAGCTTGCTCGTATCCATGTCTGGGTAGATGACCTTGACCGTGTAGATCATGGCGGTCAGCACGAAGTTAGCGGTCTTCTCCTTATTCCAGTAGCCTTCCAGCTTTCCGAACGATTCTTGGGGCAGCGACTTCAGGTAGTCTTCTAGCTGCTTGATCAGAGCTTGGTTGCTGGTCGGTTTCGTCTCGGTGTAGGCGGTATCTGCCTTGGTCACTATTCCATCCGAAGTGTCTAGAACCATGTAGGAGTAGCCGCGGTTATCCGAGCCGCCCTGCAGGGCGGGAATGCCGTCGATCACCTCATCCTGAAACTGGTGCGAGTGTCCGCAGAAGACTCCGGCGTAGTCCCGCTCCGCTACCAGCGTTCTGAGATAGTCCGAATCGGCCGACTCGTGAGCGATGAGGAAGGTGACATCGGCATCGATCGCATCATAGGCGGCATCGACGACGCTGGTATCGTCGGTGAACTCGTAGTTCTCCAGCATGCCGGATTTGATCGACGATTCCAGATCGGGTCCCATGACGCCGACGAAACCGATTGTCCTGTCGCCGACCGTGACCGTGGTTGCTCCATCGATCCAATCCGCTTCCTTCTTCGTGGTCGCATCGACCAGGTTAGCGCAGAGGAAGGTGAATGAGGCGGCCGCCATGTTCTTCTCGATCGTCTCGATCCCCCAATCGAACTCGTGATTGCCGAGGGCCATCACCTTCAGCCCCAGGGTTCCCATAAGCTCGGTGGTCGTGAAACCCTTGTCATATCCAGAGGCGTAGCTGCCCTGCCACAGATCGCCGGCCGAGACGATGATGGATGTATCCGCATCGTAGTAGGGGTTGCTCTCGATCGTTCCGGCGAGGTCGGTCAGGCTGTGGTTGCCATCGTCTCCGCCGATCTTTCCGTGCAGGTCGTTGATGGAGAAGACGGTGATGCTGTCGACATCCTTATGGCTAGAAGAACTCTGGAGCTGGCTGGAAGAGTTCTGGGGTTGGCTGGATTGGGGTTCGCTGCTGCTGGATGAAGTCTGCTCCGTCGGCGCACAGCCGATAAGAAGCCCTAGCGCGATGGTTAGGAGAGCAAGTCTTTGGATTCTCATGTCTATCGATCTCCCGTTTTAAACTTGTAAAGATGATACAAGGTTTCTTTTGGAAAGGGATATTTTTGGGGTGTGCGGATCGCTATGGCAACTTTAGACCGCTTACAATGTGGTGGAATGGTGGCAATCCGCTTTAATTTCTGCTTTCCTTGTATAATGTTGATGACGTATCACCTCTATTGTAGATTTCGCTTGCCGCCTATTTATTAGCAACAGACGAAAGGTCTAGAAATGGAAATCAGGCTAAAAAATCTGACGAAGGAGTTTCCGGGAAATCCCAAGAAGAATATTCCCGATACTGTAGCGGTTGATAATCTGTCGGTCACCATTCCAGATGGTGAGCTGGTCGGACTTCTCGGTCCCTCCGGATGCGGTAAGTCGACCACTCTCTACATGATAGCAGGACTCAAGAATCCTACCAGTGGAGAGATCTGGTTCGGAGATCAGGACGTCACCAATCTCACTCCGGAGAAGAGGGGGATCGGTCTCGTGTTTCAGAACTACGCTCTCTACCCTCATATGACCGTCTATAAGAATGTGGCTTTCCCTCTACCCAATATCAGGGTCGAGAAGCCTCGCTACTATCGTAGCGGTGAGCCCGTCCTCGACGAGAATGGCAATCAGGTCTACGCCCCTAGAAAGCTCAACAAGGCTGAGATCGATGCGCTAGTCCGGCAGACCTCGAAGCTGGTTCAGATCGATGAGTATCTCGATAGAAAGCCTAGCCAGCTGTCCGGTGGACAGCAGCAGCGTGTGGCTATCGCGCGAGCTCTAGTTAAGAAACCTAAGGTTCTTCTACTGGATGAGCCCCTTTCCAACCTCGATGCTCGTCTGAGAATACAGACGCGCGAAGAGATTAGGCGCATCCAGAAGGAGACGGGAATCACCACCGTCTTCGTCACTCACGACCAGGAGGAGGCGATGTCGATCTGCGACAAGATCGTCGTCATGAAGCTGGGTGTCCAGCAGCAGATCGGTGCGCCTCAGGAGGTCTATAACGATCCTCACAACCTGTTCGTCGCGACCTTCCTCGGTACCCCTCCGATCAATGTCTTCAAGGGACATATCGAGCAGGATGGTATCTATATCGGATCCGATAAGGTCCTCGAGAACACCAAGGGCTATGAGCCCAAAGCGGTATTCATCGGCATCCGCCCCGAGGGTTTCCTCTTCGGTGCGGGTCACGATACCCTGGGTATGCATGTGGAGAACGTCACCATCATGGGACGCGATATCCTGCTCAACGCCAGCCACAAGGACTGCACGAAGCCCATCATCAAGGCTGAGCTCTCCAGTGACATCAAGCTCGAGCAGGGCGATGTCCGCTGCGGTGTCCGTCCCGACAAGATCTTCGTTTTCGATGGAAAGACGGAGGAGAGGCTCTACCTCTAGGATCCTATGCAGAGCAAGAATAACTGGAAAGCTTGGCTCTATCTGGCCCCGGTCCTGATCCTGCTGAGCGTTTTCACCCTATATCCGCTGATCAATACGATCGGAATCTCGTTTCTGAAGAACTACAACTACCTGACTCAGACTTCCGATGGTTTCACTTTCGACAACTACGCTATCGTCCTGGGTATCAAGCCGTTTCGGACGATCCCGGGCGCTAGCGATGAGATCAACAATGCGTTCTATATCACGGACGTGGTGAAGTACGCCATCCCCAACACCGCCCTCATCACCTTCGTGACGGTTCCTATCTCCATCCTCATCGCTCTGGCGATGGCGATATCGCTGAATCAGATCAAGGCGCTGAAGAAGATATTCCAGACTATCTTCTTCCTTCCCTATGTCACTAACGGTATCGCGGTCGGAATGGTCTTCTCCGTCATCTTCTCCGGACAGTCGGGTATCTTCAATACGATATTCGGTATCCCTGAACCTCACTACTGGATCAACGTATCCGCCAGCTGGGGCTCGGGTATGTTCGCCCTCTGCTTCTATATCATCTGGAAGTCGCTACCCTACAAGGTTCTGATCTTCCTCTCCGGATTGCAGAATATCGACAACCAGTATTACGATGCTGCCAAGATGGATTCGACTCCGAAGATGAGAGTCATCAGAAAGATCACGATCCCCCTCCTGTCGCCTCAGATCCTCTACATCATGATCACCTCGTTCATCGGAGCGTTCAAGGAATACGATTCGATCGTCGGACTGTTCGGCTCCGCGCCTCAGACTTCTGCCTCGTATCCCAACAACATGCTGACCATCGTCTACTACGTCTATAACACGATCGGTCAGAACAAGGTTCAATACGGTTCGGCGGCCGCGGTCATGCTGTTCGTGGTCATTCTCATCTTCACTGCTATCGAGATGCAGGTATCTAAGAAGAAGGTGCACTACTGATGGAAAACACTGCACTAAAAGCGGGAAGCGAGAGCTTCCAGAAGGCCCGCACCAGAGTCGCTGATGAGGCCTGTAGAAGGATCGAGTCCGATTCTCGCTACGCCGAGATCCAGGGCTATCTGGCGAAGCTGGATGCCCTGCGCGAGAATGGACTGTTCGCGGTCAGGAAGGTCCGGGCTGAGCGCGATGCGCTGATCGCCGATCACAACATGACGCTCAAGCGCACCGAGAAGGCTAACGCTCGAAGGATTCAAGCGCTGAAGCGCGAGTCCAAGCGGCAGGCGATCTCCTTGAAGTTTGCGATCGCCGATGGGAAGCGCGAGCTCAAGGCCAAGCTCGATAAGGAGGTCAGCCGCGAGCGGAAGATCCTCTTCTTCGAGATATCTAAGGGCGCTTTCAAGGCGAAGGACCCCGAGCTGCTGAAGGGCTACGCGAACGATCAGCCCTTCATCGTCAAGGGATATCAGCTTCTAGTCTCCTACGACGCGGCGTACCTGGCGGCGCGCCGGGATGAGACATCCGATCTCGCCCAGAAGATCTCTGCGCTGGCTGCATCATCCCAGAAGGATTCTGAATATCAGTATCGCCTTCTCTCTCTCAAGGCTCAGCATAGTTTCCTAGTCTATGAGCTGGGTCAGGTGGAGAAGCTCGTCGAGAGCTTCGGGAAGCTGGATTCGATCTCCGGGGTGGAAGCCTACTTCAAGAGGTTGATCGCTATCAGCATCGAGGCGCTCTACGCCGATGCTGATCGGGATATCGTCAAGCTCATCCGTCAGCGCCGCGCTTCCGAGTTCAAGATCGAGCAGGACTACCGCGCGGCTCTGAAGAGGATCGAGGCGGAGGGAGAGGCGGCCCTGAAAGCCATCCGGAACGACGCGGAGTTCAAGGGTGAACTGGAGAAGAATAGTCTAGCTGAAGCTTCCGCTCGCGCCAGGGAGAAGGAGGTCGCCAAGCAGGTCGCTGCTCTGGTCGACTCGGCCTATGACCTCTCCAACGATCTGTTCTCGGAGTATATCGCTGGTCAGGAGAAGGCGCGCAAGGAGCTGTCCTCCTACCTGAATGGTTATCTGAAGGATTTCAAGTCTCAACACTATGGCGATCGGAACGCCATCGCGCGCGAGACCGATATGTGCTACCGCCAGCTGGCGCTCGGCGCTATCGCTCAGGAAGCGATGGAGAACCTTCACACCCGGGTCAATCGGAGCATCTCCGCTACGGTCCGGGAGATGAAGAAGCCCAAAGTGAAGAAGGAGATCCTCGATTACTATCAGCCCGAGGAGGTCATCAAGGATCCCGCCCTGGTGGACACGGCCAATATGAGGCTGGTCATCAAGGGATCCGACCAGAAGGTGGATGTGAAGGAGATCGAGAGGCGCGATGCGGTCATCAAGGGAATAGGCCTGTTCTTCATCTACCTCTTCCTAGCCGTCTGCGCCATCCTGGTTCTCTTCCCCTTCTACTGGATGATTAACACCTCTCTGAAGTCGACCGAGGAGATCGTCAATTCTATCACTCCCACCCTCTGGCCCCGCCATGTTCAGTGGTCGAACTATGTCGATGTCTTCGATAGATTCGATTTCGGTACCTACCTCGGGAATACTCTGGTGGTCGGCTCGTTCTCGACCATGGGTGTCCTCATCACCTGTATCTTCTCCGCCTTCGCCTTCGCGCGGTTGAAGTTCAAGGGTCGAGACACTCTCTTCATGGTCTTCCTCGCGACGATGATGATCCCCGGCGAGATGATGGTCATCACCAACTACATCACGGTGGCTAACTTCGGCTGGATCGGCAGCGATGCCAACCGGCTCGATGCCTACCTGTCCATGATCATGCCCTTCTGCATCTCGGTCTTCTACATCTATCTGCTCAGACAGAATTTCAAGCAGATTCCGGAAGAGCTGTATCTAGCCGCGAAGGTCGACGGAAAATCCGATTGGTCCTTCCTCTGGAAGGTCATGGTTCCCCTCTGCCAGCCCACGCTGATCACCATCGGTATCCTTCAGCTCATGGGTTCGTGGAACGCCTACGTCTGGCCCAACCTCGTCGCCAACAAGGATGAATACCGACTGATCTCCAACGGACTCAGAAATTCCTTCACCACCTCCACTGGAATCTCCGAGTATGGACTTCAGATGGCCGCCACCGTCTACGTCACCGTGCCTCTCCTCCTGCTGTTCATCGTGTTCCGCAAGTACATCATGAAGGGAATGGGAAGAGCTGGTATCAAGGGTTGATCCGATCCGAGATGTTTAGAACACAGGGGATTAGTACCTGGGCTTGGAAATACAGAATAGCTTGACCTACGAGAGTTCTATACGTACCAATAGCCCACTTAAAGGAGGGTAAAAGAAATGCGCAAGTCTGTTTTAGCCATGTCGCTCGCCAGCATTATCAGTGTTGGTCTCCTCGTTTCTTGCCGTCCTAGTTCCAC
>DJOB01000006.1:170685-363878 GCA_002437105.1 Caryophanales bacterium UBA6449
CAAGTTCGACAAGAAGGTCTCGATCGACTTCTGGGTCAAGAAAGGAACCGCTAAGTACTATTCCAACTTCGTCAAGGCGTTCAACTCCGCCTATCCCTCTATCACTGTCAATGTTCTCGACTCCGGAAATTACGGGGATATCGATCAGAAGATATCCCAGGGAATCTCGGTCGGAAACGTTCCCAATATGGCTCTGACCTACCCAGATTATGTCTCTGGCTACCTCAAGGATGCTCCGAATCGCGTCCTTGACGTCACTCCCTACATGAATAGTGCGGAGTATGGTTTCGGTCACGGCGATCCCGTCATCGAGTGGAATGGTCAGCAGGTTCAGGTCAATACGGCTGCTGACGATATCATCCCTTCCTATCTGAACGATGGCAATAACTTCATCATCGATGGCAAGAAGATCGAAGGTCAGTACGAGCTGCCTTTGTCCAAGTCTACCGAGATGCTGTTCGTCAATAGGAATCTTCTGACCGAGGTCGCTCAGAAGTCCAACACCACCTACGATGTCATCAAGCAGAAGCTCGCCACCTGGGAAGGTGTCTGGGAAGTCACCGAGATGATGAAGACTGCTATGCCCGAGAAGTGGAACGGCCAGAAGGCTTCCGCCAATAAGGGCAGCGCTCCTCTCACCTACGAGGATGACACCAACTTCTACGTCACCATGAGCCAGCAGCTCGGAATTCCCTACGTCGATTCCTCCGCTGCCGACAATCTCCCCGTCCTCTTCGGCAAGCCCGAGAACAAGCAGAAGACCGTCGATTTCCTCAAGTTCATGGGCGAGAAGTACAACAGCGGTAACTTCGTTACCGGTGACACGATCGGAATCGCTGGTACCTACGCCACCTCTCTCTTCGCCAAAGAGTCCAGCGGTCTGATCATCACCACCACTGCCGGTCTCTCCTGGCTGAACGATCCCGATAAAGAGGGCGATGAGGATCACCAGTTCCCCATCGATGTTCTGTCCTATCCTTCTTCCAGCAAGGACTGGGTTCACAACGAGGCTGATCTGCCCGCTGATGCTGATCCCGATGCGGTCATCTCGCAGGGACCTGGTGTGGTCCTCTTCAAGTCCGGTGATTCCGACAAGGATCTAGCGACCTGGCTGTTCTACAAGACCATGACCTCCGACTTCCTCAACGCTCAGTGGGTCGCGGCCGGTTCCTACGCTCCGATCCGCTACTCCGTCAAGGAGACCGAGGTCTTCAAGGGCATGTTCGATATCCCCGCCGATTCTAAGAAGCCTCTGTACGATGCTAATTACTACCCTGCTAAGAAGCAGATGTACGAGGTCATCGATCAGTATGGAAAGCAGGGCAACCTGTTCACTACCGATGTCTTCCCTGGATCCGGCAGCGTCCGCAACGAGGCGGGTTCGCTGTTCACCGGTTCGCTCAATAGCGAGAAGAACACCGATTCCGATGCGATTGGCGAGCTGGTCGACAAGTACTACCAGCTGGCTGTGGCCGATTCTACCAAGTAGTTCTTCGAAGGCGAAATTTCTCAAAGGAAAGGTAAAAATATGAGAAAGTTTTACAGATTCGCTCTTGCTGCTCTGTTCGCTGCTCTGCCTCTGGCTTCCTGCAATCGGACGTCTCAGAGTCTCACCGATGTCGATTGGGACGCTTTCACTTCCGATAGCGGCACCAAGACCAAGGTAACTCTGTGGACCACCATCGGTACCAAGAATAAGGACACTTTCGATTCCATCATCTCCGAGTTCGAGAAGGTCTATCCTGGAATCGAGGTCGATCATGTCACTAAGGGTGGATACGATACTCTGTTCACCGCTGCTCAGACTGCGATTCCCGCCGGCACCACTCCGACCATGGCCTACTGCTACTCCGATCATGTAGCTTCGTATCTCGAGGCTAACTACGCGGTTCAGGATATGACCGCCTTCATGAACGATCCCGAGCATGGCTTCGGCACTGATGAGGGAACCTTTACCGATCCTTATGGAAATAGTGTGAAGAATAGTAATTCTAAGGACGATATGGTCTCCGGCTATCTGAATGATGGCCACAGCTACATCCTCGATGGCAAGAAGCTCCCCGGCTACTACTCTCTGCCCTACACCCGTTCCTCCGAGGTTATCGTCTATAACAAGTCCTTCTTCGAGAAACACAATCTGGACGAGAGCAAGCTCTCGACCTGGAAGGGTATCTGGGAGATCTGCAAGACCATCGTCGATAACAAGTGGATTGATGTCGATAGCTCTAAGCTCGGCAAGGTCGCTCCTCTCGGATACGATTCCACTTCCAATATGTTCATCACTCTCTCCGAGCAGCTGGGTATCCCCTACACCGATGGTACTGCTGCTAACCCTCTGACTTTCTTCAATCCCGGTAAGGATCAGGGCGGTAAGAAGCTGCTCAATACTCTGCGCGACTACTATCAGGACCACTACTTCATCACTCAGACCTCTCTGGGTGGTTCCTACACCTCTTCCGCCTTCTCTACTCAGCAGTGCGTCATGACCATCTCCTCTTCCGCTGGTATCAACTACTGCGTGCCTGCGGCTTCCTCCGAGGATGGCACGCAGCCCTTCGAGGTCGGTGTTGTCGCCTATCCCACCATGGGTGATGGCAGCTTCGTCGATGGAGTCGAGGTCGGTGCTGATGCGAAGACTGACGCTGTCATCTCTCAGGGACCTTCGATGACCTTCTTCAGCCGTGCCTCCATGCAGGAGAAGGCGGCGGCCTGGCTCTTCTACAAGTTCTCCACCGGATCCTACTGGAACGCGGTCTGGGCTGGTGAGACTGGCTATGAGCCCGTTCGCGCTTCGTCCTATCAGCAGGAGGTCTTCAAGAAGAAGACCTCCCCTGCCGCTGATGCTGATCTGAATACTAAGGCCAAAGCTGAGGCCAACAAGAAGGTTCACGAGCTCGTGAACGGCTACGGTTCCAATGACCGGCTCTTCACTTCCGATGTCTTCGTCGGTTCCGCTCAGGCCCGTATCGCGGTCGGTTCTCTGCTGGATGGTACTCTGTCCGCTACCGACTTCAGCGATGCCAAGCTCGATGAGCTCTACACCCAGTATATGACTCAGGCGGCCCAGGCTCTGCCTCAGGCTTAGTGTCTATCCGTTCCGCCCTGAATCTCTTCCATGATTCGATGAGGAGGATATATGAAAATAAAGAGATTAGCCCTCGTTGCGCTCGTGCTCTCCACCTTCGCCGTCTCGGCCTGTGGGTCTTCTTCCAATTCCAATGTCGTCACCTTCTGGATCTCCGGTGGAAACGCCGTGACCGATCTATTCAAAGGTGAGAATGGTCTGATCAAGAAGTTCAAGGAAAAGTTCAAGGATCAGCTTCCGAGTGATTTCGACATCAATATCGTTCCCTATGGAAACTACGATTCCCTCTACGATGCGGTCAGTAAGGCGATACCCGCGGGAACTACTCCCACTATGGCGGTAGCCTATCCGGACAACGCGGCTAGCTATGTTCGCTCCAATTCCCTGATCGATATCAATACGTTTCTGAACGATCCCGATACTGCCTTCACCGCTGAAGAGGGCGGTGGTAGCGAGGATTTCGTCAAGGCTTTCTGGGATGAGGGAAAGAACATCTCGAACAAGGATGGTCTCTATACCGTCCCCCTCTACAAGTCGACCGAGGTCATGATCTTCAACCGGTCGTATTTCGCCGAGCACAACCTTCAGATCCCCACGACCTGGGATGAGCTGATGAGCGTCGCGCAGCAGATCTACGATGACAATCCGGAAAAGTGGTCGGCCGAGGATTGCTCGCCGGTCATCTGGGATTCCGATTCCAACCTCTTCATCACCCACGCCTACCAGAATGATATCCCCTATACGGATCCTTCCAACCAGGACAATCCGTTCGTCTTCAACAACGAGGCTAACCGTTCCTTCGTCAAGGAGCTCAAGGAGTATCACGACAAGGGTCTGATCGAGACCAAGGGCTCTCTCGGTGGCACTACTTACTCCTCTTCCTACCTGACTGCTGAGAAGTGCATCATCGCGATCGGTTCCACTGGTGGATCCTCCTATAACATCACTTCCAACTTCCAGGTTGGTATCGCTCCTGAGCCCGTCTTCAACAAGGAGAATCCGAAGTACATTCAGCAGGGACCCGATGTCTGCTTCTTCCGTCGTTCCAGCTCTTCTTCCACGCATTGGGCCTGGGAGTTCTACAAGTTCTTAACCTCCACCGGAACCAATCTCGATCTCACTACCAACCTCTCTTATAGCCCGGTCAGATACTCGTGCTACGAGAATGATGCCTATAAGGAGTACGTCGGCGAGTTTGCGGACTATGTCGATCATCCGCTGGAGAAGGACGATAAGGGCAACCTGAAGTACCAGAATGAGAACAATATGGGTCTGGTACAGATGGCAGCCTATCAGACGCAGAAGATCGTTCAGAACGATCAGCTGTTCTACTCTCCGGCTTTCCCCGGCTCCGCCGAGGCGAGAGGAGATCAGTCGAGCGGTGTCGGTAATGTCATCGCGGGAACTCTGAGCTACAAAGGCAAAGATATCGATGCGCAGATCGAGAAGCTGATGTCGACCGCCGTGTCTGCCGCGCTTCAGGCTTACACTGACAAGTAGAGGTACAACATGAGAAATAGATATGTGAGCTTCGGCTTAGCTCTGGTCTTCGGTCTGGGAACCTTCAGTCTCGCTTCCTGCAATAGGAGCAGTCAGGATGAGCACGTCGATTACGTCTCTCAGGCTAAGCTGAATCTGGATTATACGGGCAAGCAGTTTCTCACCGACGGAATCGGTGAGGTGACTGTCCGCCAGTACATCGATGGCGATACGACTCACTTCAATCAGACCAATAAGATGCAGGTCGATGTCCGCTACTCCGATATCAATACTCCCGAGTCGACCGCGCAGGTGCAGAAGTGGGGTAAATCCGCTTCTCTCTTCACCGAGAGCAAGCTCTCCTCCGCCACCGAGATCGTCCTCACCAATCCCACTATGGATCTGAGAAAGCCCGACCACGACAGCAACAATCGCTGGTTGGCTCTCGTCTGGTACGCTACGGTCGATAATCCCTCGCTCGATGACTTCAGGCTCCTCAACCTCGAGATCGTCCAGGAGGGATACTCTGTCGTCTCCTCCATGGAGTCCTACTATTCCTTCTTCGACATCTTCAACAAGGCGGCTGCTCAAGCGGCTAACGAGAAGCTGCACATCTACGCCAGCGAGGACACTGTCGATCCCAATTTCTACACCGGTGCCGCCAAGTCTATGACGATTCACGATTTCAACTTCGATGCTTCTAAGTATGTCGGCAAGAAGGTCAACATGACCGGCATCGTAGCTGGATTCCTGGGTGTTTCCAACGTCTGGGTCGAATCCACCTACGAGGATCCTGAGACCGGCGATGTCTCAGTCTGGGGCGTCTCGTTATTCGCAGGATACGATGGAAAGGCGAAACCTCTGTATACCGTCGGAAACCAGGTTCAGTTCACCGGTGTGTGCGAGGAGTTCTCTGGCAGCTACCAGGTCTCGGGTCTGACCTATTCGCCGTATAGCCCGTCTGAAGACGATGTGAAGCTTCTGAGCAAGAACAATCCCATCCCCAGCGCCAATCAGATCGACACCGTCGCCAACTTCCTGACGGGTAAGTACCATGTGGATACCTTCGTCAGCCTCACCGATACGATCACCTTCACCGGTGGTTACGGTGGAAAGGACGAGATCGATCCCGATACTGGTGTCACCTACACGAACAACTCCATAACCCTGTACGGAAAGACTGAAACTGGTGATTCCATCTCGGTCTATCTGCCCAATGGTGCGGTCGTCAAGGACGATGATGGCAATCAGATCTTCTCCTATACCAAGCTAGTCGGTAGAACCACCGATGGTATCAGGGGTGTCGTGGAGGAGTACAACGGACGGTATAACCTTACCGTCCTGGGTACTGCCTCTATGAAGCTGCGCCCGTCTGAATCCACCGATGCTGAATAGTCGATACAGTCAGTTATAGAAAGGATCAAAAAATGTTCAAAAAGAATGTGCTTAAGCTCGCTGTTCTTCTATCCTTCGGTACGGTAGGTCTAGCTGCCTGTCAGCCTTCGACTTCCATCTCCACTTCTGTCGAGATGACCGCTGAGCAGAAGGCCAAGGTCATCTTCTCCTCTGTCGGCTCCTCCTACGGAACTCTGGCTACCACCGGAATCTCTTCCGATAATGAGGTCACCCTCATCGACAGCGTTGTCGATTATCCCGAGGCTATCATCAGCTATTCTGTCGACGCTTCCAAGACCGAGTTCAAGACGGCCGCCGCTTCCTTCAAGCTCGGCTGCCAGAACCTCCTCAACATCGATGGCAACAAGCTGACCATCAAGGCTGGTGAGATCGATAAGACGAATCACTACGCTGCCTTCACGGCGACTGTCACCATCGATGGTCAGAGCTTCACCAACGACTATCTGGTCTCGGTCCTTGAGACCAAGACCATGAAGATCGCCAACCTCGTCAAGAACGGAAAGAAGGGCGATGTAGTCCAGCTGCGCGGTATCTACATGGGACACAACCCCACTGTGAATAGCAATCTCTACAACGCAGTCTATATCGCTGATGGCTCCGACTATATGATGCTGTACAAGGTCTCTCCCGACATGCTCAAGGGACTCGAGGAGGGTAAGAGCGTAGTCGAGGTCTCAGGTACTTACTCGCCTTACAACGGACTTCCCGAGGTCGGAACTATCACCTCTATCAAGACTGTCACCGATAGCTCGATCGCTGCTCCTAAGACTATCGAGCTGGCTGCTGATACCAAGCTGGAGAACGCCAATATCAACGCGCGAGTCCATATCGCCGATGCGGTGGTCGAGAGCGTTAACGTTGGTGACCATGACAACACCACCATCACTTTCAAGATCGGTGAGACCACGGTGCCCTACAGCCTGTACCTCGATTCCAGATACAACGATATCTCTTCCTACAAGACCCTGAAGAAGGGCGACAAGCTTCCCACCATCTATTCCTTCGTCGGCATCAATTCTGGGAAGATCCAGCTGACTTACGCTATTCCCGATGCTGGTGCGGTCACCGAAGTCAGCATCTCGGCGAAAGCTGATCAGGATATCGCCTTCGTCGGCGGTTACGCTGTCAAGCTGACCGCGGAAGTCACGGCTCCCGCCGGCGCGGACAAGACTGTCAGTTGGACTTCCAGCGATGAGAAGATCGCGACTGTCGCGGTCGCGGAGGATGGCAGCGTCACGGTCACTGGCAAGGCAGCGGGTTCCGTCACTCTGACGGCGACTGCCAATGCCGATAAGACTAAGACGGCGACCGTCCAGCTCACGGTAGCTGATCCGGCTTCTCAGACCATCGAAGCGGCGAAGGCTGATCTGAAGAAGGATCACACCAGCGCTGATGGTTCCAATACCGCTATCAAGGTCAAGGGATACATCACCAAAGTTGTCAACTCTAAATATGGAAACTTCTATCTCAACGATGCTGATGGAAAAGGCGTCTATGTCTACGGCACCAACCTCGGTTTGGATCTAGTTAAGGAGGGTGCTTCTGTCGAGGTGCGTGGAATCGCTACTCTCGATACGAGCTATGGCCTTGAGCTCGTCGATGCTGAGGTCTTCACCGATGCTGATAAGACGGTCACCTCTTCCGCGCCAGCCACCTATTCCACTGCCACTTCCTTCAATGCACTGGGATTCGTGGATGCGGGCGACTATGTCAAGATCACTAATGTCACCTCTCTGAATTTGGATTCTAGGATCACTCTGAATCTGGCTGATGGCACGATCTCTACCAACATCAAGAATACCGAAAGCGCTCTGAAGGGCATCGCGGCTACTCCTGAGGCTGGTAAGACCTACACTATCACCTGCTACGTCAGCTGCTATAAGGCTAAGGTTCAGCTCAAGGATCTGATCAGCATCGTCGCTGAGTAGTCGTTGGGCTGAGAGCCCGCATCGTGAAGGAGAGAGAGGTTTATGTACTGCTATAAGTGCGGAACGCATTGCAAGGATACTGCCACCTACTGCAAGAAGTGCAACAGTTCACTTTTGGAGACCGTAACTGATTCTAAGGGTGTCAAGAGGGTTGCTCCCGAAGCTCTGAAGAAGTTTCGCCTCAGCAGTAAGGAGCCTCGGGTTTCCGATGTGGCTGCGATCTTCCCAGAGCTTCATCTCGAGGATGACCACACGCCGCTCCGGAGATCGCCCCGGCTCGATGAGCTGGCGGAAGCTCTCCGGAAGAAGGGTCTGAAGAACATCGAGGATTCCTTCGCTCGCGAGACCGCGGGTATCGATGCTTTCTATCGCGCCAAGGTCGATAGGGCTCAGGGCCGCGAGAAGACGACCGAGAACGAGTACTACCAGGGAGCCCTGGCCGATGCGAGGCAGCGTCGCGATCTCGAGATAGCTGGTCTGGGAGATGTCAAGAAGGCGAAGGAAGCCCTCATAAATATCGCCCTCGTCAGCATTCAGGCTAATACTCCCATCCCTCCTTTCGGAAATGTCTCCAGCTCTCATGCCTTCGCGCAGTACATACATAAGCGTCGAGACAATTCCAAGGATCACAGAGAGGCTGGCAACTGTCTGATCATCGTTGGACTGATCTTCGCCATCATCGGCTTCCTCTTCTTCTTCCTCTCCTTCAAGGTGTCGACCGATCCGACGATCCTGAACAAGGTGATCAAGTTCGACTCGTTCGAGTTCATCGTCTTCGTAGTCGGCTGCACCGTCGGTCTCGTCATGCTGATCGTCGGTCTGGTCTTCGCTCTGACCTCCCTGCGGTCCAGACTGATGCTGAACAAGGCTCTGACCTACTTCAGCGCGATATTCCTCATCTCTCAGAAGTAAGCGGCGAGAAGGATGAAAGAAGGGCATCGCTTCGGCGATGCCCTTTTCATATGTCGATCCTTCTATCTCTCCTCGTCTCTCCTCTCGCTCTCGCGCTGCTCGGGTGTCTTGTCGGCAGGCGCGACGATCACGGCGCCCGACGCTAGCGCTTCGGCGTATTCCTGGGGAGTGAAGTAGATGGAGGAATCCTGCGTATCCACCGTGTAGGTATTGGCGAGGTAATCGGGGAGGGACTGGTTGAATTTGCCGTAGATAGTCATGCCGATCGAGATACCTACAGGAATGAAGAGAACGACGAAGCCGAGGCCTTCGGTCAGGAAGGCATAGATGAAGCGGAGCAGGAAGCGGCCAGCGGTCATATTGAGTCCGTCGACGTAGACCCGCGCGTACTTCATCACCATCATACCTATGGTTTTGAAGCCGCGTCTCGCTATCAGGGGTACGGCGAGGAAGTAGATCAGGTATGAGATGAGGTAGGAGATGATCCCCGTGAGGAACGAGGACCAGAAGATGGTTTTGGAGGCGCTAGTGTAATCCCGGTTCCGTGCGAGGAAGCCTTCGGATTTCTCGATCGCATCGACATAGAAGGTCTTGAGAGCGTCCTGGCTAGCGGATTTGAGCGGGTGCAATCTCGCGATGCTGTTATCCGGGGCCTCCGGATCGGTGGTGAAGAGATCGGCGCGGCTCGCTCGCTCTCTGTTATAGAAGATGATCCCTTCATCGTCAGTGAAGAAGAGGTGATTATCATCGGAGAAGAACGTGTCCAGCGCCTGGGAGAGCCGGGCGTTGATATCCTCGGGCAGGCTGGTGGTATCGTCTGCCAGGTAGTCGCTGATGAGCGTCGTTCCTTTCTCCGTCGCGACGTACAGGGAGGAATCTAGCTGTACTTTCTCTACCGTCTTCTGTGCATTCTCATAGATGGGGAGATGGGTAGTTCCCGCAAAGAGACCAGCGAAGAGGGCGAGGGCAGTGAGGAGTAGACAGGCCCCGTCGATGATGACGGCGATGACTCTCCGCGACAGCTTGGGGGTGGAGTATTCGACCGCTATCGATTTCTTCTCACTCATCGTTCTCTCCTTTCATATTCATATCTACACTGTTAGAACCAGGTATGGATGGATCATCAGTCTTCAGGCTCAGGTGTCTCTCGATGAGCTCGGAATCATTCAGCGCGATGACGACCGTACGCGAGATCAGATCGTGGAGCGAATCCATATTGTCGCGCCTGAGCAGAGCTACGAAGGCGGAGATGAAGTATATAGCTAGACTGGCGACCATGAACCAGAGGCAGGATACGGGTCTGTTGTTTACGATGAATATAGGAGCAGTGAGAGCCTGGGCGGAGAAGGAGATGACCATACCGAAGATGATGGTCCAGAACTGCTCTAGCGCCTCGAAGGCGCTGCGGGCTATCAGCTGCAGGGTCTTAGCTTTTCGCCTCTGGCGGTCGACCACATAGAATCCGAGAACCCGTTTTCCGATGGTGCGACCATATCTGAAGATCGGGAAGCAGATGGCGCGGTAGATGATGAAGCCGAGGAGCCATCCGACGATCACGCACGCGGTCTGGGTGACGGCTAGATGGTTGGAGCTCTGGGCGAGCAGCAGCTCATTGGCTAGACTCTCTCGGTCCGATAGAGCGATGGTGGCGGCATACTTTCTGAGGTTCAAATAGCCGGTGGCGACATTCTTATACAGGTTGGCGGACGAGGTGGAAGACTGGGCTTGAACAGTCTCGCCGGTCTGAGGATCCACGCCGATATAGAGCAGCAGCTGATCTTTGAACGATCGGGCAGAAGAAGATGATTCTGAATTGAGGACGGGAAGTTGTTTTTCCTCATCAAATATGAATATTTGTGATCCTACGGGTTTATTTATATATTCATCCAGCAGGTTGAAATACTCTTTAGAGCCGAGCTTTTCAGGTCGTTCGGATGGGTTGGCAATACTGGAGAAGTCCAGATCTTCAATCCTGTTGGCGAAGAATTCGAAGATGGTGTCTCGATAGTGGGGTGTGCTTTTATCCTCTTCTACCAGCGTGTCGTAGCTGACATATGCTTTCAAGAAATCGTCGAACATCTGAGAATCGGTCAAGGTCTCGCTGTCCTTTTCACCTTCGACCATTATTCCCTGTTCGATGAGAAAATCGATCTTCTTCTGCTGATAGCTTTCATAGGTCTGCATGGCGCGGTCGTACCCGAGCGGGCCTGCAATCGCGAGGCAGGCAGCATAGAGCAGCAGGCCTAGGATGATCGTGATCACCGCATCGCAGACGTGGGCTAAGAAGCGCCGGACCCAGACGTCTGTCGCTGGTTTCTCTCCGCGGGGAGTAAAGTAGGCTCTCGAGGTCTTCCCTATCAGTTTCAGATGGTTCTGTTCCATATGATTCTTCCGCTAAATTCTAACCTATATGAGCGGAGATGAGAGGGGACGGACCTCGCAGCAGTCGCCTTTAGCGCGCCGATCCATCCCTATTTAAAGCTGTATCGCGTCTAATCTCTCTTGTTAATTTGAGGATTGAATCTATAATTTTGTAGTCTAGAGGAGGAGAAGACAATGAGCGCAACCGAGATTATTCTATTCATCGTGTCCATTTTCATGATCGCTATCTGCCTCATGCAGTCCGGCAAGAGCGAGGGAGCTTCGGCCGCGATAACCGGTGGTAACAAGATGAACATCTTCTCCCGTACCAAGGAGAGGGGCGTAGATAAGATCCTTTCCATCATCACCTTCATCACCGCCATTATCTTCTTCGCTGTCACTCTGCTCTGCATGCTGTTCAAGTAGAGAAGAAGCGATCGAGGCAGCTGCGGCTGCCTTTTTTTGTACCTTGGAATCTGTGTGAATGTTTAATATTTAGTCTTACTAGAATATATCCTCTTACGCGCCCGCGCGCGGTTTAAGGCTATTTGTAGTATTCTTAATTGGCGCAAAGTTTTTGTAAGTATCGTACCTATGGATGCGGCGGATTCGTGTTGGACTGAGCGCTGCTGCATACCCTCAGTGGATCCTAGGACGGAAAGAGAGAATTCTGATGAACAAAGAAGATATCCTGAAGGTCCTCGCCTCGGGTGAGAAGACCAAGGAGGAGATCGCTAAATTCGGCCCTATCTCCGATGCGCGACTCCAGCGTCTGCTCTATGAGCTGGTGTTTGAAGGCAAGGTGAGTTTCGATGGAGTGAAGTACCGCAACATCATCGGCACGCAGCTGCAGCTGGGTAAGGTAGTCACCAAGAAGACGTCCTTCGTCTATCTTAAACTGGTGCGCGAGCAGGGCAAGGTCGATGTCCGGCTCACGGGCACGGAGGCCGACAAGATGATCATCGGCGATCTCGCCTACGTCTTCGTCGACTTCGACAGGTTCGGTCCGCGCAGCTGCCGCTTCTTCTGCCCTCTTCAGTATGTTCAGAAGATCAAGGGTAATTATCGGGTCGGCACGGCGGGACAGCCCGAGCTCGTCATCCCCTATCTCGAGGCGGCTGGCGTCAAGATAGATGTGGTCGAGAACGATGCGGAAGGTGTCAATATCGGCGACTTTGTCGAGGCTACGATCACCGAGCGCGGTGAGAATCACCTGAAGGTGAAGATCGACCGGCTCCTGGTCAAGTCCGGCGAGGTCGGTGCCGATATAACCCAGATCATCGCGGCTAACGATGCTCCCTACGTCTTTCCCGATGAGGTCATCCAGGAGGCTAAGAGCATTCCTCAGTCTCTGCGCCCGGAGGATTACGAGGGCCGTAAGGATCTGAGAGACGAGTGTGTCGTCACGATCGATGGCGAGGATTCGCGCGACTTCGACGATGCGGTCAGTGCGGTGCGGACCAGCTTCGGTTGGACGGTCGGTGTCCACATCGCCGATGTCGCCTACTATGTGCGTCCTGGACACCCGATCGACGATGAGGCGAAGATCAGGGGCACTTCCATCTATGTGGCCGACCGGGTGGTCCCCATGCTGCCCGTCGAGCTCTCCAACGGTATCTGCTCGCTGAATCCCGATGTTGATAGGCTAGCTATCACCTGCCGCGCCGATATCGATCGGGAGGGAAATATCTTCCACTCCGAGGTCTATCCCTCCGTCATCCGCTCGCACGGCCGTCTCACCTATACCCAGGTCAACGAGTTCTATAAGACGGGAAAGTCCGACAGTCTCTCCCCGGAGATCCAGGAGCTGGTGACCATCCTCCGGGAGTGCTCCAAGGTCTTCCGCGCCAAGCGCGAGCGTCAGGGAGCGATGAAGCTGGACTCCACTGAGCTGCACTTCAAACTCGATGAGAAGGGCTTCCCCATCGATGTTCAGATCAAGACTCAGGATGAGGCTGAGAAGATGATTGAGGATATGATGATCGTCGGTAATATCGAGGTTGCTAAACTCCTTCATAAGCTCGATATTCCTACCCTTTATCGAATCCATGAGAATCCCCCTGCTGAGAAGATGGAGACTCTGGTCAATTACGTTAAGAAGCTGAATCTGATGAGCACCTTCCCCAATAAGGATGCCGTCAGTGCCAAGACTCTGTCCACTTTCCTTCAGGCGATCCCCGATGAGAATATGCGGAAGTCGATGTCGATTGTCATGCTCCGGTCCATGGCGAAGGCTAGATACTCCCCCGACGAGGTGGGACACTTCGGACTCGCCGAGCCGGAGTACCTCCACTTCACTTCGCCCATCCGCAGATATCCCGATACTATTGTCCATCGCACTCTGCATGATTTCGTCTTCCAGAAGAAGCCCTTCGACCGGCAGTCTCGCTACGACTCTCTGAAGAATATCGGCGACGATCTGAGCGCCGATGAGAAGAGGGCTCAGGTCATCGAGAGGAGCGTCGACGATCTGGAGACCGCGAAGTATCTATCCGTCCGTATCGGTGAGAAGTTCCACGGTTTCATCTCGGGCTTCCTCGATTTCGGTATGTTCGTTCAGCTTGAGAATGGCCTCGAGGGACTCTTGACCTTCGAGTACATGAGCCAGGACAGGTATGAGTACAACGATGAGCGGATGGTCGTCAACGATTGGACCAAGGATCACGAGCACGAGTTCAATCTCGGCGATCCCATCGATGTCTGCGTCTTCTCCGCGAATATCCCCGGCCGCAAGGTTACCTTCTGCTCGCCCGAGTTCATGGAGGAGCTGAGCGCCAAGCTGACTCCGACCGAGATGGAGAAGCTGAAGAGCGACGATATCAATCTGATCGCTGATTCGCCCTATCTGAGCCAGCGTCACTTCGAGTATCAGCAGACCCATCGTCGTGCGCCTAGAGGAGGTGCCAGGATGGGAGGCTTCGGCGGTGGTCGCCGCGATGGAGATCGGAACTCTAACGGTTTCCGGCGCGATGGAGACCGGGGAGGATTCAAGCGTGACTACAATCGTCCTTTCAATCGCGACGATAGGCGCGGTGGCGGATCCTTCCGCCGTGACGATCGGAGATTCTCGGATAGAGACAGGGGATCTTCCAACGGTGATCGCCGCCGGTCGTTCTATAGCGAGGATCACAGCTGGAATCGCGCTGAGAATGTCGATAAGAAGCCGCTGAACAGCGACAAGAGCGGCACTGATTCCACGCAAGGGGGAGGAGATTGATGCCGGAGAAGAAGATTCCCGGAAAGAAGTTGATCGCGTCTAACAGGCGAGCTCGATTCGACTATTTCCTCTCTGATTTCACACAGGCTGGTCTGGAGCTGACGGGAACAGAGATCAAGTCTGTCCGCGCTGGGCACGTCTCGCTCACGGGATCCTTCGTCGATTTTAGAGATGGTGAAGCCTATATCGTCGGTATGCAGATCACGCCCTATAAGGAGGGAAATATCTTTAATACCGACCCGCTGCGCGACAAGAAACTCCTGCTGCACAAACGCGAGATTCTCAAGCTGATGAAACAGCGCGATCGGGATGGTTATACCATCGTTCCGGTCGAACTCTATCTGACGCGGGGGCGGGCTAAGCTCGATATTGCTCTCGGTAAGGGTAAGAAGGCCTTCGACAAGCGAGCGGCCATCAAGGAGAGAGATATAGCTAGGAAGATCAATGCTCGAGTCAAACACGGCTATAGGGGGGATTCTGATTATTGAAGAGAGTCTATCGTGAGATTCTGAGGATCGCCGTAGCAGCCATTCTCATGTGCATATATGTCGTTCTCAATCGCTTCGTCTCGATCTATCTGGCCTTTGGCGGGTTCCCCAGCGTCAGAATAGGTTTCTCCTCTATTCCCATCCTTCTAGCTTCGCTCCTTTGTGGACCGCTCTGGGGTGGAGTAGCCGGTGCGGGCGGAGATCTTATCGCCTCCTTCGCTTTCCCCAATGGGACGGGCGGATACCTGTACGGCTATACGATCGATCAGGCGCTGCTTGGCATCATCCCTTGGTTCATCTGGAGGATCTTCAAGAATCGTCGGAAGCTTCTAGGTCTATTCGATGTTCTGGTCACCGCGGTTGCTCTGGGACTGGTCTATGGTCTTGTCCTTCCTTCAGGAGATCTGGGTGGCAAGTACCACATACCTCTGAACTTGGGTGGAAGGATCGGTCTGGGTATCGGGATCGCCGTCCTTGTTATCGTATGCAATATCCTGACTTGGTACTTCAGCCAGCGGGAGTTTGGAGGGCGGTTGAATCTCACTGAGCAGGGGCGGGTGCGCCTGTCTCAGATCGCGGCATCCGCACATCCTAAGAAGCTGCTAAAGAAGGATATATCAGGTTTGAGAAAGTCCGATGTCACCGTCTCTTCCCTCTGGGGAGTTGAAGACATCTCTAAGTCGAAACATTTAGGTTGGCAATTGACTAACCTCCTGTTTATCAGGAAGGGAATCCAAAAGTGCCTCGATGGCCAAAATAGTGTGCTGATCCAGTATTCATTCCTGGAGATCTACTCGATCATCCTGTTTGAGACGGTCGCGGTGAAGACGGCTCTACTGGCCTTCTGGGGACAGCTCTACTTCGGTATTCCCTACACCTACGGAGTCTTCGCCGACCTTCTGACAGGAGTCGTGACGCTACCGATCATCGCGATTCTGACCTATGCGATTCTGATACCGCTCTGTCAGACAGGCATAGTAGATAGGTTGAATTCTCCCATCGGTTCCTATAAACACAAGTAGGGAGATGGTGGAACGATAAAAGCAGACTCAGCATTGCGGGTCTGCTTTTTATTTATGGGTTAACCCTCTTTTGTTTCCCGCGTGCGGATGGTGGTTCAACCTATTATTTCTAGGTGATAGAAAAGGGCATCTCGCTTTCGCGCGATGCCCATCGCATGTTATCTATCTATTTCTTATTCTGCTCGTAGTTCAGGGCTGCTTCGATGAATCCTCTGAATAGAGGGTGAGGTTCGGTGAGCGAGGATTTGAATTCGGGATGGGCTTGGGTGGCGATGAAGAAGGGGTGGGAGGGGAGCTCGATCATCTCGACGATATTCTTATCCTTGTAGATGCCGGAGATCTTCATTCCATACTTTTCGAAATCCTTGCGGTAGTCATTGTTGAACTCGTAGCGGTGGCGGTGCCGCTCGGTGATGTCCTGCTTGCAGTAGAGCTTCTCAGCGAGCGAGTCCTTAGTCAGGTGGCAGGGGTAGGATCCCAGCCTCATGGTTCCGCCCATGTTCTTGACATCCTTCTGGTCGGACATCAGGTCGATGACGGGATGCTTCGTGTCGGGGACGAGCTCCGATGAATCGGCGTCCTTGTAGCCGATTACATCGCGAGCGAATTCGATGCAGGCGGTCTGCATGCCTAGGCAGATGCCGAGGAAGGGAATCTTGTTCTCGCGAGCGTAGCGGATGGCGTTGATCATACCCAGGCAGCCGCGCTTTCCGAATCCGCCGGGTACCAGGATTCCATCGACACCCTTGAAGATGGTCTTTAAATCTTCCTTCTCACAGTTCTCCGATTCGATCCACTTGATGTCTATCCCGGCATCGAGATTGGCTGCGGCGTGCTTGATAGCTTCAGCGACCGAGAGGTAGGCATCGTGGAGGTTCATGTACTTGCCGACGATGGCGACGGTAGCCTTCTTCTTGGGATGGATGATGCAGTCCACCAGGGAATCCCATTTCTCGTGGTGACCGATGGTATCGGGCAATCCCAGGGAGTTGAGTACCGCTTTGGCGATACCTTCTTTCTCCAGCATCAGAGGGACCTGATACACGGTCTGGCAGTCCGAGTTCTCGATGACGTGGTCGACTGGGACATCGCAGAACATCGAGATCTTCTCCCTGATGCTCTTGGGGATGGGCTTCTCAGCGCGGCAGACGATGATATCGGTTCTCAGTCCTAGAGATTGGAGGGTTCGGATGGCCTGTTGGGTAGGCTTGGTCTTGAGCTCCTGCGAGGCGGACAGATAGGGAATCAAGGTCGTGCAGACGATGATGGCATTCTGATAGCCGATCTGATGCTTGAACTGCCTGATGGCCTCGAAGAAGGGTTGAGATTCGATATCGCCGATCGTTCCACCGATCTCGATGATGACGATCTTGTCCACCTTGATGGGATCGGGGTGACTCTCCCGGTAGAAGCGGGATTTTATCTCGTTGGTGATATGGGGGATGACCTGGACGGTGCGGCCCTGATACTCGCCCTTTCTCTCCTTGGCGAGGACCGATTCGTAGATCTGTCCCATGGTGACCGAGGAGCGACGATCCAGTTTAGCGCCGGTGAATCGCTCGTAGTGTCCGAGATCCAGATCGGTCTCGAAACCATCGTCGGTGACATAGACCTCACCGTGTTGGAGCGGATTCATCGTGCCGGGATCGACATTGATGTACGGGTCGAATTTCTGTTGGAATACATCGTATCCTCGGGATTTTAAGAGCATGCCGATCGAGGAACCGGTTATTCCTTTGCCGATACCGCTGATCACCCCGCCAACGACAAAGATATACTTGACCATATTGTTCCCCCTCGAATACAAAATCCTTTCTATTTTATATTAGAAAGGCGTACGAAAGTTTGCAGATGGCTGACATTTAAGAGACTCAGATCAATTCTCACCCGTAAAATCCCAGGTGAAGATCGCACCGTCATCCGTGAATATGACATCCGATTCCGTGGGTTGCTCATATTTTCCCTGCTCTCCGAAGGTTGTCCCCCATCCATCGTAGTATCCGAGGTATTCGGAGAAGTTTTTATAGTGATCGAAAGTGGTGAAGACCACATCGATATTCCCGGATGAATCCTTTCCGAAGACTATCCGATCCTTTCCACGGCTGACTCCGTTGGACGAGAAGCTGTATCCGCTGCGCAGGTCCATCTCGGTAAATGTGTAGCCCTGGGGAAGATATCCTTCTTTATTCTGGAATTTTCCCTTCATCAGGGCGAGGTCGTTATCCTTCGTGATGTTCTTCTGGCTGGATACATAGTTGCTGGGAGCATGGTCGAAGAACTGAAGATACGCGGCGACTTCTTCGACTTTTGTATATCTACTATCCTCGTAGAGAATCGTGTTGGAATTGGGGATCTTTACATACTTCCTGTTCTCATATTCGCGGGGAGTCGTATCCTCTAGTTTTTCAGCTCCAGTGTTGGTGAGGCTATCCTGGTTACCGGTGAAGCGATCCGCCGTGTCGAAGGTATCGACCGATGAGGAGATGACGCTGGAGATGGAGGAGGATGAAGAAGGTGTACTTACGGTCGTATCTGTGGAAGGGAGGCTGCTATCCTGCCCAGTAGGGCTGCAGCTGTATCCGACAAGCAACAGTCCGATAAGCCCGGATAAAATCAGATTCTTGAATCTCATGAGGATTTCCTCTGTATACCGTAAGAGTATATATTGTTTGTAGATAAGTCTCTAAAAGTATTAAAATCCACCGGGTTAGAGTACTTTTAGGTGCTCTTTGATATTAAGGAGGAAATAATGAGTATTTCTATCGATCATGACGATATCATCAGATATCAGGCTAGCTATGATTCTGATCCGGTCAATGCTATCAAGTCCGATGCGATCACCCGTAATGGCATCACTGCTTCCGCTCTGAATCGGGACCAGATCAAGAGGTTTGTCGATGCGTACTCTATCGATGTCGAATCGGGCGACATCACCAACCAGAAGAGGTCCGGACGCTGCTGGATGTTCGCGGCGATGAACGTTCTGCGTCTGGAGGTCATGAAGAAGCTCAATATCAAGAATATGGAGCTCTCTCAGTCCTACACCCTGTTTTGGGATAAGCTCGAGAAGAGCAACTTCTTCCTCGAGAATATCCTCAAGACCCTGGATGAAGAGGACGGCTCGAGACTCGTCGACTTCCTGCTGACCTCTCCCATCGGCGATGGTGGACAGTGGACGATGATCGTCAACCTCGTCAATAAGTACGGCGTCTGCCCCAAGGATGTCTATCCCGAGAGCGCCTGCTCTTCCAACACGATGGAGATGGATAAGTTTATTACCCTGAAGCTCAGAGAGGATGCCTGCACCCTGCGTAAGCTCCATCGGGAGAATAAGACCCTCGACGAGCTGAGAAAGCTGAAGGACGGAATGCTCCAGGAGATCTATCGGATCCTCTGCCTCAGTCTCGGCGTGCCTCCCACCAAGTTCACTTGGGAGTATGTCGATAAGGACGGCAAGTACGGCGTGGTGAGAGATATCACTCCTCACAAGTTCTTTGAGGACTATGTCGGCAAGAAACTCGATGAGTATGTCTCGATTCTGAACTGCCCTTCTCCCAGACGTCCTCTGAACAAGGTCTTCACCGTCAAGTTCCTGAACAATGTTGAGGGTGGTGAGCCCGTCCTCTATCTGAATCTTCCCATCGAGAGGGTGAAGGAACTCTGCATCAATCAGCTCAAGGACAATGAGGTTGTCTGGTTCGGATCGGATGTCGGTCAGTTTTCCACCAGGGATTCTGGAATCATGGCGACCGAGGCTTTCGATGTCGACAAGCTTCTCGGTGTGAAGTTCGGTATGGACAAGGGCGAGAGGGTCGATTATGGTGAGTCGTTGATGACGCACGCGATGGTGCTCACCGGCGTTAACCTCAACGCTCAGGGCAATCCTGATCGGTGGAAGGTTGAGAACTCCTGGGGACCCGATGTCGGATACAAGGGATATTTCGCGATGTCTGATGCGTGGTTCTCCGAGTTCACCTATCAGGCTGTCATCAACAAGAAGTATCTGAACAAGGCTGAGCTGGCCCTGCTGGACGAGAGTCCCATCGAGCTGGAGCCCTGGGATCCCATGGGTTCTCTCGCTCTCTGAGCTAAACTGAGGTCGAAGATGAAACTGTGTGCGGCGGCACACAGTTTTTTAGTGGATGACAACCGTAAAACTGATTGCGTAAAGCTGGATGCGAGTTGCGTGTCTTCTTATATTTTGAAAAAGTCTAAAATTATCTCTGATTAGGTCTATGTGGAGGTTGGCATCTATGCGGCTCGACAAGTATTTGAAGGTTACTCATCTGATCAAGAGGCGTGGACAGGCGAAGGACTATATCGATGCTGGATACGCGATGGTTGACGGTCGCTTGGCCAAACCGGCTACCGATGTTGAAGTAGGCAGTGTGATATCTCTTGGTGATAGGGATCATCCTAAGATGGTCGTTGAGGTTCTGCAGGTTAGAAACTTCTGTTCGATGGGTGAAGTGGAGCAGATGTATAAGGTCATCAAGAGCGATGGGGCCGATTGAAGATTTCGCAGCTTCCTGCGCCGAGATGGGACTGAGTCCGGCATCCGATGTGCTTGTCGCTCTATCGGGCGGACCCGATTCTGTCTATCTGGCGGAGATGGCGAGGATGTATTTTCACCATCTCTTCCTGGGGTATATCGATTATCACGATTCGCCGGCTACGCCTGAGGAGGAGCGGATCGTCTCTCTCACTGTACAGAGGCTGAAGGGAAAATTCCTTCGCTTCGACTGCTCTTTGGATTATCGGACTTCAGATTTTGAATCTCGGGCGCGACACATCAGATATCGGCAGTTTTCGCAGTGGTGTCAGGAATTCGGTTTAGCGGGTGTTCTTGTTGGACACCAGCGCAATGATGATGCGGAGACTTATCTCCTTCAATCAGCTAGGGGCGGAATCTTCTCCTATCCAGGTTTGAAACCTATCAGTGAAGTCGATGGTGTAACTATATTCAGACCTATGCTGGGAGTCAGCAAGAGGGAGATTCAAGAGTATTTGCGGGTGAGGAAGATCCCTTTCTTTGATGATCCTACGAATCGCAATATGGAGCGAAAGAGGGATTTTCTTCGTTTTAATGTCCTGCTCGATGATGGGGATGTCGATAGGGTTCTGGCGAGAAGGGATGCGGAGCTTCCGATCTTTTTAGCGACAGAAAAAAGGATCGTCGATTTCGCCGCGAAGGATCAACAGGATCTGAACTCTTATCGTCGACTGAGTAGTAAGGAGCAGCGGATGCTGATCTGCAGGTATCTGGATTTTATCTATCCTGATTTCGCACACGAGAGAGTCATCGGCATGACGGAAGAGGTGTATCTCTGGTTGAAAGGAGAGAGGCTCGGAGAACTTAAACTCGATGCTGGATATTCTATTTTTAAGGATAGGTCGAAATTCTTCTTTGCAGCATCTCTTCCGCCGTTTGAATCTTATCGGTATCTGATCGAGGGAGCGGGTGAATATCATTTCCCCGAGGTCGATGTCCATCTTGATCAGGGATCTCGATTCAGATATCCCCTCGTGATAAAGAATATCGGTCCTGATGATCTCTTAGAAAGAGATGGAAGAGTATATAGGGCATACTCATATTTGAAATCGCATCATGTACCGGTATTCATTAGAGATAGGTATCCTGGAGTCTTTGATACCGAGGGTAAGCTGATATATATCCCCTCTTGGGATAGAAGGAATAAAGAGTCTATCGTTGTTGTTGTGCCTGATCCCATAGCTGTGGATAAGTAGTTCTTAGTGAGAATTTAACACATATTTTCAGATAGTATTTCTTTGTTAGCAATCTATAAAATGTGTTTAATGTTGTTTTATTATTAGACCTCTCTCATCCGAAGGAGGATACAAAAAATCCCCGAGTAGATTCGGGGATTTTTCTAGTTCGACTATTTTTCTGGATGGTCGAAACTACTTGAGGAAGTCTAATTTCTTATAGGAAGTTAGCGCTTGGGGATCGCGATGCAGGGGGAGAGAGGTCTTGTTGAGGTTATCGAGGATGTTGAAATCGTCGTCGTCGAGCTTGAAATCGAAGAGGTCGAGATTGGAGGCGATTCTCTCCTCATGGACGGACTTTGGAAGAGGCAGGTATCCTTTGTCCAGCTCCCAGCGCAGGATGATCTGAGCGGGGGTTCTAGAGTGCTTCTCCGCTATCTTGATGATGTCTTCATTCTTCAGGAGAGCGGATCTTCCCAGGGGTGAATAGGCCTCGACCAGCATGCCGTTCTGTTCGCAGAAGATCTTGTTGTCTCTATCCTGGTCACCGGGGTTGATGAAGAGCTGGTTGACCATCGGCTTGACGATCGCGGTTTTGAACAGGACATCGAGGTGGTATTCGCGGAAATTGGATACGCCGATAGCTCTGGCCTTCCCAGTCCTATAGAGGAATTCCATCGCTCGCCAGGTCTCCGCGTTCAGCGCCTTCCAGTCACGATCTCTGAATTCGAAGGGCTGCGGCCAATGGATCAGATAGAGGTCGACATACTCCAGACCGAGTCTAGTTAAGGAGTCGTGCATAGCGCGAAGGACATCGTCATACGATCCTCTCTGACCATTCCACAGCTTGGTGGTGACGAAGATCTCACTCCTGTCGATGTGTGAATCCTTGATGGCCTTGCCGACGCTCGTCTCGTTTCCGTAGATAGCTGCGGTATCGATATGACGATAGCCGTGCTCCAGGGCCCAACGGACTGCGTTGTAGCACTCTTCACCTTCGGCTGATTCCCAGGTTCCAAAACCGATGCAAGGAATCTTTACACCATTGTTCAGGGTGTAGCAGTCTCTGGCACTTTTAAACTCTTGGTTGCTCATATAATTCCCTCCGCTAAATATTCTAGCCTCGGCGGGCTTTCAAAATGTTTTTTATGCTCAGAAAATGCAGACTCAAACTTTGAATCTCTCTCAGCTTTAGAGATGGATCAGCAGATTCTTATACGAGTTTCTGTCGTCTGAAGGTTCTCTTCTTTTTTAGATATATCGGCTATATATAAATATTCGTTTTAATTCTTAGACTTAAAAGAGTATCGGGAGTTATTGAATCCCATCGATGATAAGAGAGAAAGAGAACTGATCCTATCGATCCTTTATCTCGGCTTGCAGCGAGTCTACTACGGCGAGATAGTCGCTGGATATCTCTTCTCCTTTGGCTGAGGCGGTTATCTGGGAAACCAGATAGAGGAGGTCGGACATGTAGTCGGCCGTCCTCTTGAGGGTGATGATGAAGCGACGATTCGAGAATCTTATATTTTGGATATGGTCGTTGATCGGCTCGATGAAGGTCTGCATCTTCTTAGCGATATCGGGAATATCTGAATACTTGGGGGCCAGGGTGATCTTGAAGGTCTCCATCATCTCCTCGAAGCCTTCGAAGATAGAATCGTCCTCTAGATAGATCTCGATCCTTCTCTTGCAGAGCAGAGTGATGATCTCCTGGGGCAGGGGACCGTAGGAGTCCCTCGTCCGCTTAGCCATGGCATCCAGCTCTTCCAAGGTGGTGCAATCAGCCATCTCGCGATACAGGTTGATCCTATCGGATTCGTTCGCATATTCGTCAGGTATCCTAGCCTCGATGGTGAACGAGAGCAGCCGCTTTGGCTTAGGCTTGGTGGCTATGGCGAGACCCTTCTCCTGAGCTATCTTCTGCTTCATAACCTCTTGCAGAAGTTGGTTGTAAGCATCGATGCCGAGAGAATCGACAAAGCCAGCCTGTTCGGTTCCAAGGATATTTCCGGCTCCTCTGATGGCGAGATCCTGTTGAGCTATCCGGTATCCGCTGCCTAGGGCAGTGAATTCTCTGATGGCTTTCAACCTGGATTTTCCTTCATCTGTCAGGGTCGAGTAATTCCGGTAGAACAGGTACGCGTAAGCCATCCGGTCGGATCGACCGACTCGTCCCTTGATCTGGTAGAGGGCAGACAGACCGAAGTTCTGTGCATCCTCGACGATCACGGTGTTGACGTTGGGAACGTCGAGTCCACTCTCGACGATCGAAGTGCAGACCAGGACATCGATCTTGCCATCGTAGAAGTCGTTCATGATGTCGGCGATCTGATCCGCCTCCATGCGTCCGTGAGCCACTTCCACTCTAGCTGAAGGGAACATCTTTCTGATCTCTCCCGCGCGGGTGTAGATGGTGTCGATCCTGTTGTGGAGCAGGTAGACCTGTCCCTTCCTAGACAGCTCCCGGGCGATGACCTCCCTTATGAGGCCCTCATCCTGCTGGACTACGAAGGTCTTGACGGGAAGCCGGTTCGAGGGAGCTTCGGCGAGGATCGATATGGGCTTGATCGACATGAGGGACATCTGGAGGGTGCGTGGAATGGGGGTAGCAGAAAGAGAGATGACATCGATGTTCTTCGTCATCTCCTTTATGCGCTCCTTCTGGGCGACGCCGAAGCGCTGCTCCTCATCCACCGCGAGGAAGCCGAGCTTCTTGAACTTGATATCGCGGCTCAGCAGTCGGTGGGTTCCGATGATCAGATCGATCTTACCAGCAGCTATCTCTCTCAGCGTCTCCGCTTCTTCCTTACCGGTCTGGAGTCGGGAGAGCAGGGCGATCTTGACACCGAAGTCCTTGAACCTCTCGGTCGCGACCTCGAAGTGCTGTCGAGCTAGGACGGTCGTGGGGCAGAGGATCGCTGCTTGATATCCGTTGACGATCGCTCGGAAGCAGGCCTTGAAAGCCAGCTCGGTCTTGCCGAATCCCACATCGCCAGCGATGAGTCGATCCATGGGGTGGGGACTCTCCATATCCTTGGCGATGCTATCCCAGGCTTTGATCTGCGATTCTGTCAGAGGATATTGGAAGCGCGAGGCGAATTCATCCTCGAGCTGGGGCTCAGGTTTGAACGATATGCCCTTCAGCGCGGCGCGCTCAGCGTAGATGTTCAAAAGCCGGTCGGTCAGGAAGGTGAGCCGCGATCTTATCTTGGCCTTGCGCCGGGCCCACGTTGAGCCACCTATTACATCCAGAGCCGGTCGTGCGGCTTCCGATCCCGCGTACTTTCGGATCTTGGAGAACTGGAATACGGGGACGAAGAGGGTGGTTCCCTTGGCGTATTCGAGCTTCAGATAGTCGATTCCGTCGATCTGCTGGAGACCGCGGTATATGCCGATACCATCGTCCTCGTGAACCACATAGTCTCCTTCCTTCAGGTCGGAGTACTTCTTGACTGTCTGGAACTCCTTGTACCTAGTTAGGAAGCGAGACCTCTTGAGGGCGGTTCCGTATATCTCCTTGGATGAGACGATGGCGAGCTGGTTGTCGACGATCAGTCCTTCGCCGAGGGGATGATTCATGATCTGGATACCATCGGTCTCCTGCGGGTACATCCGCCAGGTTAGACCGACCCGGGTCAGGTATTCTGTCAGGGTGGTGATAGCCTCGCTGCTGAGGCAGGCCAATATCTTTAACCCCTGCTCTTTGAGGCTGTTGAAAAGCTGTGCCGATTCGCTGATATTTCGATTGGTAGCCCTGATGTTGCCTATGTGATCATTTGCTTTGAAATAGTCGATGTCTATATTTGAAACTTCTGATAGTTTATTGAGATTGGTTGCGTTAAAGGCGGTTGCTAGCGGCAGCTCTCCCCGGTTCTCCCGGAGCTTCTCCAGGTACTGCTTCTCCTCTTTGACACTGTCCTGGCCCCGGGATATCACCTCGGCTTTAGGGACGCAGAACACGCTGTATTCGGACAGGTAATCGAGGATCGATGCTTTCTTCACCTTGAAGTATGCGAAATATCTCTCGTATCCTTCACGGATATTCTTCGTCGCCTGGATCTCGTCGACCATCAGGCTGATGTGGCTCTTCAGGTTGTCGAACTGAGTCGTGTTGACACCGAAGCTCTGCATGGATATCACTGCTTTTTTGATAGCGCTGATGCCAGCTTGGGTCGCTTCGAGGGTTAGGGGGCGCTCGGTGCAGGGAAGGATGAGGGTCGATTGAAGCGGTGCCCCATCGAGGTTGGCACCCGGGGTGAAGGTGGTGATGGAATCGATGGTGTCATCATCGAACTCGATCCTGATGGGAAGGGGCTGAGCGGGTGAGAAGATATCGATGACAAAACCTCTCGCGGCGAACTCGAACGGATTGTTGACCCAGTCGGCCCGGGAGTAGCCGATCAGGGACAAGCGTTGGATCAGGCTGTTTCGATCGATGGTATCTCCCACTTTTAAGGAGATGGTGGCGAGCGTGAAAGCGTCCGGCGGGATCAGCGATTCCAGCACGGCTGTCGAGTTCATGATGACCACTCCGGGCTCGTTGACGGAGAGGGCGGCGAGCGTCCTCAATCTCTCGCGCTCCATCTCGGAGGACGAGGTGGACCCGGAGGGGCGGATGATCTCATCCTTGGGGAAGAGGAGCGGTTTGGTCTCGGGGGTGAAATCGTTCAGGGCATCGCTGAATCTCTGCATGTCGAAGAGAGTCGGAAAGATGAACGCGAGTCTAGCGTCGGGTCTATCTCTCAAAGCTAGCGCGCACTCGAGGGCGAGGGATTGGAGGGACGAGGTGGTCAGATCCTTACCTGCGATCAAATCCGATGGCTGATCTATCTCCTTCAGCAGGGGATAGACCGCCTCCAGGAGCATATCTTTAGACATTATTCGATATCCGATTTGATCAGGTTGCGGCTCAGAGCATCCATGGCCTTCTGATAGCCGTCCTTGATCGTCAGGTGCAGGAATTTGATCGCCTCATCCTGGGCCTTATCGATCAGTTCCCGATCGGCTTTAGCCGGGTGCCCCAGCACCCAATCGACCGTCTTATCTTTGGCGGGAGGTTCACCTGTACCTATCCTTATGCGCTTGAAATCCTGGGTTCCCAGGTTGTCGATGATGTTCTGAAGACCCTTCTGGCCTCCGGATGAACCCTTGCTGCGCGGACGGAACTGTCCGGGTTTCAGTGCCATATCGTCGCAGATGACGATCAGGTTCTCCTGCGGGATCTTGAAGTATCTCATCAGCGGGACGACGCTGGTGCCGGATAGGTTCATGTAGGTTAGAGGCTTGAGGAGTATCACGGGCTGATCGTAGGCTTGTCCCTTAGCGTATATTCCGTTGAAACCCTCTTTGGATATCGAGAGATCCAGATCCGAGGCGAGCTCGTCTATCACCTCGAATCCCATGTTGTGTCGCGTCCCCTCGTACTCTGCACCGTAGTTTCCTAGTCCAGCAATCAGAAGCATTGGGCACCCCCTAAATCTAACGATAGAATCATAGTATTATATATTGCAGTTCCTAGGAGATATATAAGGATGGATTCGAGCGACAGTAGCCAGCCCCAATTGCGGACTAAGGAAGTTAAGAAGCAGAGTTGGAATGCCAAGCTCGCCGTCGGTTTCGCTGGTCTATTCATAAAGAATTATAAGGATACCGGAAGCTCTATCGTCCGGAGGAAGTACGGCTATCTCGGTTCGTGCTATGGCTTGGTGACCAACATCTTCCTCTTCGTCGCGAAGATCATCTGCTCGTTCATCTTCGCCCTCGGTACGCTGAGGGCCGATGCGATCAATAACGCTTCCGATATAGGTATGTGCGTCCTGGCGCTCATCTGCGTCTTTATTGCTTCTCGTCCCGCTTCCAAGGAACATCCTTACGGCTCGGCTCGATTCGAATACATCGGTTCGCTCTGTATCGCGATCCTGATCATAGTTATCGCGGGCTCGCAGATCATCGACACGATCGGCGACCTGATCGCTCAAAAGGGTCTGAGCAGTGATGTTATCCCCTATACCGAAGCTGGCTTCTATGTGCCTTTCGCCGTCATGGTCCTCTCGTTCTTCGTGAAGCTCTCGCAGTATTTTCTCCTGACTGGACTCGCTAAGGAGTCCAATTCCATGACGCTTATGGCTACTGGCAAGGATGCGAGAAACGATTCCATGGTTTCGGGTATGATCGCCGTCTCCCTCCTTCTTAGTTACCCTCTGAAATTCGATATCGATCCCATCACTGCGATCGGAGTCTCCCTCCTGGTCTGTCTATCTGGACTCGGAATCATCAAGGAGGCTTCTTCGGCCATCATGGGAACTCTGCCTCCCAAGTCTGTCGTGGATGATTTCGCTAAGAGGGTGGAAGCCTACCCGGTCATCCTCTCTATCCATGATCTGGAGATGCACACCTACGGAAGCTCCTCTATCCATGCCTACGTTCATGCGGAGGTGGATGCTTCCATCCCCATCATGATCATCCGCGACGATATCGATCACATCGAGAAGGAGGTCGAGCGCCAGACGGGAATCCGAACGGTCATCCACATCGATCCGGTGAAGGTGGGAGATCTGGAGACTGATCGCTATAAGGAGTATGTCTCCGAGGCGGCTGAGGAGGTTGACCCCGATATTGCCGTCAATGATTTCCGGGTCTTGACCAATCCTGATAATCCTCACCGAAAACTGCTGATCATGGATCTCGTTCTGCCTTTCGATCTTCTTGCGAAGGACAAAGAGGTGATTGAGAAGATCAAGGAGACAGTGAAGAGCTTTACCAGCGATCAGCTGACTTTCAGCATCGATATCGATTCTCGTGCCTCGGATCTTCTGCTCATGCTCAAGGATGAGGAGAAGAGCTCTTCCGAGCTGTAGCTCCTGCTCATGAAAAAAGATAGCTTTTTCATTGCTATCATTTTCAATTTTTCCATATGTAGAGCCTATTTCACGAACTTAAAATAATTAGTAAAAGCCATTTTGTTAAGTAGATTTGTTACTTAGATTTTGAATTTTCTAGCTCGGAGATAAGCCTCGTATGCCAATTTTTACAGCCGAGCGAATAATCTCGAGACTTAGAAATTAAAAAATGATTAAATTTTAAGAGTTTTTATGAATAATCTATCTAAATATTGCTGAAATTTGAATTTTGAGACAAAAATGCCACACCATGTTGCTTTGCTACTTGCTTTTAATAATTTTTTAAGTATGCTCTTCTCCTTGGAAGCGCTATCTAGCTTTCGGAAAGGACTAAGTTGTGAGTAAGCAAAGAACACTCAGGAGCCTACAGTTGGCGTTGGTTGCGGCATCCGTGGTCGGAATCGGTGCCCTGTCGACTGTCACCCCTGAAACCGGTAGTGGTATCACCGCTAGTGTCGAACAGGCGAAGACGATTAAGAATGAAGTTCCCACTGAGCAGTCGCTGGTGGATTTCAATTTCGGATGGACTTTCAAGAAGGGAGACCTCCTCTCGCAGAGACCCTATGAGAGCTACTTCGATGATTCGAGCTGGAAGAATGTCAACCTTCCCTACGATTGGTCGGTCTATGAGGATTTCGATCCCGATATCTCTTCCGAGATAGGTCATCTACCCGGTGGACAGGGCTGGTACCGGAAGCAGTTCGCGGTTCCTGAGAGCCTGAAGGGCAAGCGGATCACCATAAACTTCGACGGTGTCTATATGGAATCCACCATCTATGTCAACGGAAAGAAAGTCGGATTCTATCCCTCGGGCTACGCTCCCTTCTACTTCGATATCACCGACTATCTCTTCTATGGCGATACGCTCAATACTATCGCCGTCTCCGTCAGGAATATCGATGGCAGCGATGGCAATGGCGCTTCCAGCCGCTGGTATTCCGGATCGGGAATCTATCGTGATGTCTATCTCACCATTCAGAATTCGGTGAGTATCGCTCAGGACGGCACCGATATCACCTTCCCCGATCTGAAGACCAACTACACCGCTAACCAGGAGAACTTTACAGCTAAGGCTCGAGTCACTAGCACGGTCTTCAACTCCTCCGCAGCGCCTTCCACCATCACGGTCAGGAACACCCTGCTCGACTATAAGACCCAGGCCCCTTCCAGCATTGCTCAGCCCGTCGTCTCGGCTGAAGTCGAGGTGGCAGCGGGAGCGAAGGTCGATGTCGTCAACGACCTCGTCGCCTCCAATCCTAAGCTCTGGAGCACTGAGGATCCCAACCTGTACACCGTCAAGACCGAGGTCATCGCAGCTGATGGCACGGTCCTCGACACTCAGTATGACCGGATCGGTTTCCGCTTCTTCGACTGGTACACGATGAAGGATGTCCAGGATGGTGAAGGACCAGCCGAGGGTTTCTTCCTCAACGGTGTGCTCACCAAGTTCAACGGTGTCTGCATGCATCACGATCAGGGTTCGCTCGGTGCGAATTCCTACTACGATGCGGTCTACAGACAGATGACCACCATGAAGGCGATGGGCGTCAACGCGATCCGCATCACTCACAACCCCGCCTCATCCGAGCTGCTGCAGATCTGCGATGAGCTGGGACTTCTCACCATCGAGGAGTTCTTCGACTCCTGGTACAGCGCGAAGGCCAGCCAGGACTTCCACCGCTTCTTCGAGGTCGAATCGACGCACCCCGATGCTCAGAAGGGTGAGACCTGGGCCCAGTTCGACCTGCAGTCGACCATCAGGAAGCACAAGAACTATCCCTCTATCGTCATGTGGTCGGTCGGAAACGAGATCTGGGATACCCACCACTTCTCTTCCTCCGCGGCCAAGGAGAAGGGACTTAGAACCATCAAGAACCTGGTCAAGTGGGCGCACGAAGCCGATGTCGACAATGAGGATGAGACTCGCGCTTCCGGCCAGAGAAGATTTGTCACTATCGGTCAGAACCAGTGGGATAAGGATAACCTCGATCTGATGAGAGAGCTCGATGCGGTCGGATACAACTACTGGTATATCTTCTACAACTCGCAGGGTGGCCGCGGAACCGATGTCAGCGATATCCGGTTCTACGGATCTGAGACCTCCTCGGCCGTCAAGTCCCGTGGCTACTATGCGCAGGGTGGAGCTGAGTATGCCAGCGTCAACAATATGAAGGGTGTCGGAGATCAGCTCTCGTCCTGGGATAACTCGTCGGTCGGCTGGGGACACACCGCTTCCTATTCGCTCAAGCAGACGCAGGAGAGCACTTCTGATGGAACTAATAAGCTGCTCTCTGCCGGTGAGTTCGTCTGGACCGGATTCGATTACGGAGGAGAGCCGACCCCGTGGAACCAGATGAATGATCGCACCCCCAAGAGCTCCTACTTCGGAATCGTCGATACAGCTGGTTTCGCCAAGGATGACTACTTCCTCTATCAGTCGCAGTGGCTGGATAGGAGCAATCCTAAGAACATCTTCGCCCACATCGTCGGTCACTATAACTGGGAGGATCAGACCCTCGCTTCGCAGATGCTCAATTCCGATGGCACGCTGCCGGTGAAGGTCTACTCCAACGCGAGTCAGGTCGAGCTGTTCGTCCAGAAACCGGGCCAGGAGGCCGTCAGCTATGGAAAGAAGGGCTTCACCGAGAAGACTAAGACCAACGGCAAGGTGACTGAGACCTATTACCGTGCTACCGATGATGCTAATCACCTCTACCTGCAGTGGAACATCCCTTGGGAGTATGAGGTCGGAACCAAGGTCTTCGTGAAGGCCTACGACGAGAAGGGTGAGGAGATCGCGCTCCCCGAGTACGATCCCTTCGAGAGGAATGCGGCTCAGAGCGAAGTCGTCACGGCCGGCAAGCCGGAGAAGATCGTCCTGACTGCTGAGACCGACACCATGACGGCCGACAGCTACGGCTTAATCTACGTCGATGCTCAGGTGGTCGATAGCCAGGGCAACCCCGTTCCTACCGCGCAGAACCTGATCGAGTTCTCCTACGTCGGAGATTCGCAGGTGGCTGAGATCGCCGGTGTCGACAACGGTGACGCTTCCTCCTGGGAGCGATACAAGGATTACGATGGCGAGTGGAGAAGGTCGCTCTTCAACGGCAAAGCTCTCGCGATCGTCAAGTCCAATGGCGGCGAGGGAATGTTCTCTCTCGTGGCCAGATCCGCCGGTCTCCAGAGCGCCCATGTCACCCTGTTTGCCTCGGCTGATTACAGCACGTCCTCCGCAGCTCTCGACCCTCAGGTCTATGCGGATGTTGATGGGATGAGAAGAATCGCAGGCATCGATGCCTAAAACTGAAGGGATAACGAACATGAAGATCAAAAGATTTACTCGCGCCTCACTTCTGGCGCTAGCTGCCTTCGCAGCCGTGGGCGTCACCTCTCAGGCGGCTCCCCGTCTCGCTTCTTTCTCGGTCGCGCGCGCTAAGCTGGCTGAGGGCGAGGTGACCCTGCTGGGTCTCGAGCCGATCGACGATGTATCCGTCCCCGTTCTCGCCCACGCCTCCGATCTGGTGAAGTACCTTCCTACCACCGTCAAGGGACACTTCTCCGACCGGACCACTAAGGATTTCAAGATCGTCTGGGATGCTGCGACCGATGAGCAGGTCTCGAAGCCTGGCACCTTCGCCCTCGCTGGTACTGCGACCGCGGATGCCCTATCCGAGAAGGTTACCGTCGCCGTCTCCGTCGTCGGAGTTCAGACTGTCGTGTCTCCTTCTCTTCGCGTAAACATCGCGAAGCCGACTGAGTACGAGCTGCCCAAGCAGGCGCTCGTCGTCAAGACCGATGGATCGGCTGAGTTTGAAGATATCGACTGGACCGGGGTGACCAAGCCTGCGGTCGATAAGCTGGGCGAGCAGAGCGTCGTCGGTAAGCTCGCTACTGGAGAGAGCGTCACCTGCCGCCTGATCGGTGTCGGGGCCGAAGCGACTCAGGGAGTCAATGTCGCGCTGGGCACTACTGGAACGATCGATTACACCAATTCATGGGATAGCTTTTCGACCGCCGTTAACGGGAAGACGGATGAGAAGGGTATCTCCAACTGGCAGTGCAGGGATGATGCGCAGGTCGGTGGCGATGGACACTATCATCTGACCGATACCTTAGCGAAGAAGCAGACGATCAGCTACGCGAAGGTCTACTGGTGGACCGGCGAAACCAACTGCGAGCTCCCCACTCACTCTGTCATCGAGGTGCAGAATGGTTCCGGCGATTTCGAGCAGGTTAAAGCCACTATCACCAAGGGTGAAACCGTCAACAGTGTCACCCCGTTCACCTACACCTTCGACGCTCCGGTCGAAGCGACCGCGGTCAAGCTGGGCTGGAATATGACCCAGGGTGATACCGATGGCCCCCAGAATGGAAAGTGGTGCAATGTTTCCGAGCTGGAGCTCTACGAGGTCAGCGGCGAGATAGCCAAGGGGACCGAGGCGGTTGCTACCGCCATCAAGGTCGATGGTAAAGCGATCGCGAACTTCGATGGCTACCAGGGCCAGTATACGGTTCAGGTGCCCTATGGGACTGATCTGTCGAAGGTGAATATCGATGTCACCGCCTCCGACGAGCATGCCACCACCTATGTCATGCCCGGTCAGGTCGATGGCGAAGCCTACCGAGTCTTCGTGGTGAGCGAGGATCTGCAGTCGTTCAGAACCTATAGTATCTTCGTCCAGGCGGCTCCGGCTCCTCTCCAGACGCTGACCATCGCTCTGGCTGATCCCGACGCTAAGATCCTGCCGGGAACCTCGGCCGCTGTGCAGGTGTCGGGAACCGATGAGAGCGGAAAGACGCTGACCAAAGCCGATATGGATGTGGAGTACATCGTGAACTCTCTGTCCGGCGAGGCCGAGTTCAGAGGAAGCTCCATCTACGCTCTCTCTGCTGGATATGTCTCAGTAACCGCCCGGGCTACCTATGGTGGAAAGACTGTCACCTCCAACTCTCTTCTTATCAAGATCGAGAAGGATGATGCGGTCCTCGATGCGGTATCCGTCGCCGATTCCAACATCACGATCAGGTCGGGTGAATCCTATACCCTTCCCGATACTGTCAATGTGACCTACAGCAGCGGTATCGTCAGGGAGGAGAGCGTCGCCTGGAAGGCGATCCCCGCTGACCGACTGCAGACGGCCGGACAGTTCACCGTTCAGGGATACGTCAACAACACTACTCTCCTCGCTAATCTGAACATCACCGTCATCACCACTGAAGAGTTCAGCTCCTCCTCCGTGATCTACACCGGTGTCAAGGGTGTCGTTCCCACTCTGCCTTCCGCTATTCCCTTCTACGCCTCCAGCGATGGTGCCGTCGTGAACAAGAAGGTGTCCAGCTGGGACAGCACTAGGTTCAGCAAGGAATATTTGGAGGGAGATGTCGGATCTGAGATCGATGCCTGGTGCACGCTGGAAGGTGAGAGCGGCTGGTTCACCGTGACCTATAAGATCGTTGAGGGATCGGACAGCGAGGACTACGCCGACCGGCAGAATGGTTACATGATCCCCGCTTCGTTCACCTCCACCGGATCCGAGGAGATGATGAGCTTCACCGACGCTAAGAGCACGGTGTGGAGCCCCGATGCCGTCGACGCGACTCCCTACTTCGGCTTCGTCTTCGGCAACGCTGGAAACATCCAGACCAAGACCTTCTCCTCGCTGGGAATCCACTTCTCTACCGCCGATGGCAAGGCGCTTCCCACCGGTCTGGAGGTTCAGTACTTCAAGGGCAGCCTAAAGACTTCCGACCTCGATACCAGCAAGCTGTTCTCCACTTCCACCTGGACTGACTCCGCCCTGACCAACGATGCCAACTGGACCACTATCGATATCGACAACATCAGCATCTCCGAGAACACTAAGCTTTCATTCGATAGTGTTGAAACACAGGCTTTCAGAGTCAAAGTCACTGGAACCAACTTCGGTGTCGACGATGTCACTGCCACTTCTAAAGTCAATGTGGTCTCCGCGTCGGTCCCGACTCTGTCCAAGCTCGAGGTCAGCTATGATGGTGCTGCTGATCCTGTGAACATCCTCGAGGATGGACAGAAGGAATACACCCTCGAGGTCAAGGATGCTTCCACCTTCTCCGTCTCTCCCGTGCTGGCGGATGGCCAGTCCGGATCGGTCGGAGTCGTCGCTGACAGAGATTCGGGCATCTACCGGATCTACCTCACCTCGGAGGATGGACAGAGCACCGATATGATCACCATCCGCGTCACCGATGGCATGAGCGCCTATAAGACTCGGGTCGATCACGTCGAGGCTATCGAGGATATCTCTGTCGATAGCGCGACCGATGCTTCCGGTCTGAATCTGCCCAGCGCGGTCGGAGTCGAGTTCTCCGATGGCACCACGGGCCAGGTGGCGGTCAACTGGGATACTTCGGCCTTCTACGGAAAGGCGGGAACCTATGTCTTCAACGGAACGCTCGACCTGCCTCTCGAGCGCCGGAACGATCTGGGTCTCGTCGCTCAGGCTAGAGTCACCGTCGCTAAGGATGCGGCGGCGACCACCCCTGAGGTGAAGACGCACACCGTCACCATCACCGGTGGACAGGGTGTCGTCGCTTCATCCATCCAGGCTGAGGCCGGTGAGACCGTCTACCTCGTCGCTGCGGCCAGCTCCGACCAGATGATCGCGAGCGTGTCCGGTGTCGAGGTCACCTCCTACGGCAACGGTACCTTCTCCTTCGTCATGCCCGATGAGGATCTCACCATCGCTGTCACCCTCCAGGCCAAGGAGACTGGCGATAGCAAGAAGAAGCTCGGTGCGGGCGACATCGCTGCTATCACCCTCGGAACCATCATGGGTGTCGCGATCATCGCGGGTGCGGCGATCTTCATCCTCAAAGCGGTCAAGAAGAACTAGGTATACTTCTAAGAAGCAGTCGTGCAGAGAGCGCTGGGCCTGACAGGCCTAGCGCTTTTTGTGTTTTCCCAATCCGCCTTTGTGTCCTTATTTCTTTTAAAAGGGGCTTATTAATATTTATAATATTGAATTGTTTAGGATATTTTTAGCTGGAGGTAACGCTATGGCTGAAGATGAGAAGATGCTGGATCAGGTGGTCGCCCGCCGGGCGAAGCTCGCCAAGTATCGCGAGATGGGGATCAATCCCTATGGACAGAGGTTCGAGGTCGATAGCCATGTCGAGGATCTCAAGAAGGAGTATTCGTATCTAAAGCCCGAGGAGATCACCGATAAGAAAGTCCATCTGGCTGGTCGTATCGTGCTGATCAGAAGGATGGGAAAGGCTTCCTTCTTCACTCTGCAGGATCGCACGGGCCGGATTCAGGGCTATCTCAGAAAGGATGTCTGCGGCGACGATAACTACGCTCTCTTCAAGCTGGCTGACCTCGGAGATATCTGCGGTATCGAAGGCGTGATGATGAAGACCAAGACCGGAGAGCTGACGGTCCGAGTCAGCAAGTACACTCATCTGTCCAAGGCTCTGCGTCCTCTGCCCGACAAGTTCCACGGACTGACCGATAAGGAGGAGCGCTATCGTCATCGCTATGTCGATCTGATCGTCAACGACGATGCGATGCGCATCGCGAAGATGCGCTCTTTGATCGTCAAGGAGCTGCGCGACTTCTTCTTCGAGCGGGGCTTCCTCGAGGTGGAGACCCCTATCCTCTCGCCCATCTTGGGCGGAGCCAACGCGCGTCCCTTCATCACGCACCACAACTCTCTCGATGAGGATTTCTATCTGAGAATTGCGACCGAGCTCCCTCTGAAGCGGCTGCTCGTCGGTGGTATGGAGAGGGTATTCGAGTGTGGAAGGATCTTCCGCAACGAGGGAATCGACCTCTTCCACAACCCTGAGTTCACCACGGTCGAGGCCTATCAGGCCTATGCCGATCTCTCCGACATGATGGAGCTACAGGAGACTCTAATCAAGCGGCTGGCTAAGAATATCAGCGGTTCGCTCCACCTCAAGTTCAACGGGTACGATATCGATCTCGAGAAGCCTTTCCGCCAGGTCAATATGACCGATATGGTCAAGGAGAAGACCGGAGTGGACTTCGTCAACGTCAAGACTGACGAAGAGGCGATCGAGCTAGCTAAGAAGTTCAACGTTCCTCTTCAGAAGCACTTCAGATACGGACACATCATCAATGCCTTCTTCGATCAGTTCTGCGAGTCCGAGCTGGTTCAGCCCACCTTCGTCTGCCGTCATCCTCTCGATGTTTCGCCCCTGGCTTTCAAGTGCCCCGACGATCCGCGCTTCACCCAGAGGTTCGAGCTCTACATCGGTGGACACGAGATCTCCAACGCTTTTACGGAGCTGAACGATCCCGATGATCAGCTGGCGAGATTCGAGGAGCAGATCGCCGAGAAGAAGGCTGGCAACGATGAGGCCTGCGAGGTCGACTACGACTACGTCGAGGCGCTGCAGTACGGACTGCCTCCTACTGGAGGTATCGGCATCGGTATCGATCGTCTGGTCATGCTGCTGACGCAGACCGACTCCATCAGAGAGGTCCTGCTCTTCCCCACCCTCAAGAGGCAGAAGATCAATCCTAATCAGGTCGTGGCGGTCAGCGATGAAGCAGACCGGAAACCCGAGCAGGCGAAGAAGTAGAACGCGATTTAAAGCCCAGCGATCGCTGGGCTTTTTGAGGTGAGAGAGATGATCGAGAGAAAGACTTATAACGCGGGCGGTTACACGATGCCCTTCGAGGGTGAGAAGCACGCTGCCACCCTTATCGAACTGCCCTACCGAAACGATGTCTGGAGGGAGAAGGCAGCACCGGCGCTGGCGGAGTTCATCGGCGTCATCAGGGCGATCGCGAAGTTCGAGAAGGTGATTGTCGCCTGCGATGATCGGGTGAGAAAACAGTCGCCTGATCAGGTGGAACAGGTAGCGAAGATCGCTGGCGTGACGGTGGTCTCCGCTCGCTATGACGACTCCTGGGCCCGAGACAATATTCCCGTGTTCACGCGTTCGGCTGACGGGAAGGTGGCCGCGGTCGATTTCGGCTTCAATGCTTGGGGTGGAACCTTCGACGGGCTCTATTCCTCCTGGCAGGACGATGATTCTCTGGGCCGTACCTTGGTCGAGGCGCAGCTCGGATATCCGCGCTTGGACTGCAAGGATTTCATCCTCGAGGGCGGATCGATCCACACCGATGGAGCGGGGACCCTGATCACCACGGAGGAGTGTCTGCTCTCGCGCGGTCGGAATCCCAGCCTCACCAAGGAGCAAATCGAGCAGCGCTTGAAGGAGGCGCTAGGCGTGAAGAAGGTGATCTGGCTCCCCTACGGAGTCTATAAGGATGAGACGGATGGCCATGTGGATAACATCGCCTGTTTCCTGGATTCGACCCATGTGCTCCTGGGCTTCCCCGAGGGCGATAGGGATGCTCAGTTCCGTCGCTCCAAGGCGGATTATGATGTCCTCAAGGGTGAGACCAACGCGGCAGGAGAGCCCATCGATGTGATCCGGATCCCTATGCCCGGTCCCCTGTTCGCCACGGCGAAGGAAGCGGCTGGTCTGACTATCGTCGCGGGCTCGAAGCCGCGCGAGATGGGCGATCGGCTCGCTGGCTCGTACGTTAACTTCTATATGGGCGAGAAGTTTGTCATCATGCCCAGCTTCGGCTGCCCCGAGGATGAGAAGGCGCGCAAGATCCTCGATCGGTTCTTCCTGGGACAGAAGACGATCGTGCAGGTCCCTGGACGCGAGATCCTTCTCGGCGGGGGCAATATCCACTGCATCACCAAGCAGATACCGATAGGAAAGGAATAGGACCAGATGAGAAAAGTTATACTTGCGGCGACCCAGTTCGCCTCTCTTCACGATCGGGAGAAGAATATCGCTAAGGCGGATAGTCTGGTGCGTCGAGCGGCTCAGCAGGGGGCGAATGTCATCCTTCTCGAGGAGCTGTTCGAGGGAGATTACTTCTGCCAGGTTGAGGATTACCAGAATTTCTCTCTGGCTGAGGAGTACGAGAACTCGAAGACGCTGGCGCACTTTCAGGCTCTCGCCCGCGAGCTGCACGTCGTCCTGCCCATCTCCTTCTTCGAGAGGGCGGGCAATGTCTACTTCAATTCCATGTGCGTGATCGACGCGGATGGAAAGAAGCTCGGATTGTATCGGAAGACGCATATACCTACGGGTGAATGCTACGAGGAAAAGTTCTATTTCGCCCCTGGCGATACGGGCTTCAAGGTGTTCTCCACCGCCTATGGAAGGCTGGGAGTGGCGATCTGTTGGGATCAGTGGTTCCCCGAGTGCGCCAGGATCATGGTGCTTCAGGGAGCGGATTTCCTCATGTATCCGACGGCGATCGGATCCGAACCGGTCCTTCCCAAGGATTCGAAGGATCACTGGCAGCACGTGATGATCGGACACAGCGCCGCTAACATCATCCCGGTGGTCGCTTCGAATAGGATCGGAATCGAGAGTGTCGGCCATTCCTCTATGCGGTTCTTCGGCAGCTCCTTCATCACCGATGAGTATGGAAACCTGGTCGAGAGTCTGTCGCGGGAAGAGGAGGGTGTCATCGTTCACGAGTTCGATCTCGACCGGATATATGATGAAAGAGTCGACTGGGGCGTATTTAGAGACCGCCGCCCCGAGATGTACAGGGGAATACTCTCTCTCGATGGGAAGGATCATCATTAGTTAGGAACTTAAAGATATAGGCTTTGCGGCAGCTGATCGGATCGCCGGTCAGCTGTTTTTATTTGAAAGGAGCGTGTGTCCATGCGACTCCTCAGCGGTTCGGCTATCTACTATCTATGTACCTGGTAGGCTCGAGGCGGGATCGCTGGTTATTATCATTACGCTTCTCTATCTGGCTATTATTTGTTAAGCTCAGAAATGTAAAGGCTATAAAAGAACATCTTATAAAAAAATACAGGTCCTATTTCAGTTGTACATGCTCAGGACTAAACTGGAAAAGCCCGCATATTTCTAGCAGCTGCCTTTCGCGGTGGAGATCATACGAAGATCTAGCGCTGCCGTCTTTTGGCTGTATAGTTCCATAAATAAATGTTTTACATGTGAAAAGTCGCATCAGTTTTTATCGGATCCCTAGGAGCACGCTGGAGCACTGATAGGGATTATAAAAATAATTTTTGTATGATCAGCAGTGGGCTGCGGTGTCATTTTAAATGTAATTTAAAGGAAAATAATAGAAATATCTTTTTTCTTGCTTGAATAATAGTTAACTTGGTTGTAACATTTTTTGGACAATGAGATTTTCGGTGTTTTAGATCTGATCTGCAGGGAAGATTCGAGTGCTGAAAATGATCGATTGTCAATTCTGAAATGTGAGGATAAAAAACCAATGAAGAAAAGCATCAAGAAGAACGGTATCGAGATGAAGATCAGGAGGGAACTCAATGTCTTTCCCTACTCTATCTTCTGCCTCAACGATATCCGCACCCGCTGCTCCTACTCCGCTAAGACCAAGGTGGTGACCACCCTCGAGGAGGAGGGAACCATCGATAGGGTCATCAATGGAATCTACCGTATCAAGAATCATGAGAAGCCCATCACGATCATGGATCTGGCCTTCGCGATCGCGCGGAAGAACAGCTGGTTCACCTGCCCTCTGCCCACCGATGACAGCAAGAAACTGGTCGTCAAATCCTCGGGTCCCTCGCGCCAGTACGACTATCAGGGAATGCACATCGAGTTCCAGAAGGAGAATTCTAAGCTCCTGCCCTCCTCCTACTATTCGATCAACCTGATCATTCACAATGCTAGCCTGCTGCCCGATCCCACTCAGCCCAACGCTCGTTTCCTCAAGTCCTCTCGTAACCTTCTGTCCGCGGAGGAGTACGCCAAGGGCATGAAGAATCTGAAGAAGAAGAGCCTGCCTTGGGTCCGTCCTCTGCTGCGTCAGGTCTTCGCTGAGCAGCCCGAGCACTTCAAGAATGTTCAGCCCGTGAGGAACAACGGCATCAAGCGTCGACTCGGCCGTCGTCCCCTGATCGATGACGTCACTGACAATCTCGTCGTCAAGCCGAGGGCGAAGGCCAAAGCGAGCAGCAAGGCTAAGAAGTAGACGATTCATCTGTTAAAAATTAAAAATTAGTTTTGTAGTAGAATATGCGATGCCATCGCGGTATTTCCGCTTCGAACTAGGTCAGGGCCGGAAGGCAGCAGCCTTAAGAGGCGGCGGTGCGTGCGGTGGTTTTTTCGTGCTTGCATATTGGAGTCGTAGACATGGATAGAAGGCAGCTGGCAGCAGGGGTGAGCGAGGCGAAGAGGCGGGCGGATCTAGCGGAGACCGCGGGAGAGATACCCGTGGGAGCCTGTATCCTTTCCCCGTCCGGAGAGATCATCGCTTCGGCCTCTAACCTCTGCGAGGAGGAGAACGATCAGACGCGCCACGCGGAGATCATCTGCATCTCTGAAGCGTGTCGAAAGATGCCGGGCAAGAGGTTGCTGGGCTGCTCTTTGGTCGTGACTCTCGAACCCTGTCTAATGTGTCTAGGGGCAGCTCTGAACGCTGGTCTCGAGCGGGTCTACTACCTGGTCGCTTCGCCCGATTCGGGGGCTTTCTCCCGATACGAGGTGAACGCTGATATCGAGGAGCATCATCTCGCGGATGAGACCGAGGTGGAGAGACTGAAGGATTTCTTCAGACGCCTGCGCTGAAGCTCAGCGGATCGTTACGGTGATCGACCCCTGCTGACACGCGATCTGCCCGGATTCCTCCGCTTCGTGGAGGTTAGAGATACCTAGCGATGATGATCTTTTCAGCTCGCCAGAGTAGTCATATTTAAATCCCTGGATATCTATGGTAGAGATCTCGGTCAGCGAGGTGATCGAGACGGTGTGTCTCCCCGTTACAGCGAGGTGCTGGTGCGGACCGAGCAGGTATGTTTCGCTGTGGTCATCGGTCAGCTTGATCGCCGCCCTGTCTGTGAATCGCGAGGCCACTTGAATATTGTTCAGGATCATCTCGACCCGTGGGAAGGATGTTCCGCCCAGGATCGTGATGCTCTTCGCGCCTCTCTCTACTGCCAGTTTTAGACCGGCTTCCAGATCGGTCTCGTCCTTGTCTCTATTCAGTTTGATGATCTCGATGCGCGGGCTGATCCTAGATACTTCACTGATGGTATCCATATCTCCAATCAGGATATCGGGGTTCTTTCCCGCTTCTATCAGCCGGTCGAAACCGCCATCGATGGCGATGACGATCGAATTCGAGAACCGCGTCTCTTTCGGGATCTTATAGTCCCCGGTCACAGCGAGGATGAAGGAGTTCATAGATCGGTTCTGATCCCCTCTCTCTGACAGGTCTGGAAGGCTAGATCTATCGTTTCGCTCATCGACAGGGGGGCGAAGGTTCCTAGTCTGCCACCGAGGATGATGTTCGATGAGGTCGACAGTGCCTTGTACCTCTCGGCTATTTTCTTGTTCTTCGTATCTATGATGGGATAGTAGGGCTCGTCGCTGAGGCCGCGATAGGCCTTGGGGTACTCGAAGGATACGATGGTCTTAGCTGAATTGCAGTGTGACATGAAGTGGCGGTGCTCGATGGCCCTAGTGTAGCCCACCGCGCGATCGGTGTAGTACATCACGGGTGTTCCTTGGAAGTTGGTTCCATCCATCACTTTTGTTTTATAGGTTAAAGATAGATAGGCGAGAGTGCCTAGAGAGCAGTTGAACAGAGCATCGAGTGGACCGGTGTAGACAATCTTCTCCGCGCTCTTGTCCCACTGTTCTCGGTCTTTTAGATAATCGGTGTTCAACTCTACGCGAATACCATTTAGCAGTTTATCTATGATGGAGGAATATCCATCTTCAGGTATACCTTGGAAGCGATCTTGGAACATCGGACGATCGAAGGTGTATTCGATGTCGCTAGGGTTTTCTACATACGGTGAGAGCAGGGTTGCATCCTTATTCCAGAGCTTCTCGGTGTAGCCTTTAATCAGCGTCTTGTAGAGTGAACGCCCTATGGTGCGGAGGGAGTGCGTCTCGAAAGAAGTATCCTTCGCCTGCATCTCGACGGAACATTCGCGCTCGACCTGTCTCTTAGCATCGGCGGGATTCGATGTGCCGAAGATCTCGTAGCAGGTGGATAGGCTCAGGGGCAGGTGATAGATCTTGCCTTTGAAGTTGGCGAGGGGAGCGTAGGTGAAGCGATTGAATCTCGAGAAGCGGTTCACGAAATCCCAGATCTTCTCGTCATCGGTATGGAAGATGTGAGGACCGAAGAGGTGCACGTCGATGCCTTCGATCCTCTCGGTTCTGATGTTTCCACCGACAGCGGCCCTCTTCTCGATCACGAGGACCTTCTTACCGGCGCGGTGCGCCAGGTAGGCGAAGACTGCGCCGAATAGGCCGGCGCCGACTACGAGGTAATCGTATCTTTCGTTTGTTTCCATATACAATCCTGTTTTTATTCTTTATTCGCGTCTCGTCTCTCCATTACCTATTCTACTTTCGATCGTCGCTCTCGTGTGTCTCTAGATTCTTGCAGTTCGACTACAAGGTGCGGGAAGCTAGGGCACGCCCGCTGAGAATAATATGTGGAAATCGAGTTAAAAGTCGGTTCTGAGGATAAAAAATCTTTCGATCGCTCCGATCGAAAGATTCTGTCTATCTTTTCGTATTGCTGTTGGTGCGGTTGGCTCTATCTGCTTCCTTACTAGCTTTTTTGTCCTGTTTGATAACGCGCTCGACATCCTTCTTGATGTCTTTCTCCTTAGCCTTGATCGCCTTTTCATTCAGCATCTTCGCCTTTTTGTTGTCGGTGCTGGATCGGCTCTTCTCGGGCAGGAGGATCGGCTCGTCGCCATCGTCGAGCGAGAAGCCGTGCCCCTGAACCTCGGAGACCGCGGTGATTGTGACGAAGGCGGAGGGGTCGATGGACTGGATGAGCTTGAGTAGATCGTTGTATTCTTCTCGGGTGAATGAGACGCTGACCACATAGCGCTCAGTTCCGGTGTATCCCCCCCTCGCCGGGAAGATTGTCGTTCCGCGTTCCATCTCCTTATTGATCTGATTGGAGATGACTTTCCAGCGGTTAGATATGATCTGGGCGGTGTAGAGGGTCTGGGCACCGACGAAGAAGCGACCGATCAGGAAGGCACAGATGATGGCGGCGATGATGCCCATGATACCGCCGACCAGATCCTGCATTATGCAGATACCGATGATGATGATCGTGGAATCTATGATGATGGAGATGGTATTGGCTTTCAGTCTAGTTCGGGATGAGATGGCGATTATCAAACAGTCCGTTCCACCCGTCGAGCCACCCCCGCGGAAGGCGAGGGCGACACCGAGACCCAGGAGGACACCGCCGATGAGACCGGCGGCGATGACGGCGGGATAGGCGCTGGGGGCGTGAGGGGTAGCCGCACCGTTGAAGTACTCCTCCAGCTTGATCCAGTGCAGGGCAGGAACCTCGCGCAGCTGATCGAAGATCCAGACGAAGGCGGGGTAGACGATCGTCGAGACCGCTGTCTTGAGGGTGAAGTCGAGTCCGACGATGAAGAAGCCGAGGATGAAGAAGAAGATCGTTACTATGATGATGACCGTACTCACTCCGCCGATCGCATCCAAGTTGCCGCCACACAGCTTCACGATCGCGGCGATGACGAGGGCGATACCGGAGTTTCCGCCTGAGATGATGTCGGCTGGAACCAGGAGGATCGAAGCGTTGAAGGCGAGGATGATGCTGCCGGCGATCACCAGCAACATATTCTGGACAACTTTCTTGGGAGGGGTGTCGATGTATTGTTTCTTAAATTCTTTCTTGAAGTTGTAAATTAGATTTCTGCCCCAATTTTTGAAAGAAAAATGGGTGATGCTCCTCTTCTTAATTCTGGTGGAATCACTCATTCTGTCTCTCCTTGGCACGATTGAAGTTCCACGCTAGGAAGGCATCGATGAACCCGTCGAGCTTTCCATCCATCACCGATTGCACATCGGTCTCCGAATAGTTGGTACGATGGTCCTTCACCAGCGTGTACGGCTGGAATACGTACGAGCGGATCTGGCTGCCCCATTCGATATCCTTCTTGATACCGTTGATCGAAGCGAGCTTCTCCTGCCTCTCCTTCTCCATCTTCTGGAAGAGGCGAGCTCTCAGCATATCCATCGCCATCGCCTTGTTCTGCATCTGCGAGCGCTCGACCTGGCAGGTGACGACGATACCGGTCGGATGGTGGATGATCCTGACGGCGGATTCGGTCTTATTGACGTTCTGTCCTCCAGCTCCAGAGCTGCGGTAGGTCTCGATGGTTATGTCGGCCGGGTTGATCTTGATATCGATGGTCGAGTCGATGGCGGGCATGACATTGACTGAGGCGAAGGAGGTGTGGCGAGCATGCGAGGCGTCGAAAGGAGAGATCCTTACGAGCCGGTGCACGCCGAGTTCGGACTTCAGTCGTCCGTACGCATACTTCCCCTTTATCTCGATGGTGGCTGAGGAGATTCCCGCCTCTTCACCCTGCTGATAATCGATGAGGATGCACTTGTAGCCGTGCGAGTCGGCGAAGTGCTGGTACATCCTCAGGAGCATCGAGGCCCAGTCGTGAGCCTCGGTGCCACCCGCTCCAGGGTGGAAGTCGATGATGGCATCCATCCGGTCGTAGGGACCGGAAAGGTAGGTTTCGCGCTCGAATGCAGCCGAGTCCTTGTTCAGGGATTTAATATCGTCATCCGCGGCTTCATGAAGGTCTTTATCATCTTCATCTTTAAGCAGTGAAAGAGCAGCTTTTACATCCTCCAATCTCTTTTCTAGAGACTGGATTGTTCCCCTCTGCTCCTGGAGAGAAGCCAGCTCTCCATTGATCTTGGCGGCCCTGATCGGATCAGCCCAGAAGGAGTCGCTGGAAGCTTCCTTCTCCAGGTCGGCTATGTTCTTTTCGATGCGAGGAAGGTCAAAGACCACCTCTCAGTCTGGATAGTCTCTTCTCGATCACATCTATCTCGTTTCCGAGCTCATATAGTTCTCTCATATCTAAACCTCGTGGATAGAAACTTCTAGTTGATGCTGGTCTCCGGTTTCAGAGCGGGAAGGAGCGAGATCAGGATCTGATCCATCTCCCGGCGTCCGTTGAAGCTCTTGACGGCTGCCGCCTGAGTGTCAGGCTGGGACAGCTTGGATCTCAGGACCATCAGATCCGCATCGGAGATGCTGTCGATGCTGGACATGGTGAGCAGAGCTAGCTCCTGTCTACCCAGATAGCCCATATCGATGAGCTTGAGTAGAGCCTGGATGATAGCGCCGGACGCGTAGCCCTTATTTATCAGGGAGATCACCTCGATCTCGACATCGCGAGCGGTGGGGTGGAAGGCGTTGACGGTGGCGTTCACCTGGGTGGTATCCGCCTTGACGAACTGGGTATGGGACGCAGCGGTACTCTTGAGGCCAGAAAGCGAGCTGGCGAGCTTAAGCTGGGTAGCCTTAGCGGTCTGTTCTGCTCGAGCCTGCAGGATCCTCTTGGCCTCTTCAGCCTGGGCCTGCTCCTCATCGTGCGCGGAGCCCTGGTTGGTAGCCGAAGCCTTGAATCTCACATTGAGCAGGCGGTAGACGATATCGTCTGCGATCGTGATCTGCATCTTGTCGAAGAGGGCGTAACCCTCGTTGGTGTAAGCCTGGAGGGGATCGGTATTAGCGTAGGAGCGTAGCCAGATCGCATCTCTGAGCTTCGCCATCGTGTCGATGTGCTTCGTCCAGGAGCGGTCGATACAGGTCATGGCGATCTGCTTCTCCGCATAGTTCTCCATCTTCTTCGACCAGCCTTCCTTGTGCTTGGAGTAGAGACCGATCAGCAGGGTGGTGAGGTATTCGGTTCCTTCTTCCTCGCTCAGTCCTCTGAAGGGTTTGCCATTGAACTTGCCCTTGGGCAGATCCCTCGCCTCGAGCAGGGTGGTCAGCTTGGCATCGTCGACGACCGTCTCCTGGTCGACGGTGTGCAGGGACTGGTGGATGAAGTTGGCAGCTGCGGTCTTGAAGTAGTCGGGGATGGTATCGGAGATGGACTCGGAGTAGAGGATCCGATCCCGCTTGGCGTACATGATCTCACGCTGCTGGCGCAGGATATCATCGTAGTCGAGCAGCGACTTTCGCGTATCGAAGTTCTGACCTTCGACCTTGCGCTGAGCCTGGGTGATCGAGCGGGTCATCATGGGGGATTCCAGCGCTCCGGGGCCTAAGCCCTCGAATACTTTGGTCATGGTATCGGAGGAGAACCGCTTCAGCAGCGGATCCTGGATGGCCACGTAGAACTTGGAGTATCCAGGATCGCCCTGACGTCCGGAACGTCCGCGCAGCTGGTTATCGATACGCCGGGATTCGTTTCTCTCGGTGCCGAGAACTGCGAGTCCGTTGTAGTGGCGGCGCTTCTGCAGTTCGGGATCCTTACAGAGATCCTTGACTCCGGCTCCCAGCTTGATATCGGTGCCTCGACCTGCCATGTTAGTGGCGACGGTGATGGCGCCCCGCTGTCCCGCCTGCGCGATGATGGTAGCCTCGCGCGCGTGGTTCTTCGCATTGAGTACCTCGTGGGGTAAGCCAGCCTTGTTGAGCAGCTTATCCACGATCTCAGATTTCTCGACCGACGGAGTACCGATCAGGATGGGCTGTCCCATCTTGTGTCTATCGATGACATCGGCGATGAGGGCGTTGTACTTAGCCTCCTCGGATCCGAAGACGGAGTCGATATCGTCGAAACGCTGGATGGGACGGTTGGTGGGGATGGGGATGACGCGCATGTTGTAGATCTTGCGGAACTCCTCCTCCTCGGTCTTAGCTGTACCGGTCATACCGGCCAGCTTATCGTAGAGTCGGAAGAAGTTCTGGTAGGTGATAGTGGCCATGGTGACGGTCTCGGGCTTTATCTCGACGTGCTCCTTCGCTTGGATAGCCTGCTGGAGTCCATCCGAGTACTCGCGGCCCTTGAGGACACGGCCGGTGAAGGAATCGATCAGTTCGACCTGACCATCGGCGATCAGATACTCGGTATCTCGCTTCATGATGTAGTTGGCCTTGAGCGCCTGCTGGAGTCGATGGACCAGATCGGCGTACTTGGGCTCGAAGAGGTTGGGAATGCTGAAGGCGGATTGCAGCTTGTTGATACCGGCATCGGTCAGGGTCGCCACCTTCTTCTTGATATCGATGGTGAAATCGGTCCCCTCCTTGAGGGCCTTGATAGCGCGGTCGGCGACGGTGTAGGAAGAGACGGTGATGCCGGAGCCACCAGAGATGATCAAAGGGGTCCGCGACTCATCGATCAGGATCGAATCGGCCTCATCGACGATGGCGAAGTGGAGTCCGGTGTGGCGCAGAACGCGGTTCGCGACCGAGGTCGCCATGTTGTCGCGCAGATAGTCGAAGCCCAGCTCCGAATTGGTGGTGTAGGTGATATCGCAGTTGTAGGCTTCCTGTTTCTCTTGAGTATTCTTATCGTGGGAGTTGATACCGACCGTCAGTCCGAGGAAGCGGTAGATCTGACCCATCCAGTCGGCATCGCGCGAGGCCAGGTACTGGTTGACGGTGACCACGTGAGCGCCCCTGCCCTCCAGAGCGTTGAGGTAGACGGCCATGGTGGCGGTCAGCGTCTTACCTTCACCGGTCTTCATCTCCGCTACATCGCCCTCGTTGAGCACGGTGGAACCGAATACCTGGACTGGGTAGGGATACTGTCCAATCGCCCTCTTCGCCGCTTCGCGCGCGGTGGCGAAAGCCTCGGGCAGGATATCGTCGACGGTCGCACCAGCAGCGAGCTGGCGCTTCAGCTCAGGGGTCATATCCTTGAGCTGTCTATCGGTCTTCTTGCGGAATTCGTCCTCGAGAGCGAAGACGGGTTTGGCCTTCTTCTCGATCTTGTGCAGCGCTCTAGCGTCTATTCTGAATAGTTTTTCAAGAAAACCCATAGGGACCCCCTCACCTGTAATTAAGGTACAAACATCTTAAATTATATAGCTAATCTCTATCATCCTAAAGATGAAAAGGCGCTGCGGGATGAGCGTTGATAAAAAAGAAGCGCCAGCCCATCGCTAGCGCTTTTTATTCTTTCACGGCAGCAGGATTGCGGGGTGCCGATCGTCGGTGAATATGACCTTTATCCTCCTCCCGTTCATCGCCCGGGTATCGATGAGCCAGAGCGGTCCTTCGGAGATCGTCTTCTTGATATTTCCATCGGGGAGGGTCACCTCTAGATCCATCCGATAGCGGTTGCTGCCCCCGATCTTCTCGAAGGAGGTAGGAACCGCGGCGACGACCCGCCCGTGCTTCTTGGACCTGATGGCGAAGATGAGGAGGACGACCAGCTCGTAGATCAGCGAGAAGAGGAATGCTCCGGTGAGGACGGCACCTGTGATGTAGACCGGCATCGAATGCCAGAGGAAGTAGCCGAGCAGGAATACGGCTAGACCGACCAGGGTCAGTATCCCTCTTCTCAGCAGCGAGGAGTAGTGTCTCTTGAACGACAGGCTCTTGAAGCAGAGTCTGAATAGATCGTGTCTTTCCATTATTTCACTCCCTTTTCATCCAGGCTGAACATCCTGGATCCTCTGAACTTGCGATCCTGGACGGCTGCGGCTCCGATTCCGAACATCAGTCCGCCCAGAACCAGTCCAACGATCGTCGCCTTCACACCGAGGTTGAATCCGGGGGCGGTGTAGGAGAGCTGGTACTCGTGCTCGCCCGCCGGGGCGATGAAGGCGACGAAGCCACCCTGTCCCTTGAAGGTCTCCACGGGTTTCTCGACCTGGTTTCCCTTCTGGTCGCGACTGATTTCGACCAGGGACCAGCCATCCTCGAAGGGCTGGTTGATGACCACATACTTCGCGCGGTCGTAGCTGGTCTTAAACCTGGTTTGGTCGGTATCCTGGGATTCTATCTCCACAGGGCTCTCGTTGAGCTTATCGGTGGCCAGGCGGTAGTCGGCGTAGGATTGGACATACACGGCGGGGCGACCGATGGACTCGCTGGCCTTCTTGGTGTCGTGGAGCGTGCCTATGATCTTGGCGATGGGGCGGTCGACATAGAAGCCGTGGGCGTTCTGGTAGGAGGAGTAGGACTGGAGCCCGTCCAGGCTGACCTTCTCTCCCTTCGTATCGATGAAGTACCAGTCGAAGTTATCGGCGGACTTTATGGAGATGTAGGCGGGGTGCTCGGGGCTGGCATCGGGGGCGAAGACCGTTGTTGCCCGAGGTTCGATGACCAGTTTAGTCCACCATTTCAATCCGTATAGGCTGTGCTCTTTCGGGCTATCGTAGTCGAATACCGTATCTCCCGGGAAGATGTTGAAACCAGTGGAAGGAACATCGAATAGAGGATTGCCATCCTTATCGTATCCGGTGATGTACTTTCCGGTCTTATCATCCCAGTTAGCGGAGTAGACCGTGATCTTGGACCGGCTGGAGCTGTCGTAGGCCCTGATGGGATAGAAGAGCGATGTCTGGATCGTCAGGTCGGAACCTGAGGCGGTGCGCGTAGCGAGAGCGTCGATGGCGTTCAGACCTTGGAACTTCGTGGTGTTGCTGCCGTTAGCGAAGTTCATCGCGATACCGTATCGGGTCGACGACAGCTGGAGCGATCCATCCTCTTCGTTGGAATCCAGAACGATCGGGAACGAGCGTTGGGCGCGGTTGTACGTGACGGTTCCCGAGTAGGTGTGCTCGCTGGATTTGGTCAGGTTGAACGTCAGGGAGTCGGTGCTGCTGAAGGTGTTATTTGCGGAGTAGAATTCGTCGGTATCGTGGAACTCGATACCCGTGCCCGCGATAGCTTTCTGCAGCGCATCCGTCTGATCCTTATCGACGATTCCGTATCTCAGGTAGGTATATTCGTTGTAGTCGGCATAGTCGCCCGAGTACAGCGAACCGGATGAGATCACCGTGTCGAAGGGGAAGGCGAAGTTTACGTAGTCCTCGTTGACATATAAGCTTCTGGAGATCAGGTTGGTCTGATCCATGCTGTAGTACTTCTGGATCGTAGCCTGAAGGTCCTGCAGAGCTTCGGATTTTTCCTGGTCCTCGATCGAGGCCGGATCGATCGTCATCACATCCTTGAAGCCGAAGGGGACGTTGTAGTCGCCTCGGGGGACGATGTAGTACTTGACCCCGAGGAAGGCCTCCATGTTGATCCGCATGCCGTGTTCGCCCATGCTCCAGTTGTGGTAGGTGTAGGGGAAACGTGACCAGTCCAGGAAGTCCTGAGCGTTGACGGTGTAGACTGAATTGAAGGCGGAGAGACCGGAGTAGCCGACAGTCATGGGCAGGTTGGGATTGCTGCGCGAGGCGTCAGCATTCTGGATCCTGAAGATGGTGGGATCGTATCGTTTCAGGTCGGATATCATTTCCTGCTCATTCTTCACGACCCTGAGTCCGTAGTTCTTCCCGTCGTACTGAACCATGGAATCCAAGCTTCCGTAGCCGTGGTTGATGAGCGTGACATTTCCCATGATGATGGTTTCGCAGCCGATGATGATCAGACTGGCGTGAGCGAAGATCCGGCTGGCTTTCATGAAGTGGCGCAGGACGAGGTAGGAGATCAGCGAGATTGCGATTGCGACCGGCACGATGATAAAGCGCAGATCGACATATGAGACGCCCTCGAACAGGGAGGGATTGTCCGTGACGAGACCGTATGAATATATTCCGGTGATACCCTGCATGATGACTAGGACAGCGAAGGCAGCATCCATGGTCCAGCGCGGTTTCTCTCTTATCCTATTCATCTGCGTCGCGGCGAAGGCGATGATCCAAGCGGAGGGGATGAGGAGGAAGCGAGCGTAGGCGAGGGTGAATCCCGCAAACAGATAGTAGAAGAAGGGGGTGCAGATCATGAATCCGACCAGGAGGGGGCCGATGATCCATGAGATCTTCTTCTGTCTGAAGCCCTCGATGAATCCCGAGAAGGCCAGAAGCATCATGGGGGTGAAGACGAACGATGAACCGGCTGCGTTGTCGTAGTAGTAGACGCCGAGGATATTGGAAGAGAAGCAGCGGATCGTCATGAAGAAGAATCCGGCTGCTGGATAGCCGCCCTGCACGTCGTTGTCGAATTTGAAGAGGAGCTGAAGCAGTGTCTTGCCAGCCTCTTCGCCCTCTCCCTTGATGGCCGCCAGGAGCTTATCCAGATATGACGACGACTCCACGCGGGGCAGGCTCATCGCATTGGCGATACCGGGCAGGAGCACGAAACAGCAGCTGAGGACTCCAGCAAGGAAGCAGGCGACACCGATACCCAGGACAGCTAATCTATTTTTCCAGGTCTGCATGTCTCGCCAGCAGGTGAACCAGCGGAAGATGGCATAGAAGGCTCCGCCGATGCAGAAGCTGACCATGAAGAAGTAATTGGTTATTCCCTGCACGGCCAGCGAGACGATCAGCAGTCTCGGATCTCGGCTTCTGATGACGTTCTCGATGCCCCAGAGTATCAGGGGAAGCAGGACGAAGGAATCGAGGAAGTGCTCGAACCAGAGGAAGTACATCACCCAGCCACAGAAGGCGTAAGCCGCTCCTCCCGCTCTTCTCGATTCTACGGAAAGATTAAATTTATTCAGGTATAGATAGAATAAGAAACCTGCAAGTGCAGTTGAGAAGATGTATCTCAGTCCCAGCAGGTAGGGAATCCAGTTGCGCGGGAAGGGCAGCATGAGGATCTGAAACGGCGAGAGCAGGGAGTAGAAGGTGTTGCCACCTATGTTGTTGGTACCGAGGGCGGAAGAGGTGTTCCACTGCGGGAACTGGCCCGTCGCAAAGAAGCGATGCCAGGCATCGTAGAAGGCGTAGGGGAAGGTCTGCTCCTGGAGGTATCCATCACCAGAGAGGGGCAGCGTAAAGCCATTCTTGACCCAACCGAAGCCGAAGGTGAGAAGCGAGATGATCAGCAGAGCCGCTATCGTGATGAGAGCCTGGCGGTATTTTTCGATGAAGCGATGGCATCTATCGGTAATCCGCTGCTTCAGGTTGCTGGATTTGAAAAGAAATCCCTGAGCAGCATCGGTGAAAAGTTCAGCCAGGCCCTGATTATTGTCTTTAGCCATCTATCCTTCCCCCTGTTTCGCTTTTTCTAGGTGAAATTATACCTTAAACATAAAAGGACCCCAGTTGTGCTGGAGTCCGTTAGAAGTCTCTAGTAGTTGGCTAATTTCTTTCCGGTCTTCACCGCTTGGTCGAATCTCTTTACTGCGATGCTGGTCGAGATGGCTCGGGCGGCGAAGGGAACGCCCAGATAGACGAACAGGAGGACGAGGGGGATCACGAATCCGAGCTGGATATCACCGGTCAGAGTAGCGGGAACGTGGAAGCTCTTGCCGATGATGGTGCTTCTATTTCCCACCAGGATACCGACGATACCGAACAGCTCGACCAGGAAGAATACCACCAAGCTCGAGATGGACTGACGGCGCGAGAACAGGGGGATAGCAGGCGCTAAGACCAGGAGGGAGAAGAAGGCACCGAGCCAGTAGTTAGCTCTACCTTCTATGACCGATCCGAGCATCAGGTGGAATAGGGAGTAGGAGAAGTTCTGTCCCTTGATGGTCACAGTGCAGAAGGGCAGGAGGAAAAGGAGCAGGATCGCCCAGCCGATGAAGGTGGATATCAGCATGGGCAGGAGTGGACGATGGCTATCGATAGACTTCTTGAGATCATTCTCAGTCGACTTTACTAGGTATTTTCTACTGTCTCTTTCTCTCATGGGTACGACCTCCCGTGGACTTTTATATCTTATATCTAATTGTGGTGGTTCAGGTGAAATATATCTGTCCAGTTTTTTGTACTGCTGTTGCTGTTAGCCTTGGGCTCATCGCCGATGATGCAGATTCCGTATCCGTTTCTACCGAGGTGTACGGTGAAGAGGGGACCGACTTCGGAGATCTCAGAATTCTCGAGGTTCGGATGCTCTGTGAGGATCGTCGTTTTCAGGGTGGCGACCTGGTTCTCATCGCCGAGGTTTATGAATCTCACATAGACTCGATTGAATTTCTCGAAGAACTGGTTGAGACGCTCACACATGAACTTATCCACTTCGGGGAAGGTTCTGACCTTCTTCTCGACAGTCAGTTTTCCATCCTTAGGTGAGACACCGATGATGGGTTTGATCCTGAACAGGCTTCCTATGGCGAAGGATAGTTTGGAGAGTCGACCACCCTTGTACAGGTATTCGAGCGATCCTAGTGTCCAGATCTGGGACGAGGAGTTGCCCATCCTCTCGAGAACTGCGGCATACTGCGCGGCTGAAAGACCTTCCTTCAAATACTTTAGGGAGGCATTGAGCAGGGTGGTTATTCCGAAGTTTGCGAGGGGGACGCTGACGATGTGGATGTGTCCTTCTTTGCCTTCGAAGGTACTCGCAGCTACCTTAGCTGCCTGGTAGGTGCCCGAGATACCTTTGGACATCGGAATGCAGACGATGTCATCGTAGCCCTTGGCGAATATCTCCTTGAAGGCTTTCACGAACTCTCCGGTGCTGGGGCAGGAAGTCTTGCAGACCTTCGTGTCATATCCGTCGACTATCTCTTTGATCGTCCAATCGTTCTCATCCCTCGTCTCGTTTCCTAAGGTGATGTGAAGAGGGGCCCGCGCGATGTCGACCAGGCTCGCATATTCGCTGTCGACGATAGTGGTCGAGTCGAGAACTATTCCGAAGCTGAGTTTTTTCTTTTCTACCACGGTGCTCATAGAATCCTCCCATTCTATTACGTCTAGGGTTTGATATCTTTATTATTTTATAATTTTTGCCTTTAAAAGTATTTATTTTAGGATTGAAGAAGCCTTGATGAGTTGCTACTTACTGTTTTTATCATTTTGATTGTGGAAAAGTTTTAACTCCCGTAGAATTCTTGTCCGAATACATAGGAGAAATATAGATGAAGAAATTTCTATTAGGATTGTTGCCTCTTTTTTCACTTGGACTGACGGCCTGCGGTGGAGAGGCGACTAGCACTGTTGCTCCCTCCACTTCGTCTTTTTCCTCTTCTTCGACCTCCTCTTCCAGTTCTGTTGAGACTGTCGACTCTTCAGCGAAGGCGAACGAGGATATCGTGGAGGCGATCACCGCTCTGGCTGGAAATCACACCGTGACCATCGATATGGGGGCTGTTCGTCATTACGATAACCCCATCTATGCCTCGGAGTACAACAGCGATAGAGCGGCTAAGATCGTTACTCAGTATGCGGTTGAAGGCGATCTAGTTCGTGCGCATGCGGCTCAGTATGTGAGAGAGGATGATGGCAAGACATATACAGAATCGAAGACTGAGGATGGACTCTTCGAAGCTAAGACGGGGCTGGTGATCAAGGAATCCCTCAAGTACGATGGCACCGTGAGGCATGATCGTGCCATCATCGATAGCCGCAATGATTACGATACTCAAGCTGATCACCTCTACCGTGATTTCTTCCGCGATCTCAAAGCCTCCGATTTTACCTATGATGCTTCTTCGGACGCCTTCAGCTTCGACGGTACTATCGGTAGCGATATCGCTGCCTCGGCCGCTTCTAGCCATGCTCCTCTCCTCTCTTCCACCTTCACCTTGAAAGACGGGAGATTCGATACGGCTACCTTTGTGTTCGAGGATCTTAGAGGCTACTATGCTGACTCTAGCTTCAACGGCGGTTCCTGGTTTGATGAATCGCTGTCGATCGGAGTCAAGTTTGGATATGAAGCGGGAGATGGCTCTTCTCTTAAAGGTCTATCTCCTGTGACTGGTGATGGTGTCAAGGCTATCTCTGATGCTCTCGGTAAACTCGGAGATAAGTACATTGTCAAAGTTGTCCCTCCTACTCAGGATCTCTCGGCGGCGAGCCTAGCTATCCTGGTCGATGGCGATAAGGTCGCCCTCGATTACATGGACATAATGGGCGATGGTGCGATGGGTACGCTGTCGATGCTCGACGCCAAGCTCGTTAAGGATGATGAGGGCGAGTGGGATATAGAGAACATCGCTCTGGATGAGGATACGGGCGTGTATTCTTGGGTGAGCACGAGGAACCTGGTAGTCAAGGTCAATCCCGATACTCCTAATGAGGCTCTCACGATCGATCCCAGCTTATTCGCGCTCCATCTGGATCAGATCCAGTCGGGCCTTTTCACTGATAGCGGGACTAAGAGCAGCCGTGGAAATACGGTCTATAACCTCAATCCTTCCGCGTCCAAGTATTTTGGACAGGCGGTCGTTCCTACTTTCATCGATTACACCGGCGCGGCTACCAGTGTGGGTTTCTATGCTCCCTTCACCTATTTAGGTAATACGTGGACTGCTGAGGTTCTAGAAGATGGAAGCATATATTTTGCTGTTGAAGCAAAGATGAATACTGGAAGTGCTGAATTCTCTTCTTCGACTGGATTCCTCTTCACTCCCAAGGAGGATATCGATGTTTCCTTCATCTACACCGAAAAGGTCCCCGATCCTGTTACGGTCTGAATTTGAGTGCTTGATCACTGTTGACTTTTCTCTATGTTGATACTAGAATTTTGATGCTAGAGAAATCTAGTAAATCAATCAGCTAATTATTTCTAACATAAAATTCCTTTTGCTCGCTCCGGATATGGAAACATGTCCGGAGTTTTATTTTGCCTTCTAATATCTCTTAAGAAACAAAAAAGCCTGCAGAAGCAGGCTCTTTATCAGTCGATTTTAAGGTCGGCTATCTTCATCCAGGGAATCAGGCAGCCGTGAAAGTCGCCACGTTCCCGCGACATGCTCTCGATCGAGCTCATCGCGGTCTGCGGATTTCCCGTGAGTCGTCCCTTGATGGGCTGGTCTCTCTTACCATCGACGATGGTCCAGCCGTAGAACTGGATGCTGAACTCTGTATCCTTTAGAGACTTTAGGACGAGGGATTTAAAGTCTACATTCTCCACGATCACCCCGTTCTTCTCCGCGCTGATCATCTCATTGAGCGATCTATCCGAAGGAGTCACTACCAGATATTGGCAGTTGCGCTTGTCGCCGTCCGCACACCCGTTGGTCTCGGATTTTAGCTTCTCACCGAAGGCGTTATCGAGGAACAGGCAGCGCAGCTTGCCGTGGTCGATAGCCATGAACTTCTCGGTCGGATAGCCTTCCGAATCGAAGGAACGAGCGTAGTCGGAAGCGATGAAGGGGTCGTTGATAACGATCAGGCTGGGCGAGAAGACATCCGTTCCCAGCTTGCCCTCATAGATCGAATCTCCCGCGTAGTAGCAGCTTCCATCGAGCTCGGAGCAGGCGTGCTTCAACAGGATGGCTGCCAGCTCAGGGCACACGATGATGCTTCCGGCATATCTGGGGGCGGGCTTAGCATCGACGAGCAGCTTAGCTCTTCTGACTAGGCTACTGGTGAAAGCGGGTACTTCCAGATTATCGAAATTCTTGTGGGCCGACTGATTGCCGGATATCTCGATCTTTTTACCCTGGTAGTCGATGGCGAACCTCACCGACAGTTTGAGTCCATTGCGGCGAGCCTTGAGATCGGCGACCTCTTCCAGCTGTAGCTGAGGATTGAAGCTCTTGAGGAACGACTGATCCTTCCAGTATGTGAGCGCGATATCGATATCGGTGATGCTGCGATCGGCTTCGGCTATCTGTTCCTTCGCCTTTTCAGCGAGGAGCTCTAAGACCTCGTTTTTGGTCTCGTCGAGTTTAGCGGCATAGGAGTCAGATTTACCGAGTCGTGTGTTGACCTTGGGGAACCAGGTGTCCGAGTAGGGCCGACCATTCTTCACATCTACCGCTATCTTCGCTGCGATATCGGAAGGTGAATCGTGCTCGGCATCGAATACCTCGGAGATGAGTTTGCCATCGCGGAATCCGTCGCAGGTGAGAGAGGTTCTGTGGTCGGAGCTGAGCTGAACTTTTTCGTTCCCCTTGATGCTCGCTGTCCGGGAGTCGTATATCGTAATCGTCGCTCTTCCAGCGGTTAAGCCACTCTTACGAAATTCGGCGATGATCTCGCTCAGTAATTTCTTTTCGTCTTCCATAGGCAGACCTCTCTTTCTCACGGCGGAAAGGGGTGGAACTCAATGGCATCGCTGAACAGTCCGAAAATCTCTCTTCGTTCTCTTCCGCAAGCCCTATTATTATAAGGCTTTATTGGAATAAGCGTTTTCAGGGAGGATCATGTATGAAGAAGGAGAAGAGCGTAGGTGCGGTCATCTATCGGATCGGTTCGGATGGGAAGCGCGAGTACCTGGTGCAGAAGATGAATCTGGGTCACGTGTCGATCTGCAAAGGACATGTAGAGGGAAGCGAGACCGAGGTGGAGACGGCTGCTCGAGAGATCATGGAGGAGACGGGGTTAAAGGTCGATATCGATACGAGGTTTCGCCATGTCGTAACCTATTCTCCATTTCCGGGAATCATCAAGGATGTCGTCTTCTTCGTCGCGCGCTATTCCGGCGATAAGAAGCCTAGCGATACTCACGATGATGAGGTGAAGAGCGAGGGATGGCTTCCGATCGCCGCTGCGATTGCCGCCGTGACTTATGACACGGATAAGGAGACCCTCAGGTTGGCTGATGAATATCTGAGCCGATAGGATCGGTAATTCAGGGTACAAAAAAAAGCAACCCCCAAACTATCATTAGGGGTTGCTTTTAATTTACTTTTCCTTAATGGTATAGGTTATAAAGTGGGATATAGGATGGTCGGGGCTGAGGGTGATATGGTCCTGATTCAAGAGGAGCTCCTGGGGCTCGATCGCGATGGCGCGGCGCTTTACCTGCAGGTTGGAGCCATTCTTGAAGGCGACGTCAGTCTGTGAATTATCGACGTAGATGTTGGTGGCTTCCATGTCGGTCACACACTCGATTCTAACCCGGTCATTCTCCAGGGTGACCTGAGGCTTCTCGGTGCCGGGGTGAGAGAAGACGAAGGTGTGGTCGATGGTTCCAGCTCTCAGCTCCTTCTCTACTACGTCTAGCTGTTTTCCTAAGACCGTGGGTTTCTGGAAGTCGAGGCAGGCCGGCACGGGGGCTAGTCCGTCGATCAGCTGGCTCTTGCCGTCATCGGTACCAACCCGGTCAGCAGCCATGTACAGCACCTGATCGCTGATGTCGTTATCGTCGGTCAGATTCCAGTAGATGTGGTTGGAGAAGGAGAAGGGAGTGAGCTTGTCGGATTCAGCGTGGAAGCCGAGGGTGAACTCGGGCTTGCTATCCAGAAGGGTGTAGGTGACGGTCGCTTTGACATTGCCGGGAAATCCGCAGGTTCCGTCGGGGCTCACGATGGTGAAGGTGATCCTTCCGCCGTCTGCAGTCTCCTCGACGCTGGGCGTCCACTCCTTGAACGAGAGCGACTCCATCCTTCCGCCGTGCAGACAGTCGAACGGTTCGTCCCTGGTGAGGTGCAGCTGCTCGCCCTTAAAGCTGTAGTCCACCGGCAGTCTTCCAGCTACCCTGGCGAGGGTCTTTCCGAAGAATTGAGGTGAACTCTTGAAATCGGACTTTCTCTTTAGGACTAGGGAAAGCCTCTTTCCCTTGAACTCGATCGCATAGACGCCTGCGCCGCAGGTGGATAGAGTCAGCTTCAGCCCGCTCTTCGACTCTGCTTCGATCCATTCGGAGCCGAGCGATTTCACTCTCTTGATTACCATTTTGCGTTTCTCCTGATTGAGTATGTACGAGATAAGTGTATACGAGATTGCGGCTGGCAAGGTGGGGATTCTCATCATGTAGTTCCATTATTTTTATCTGTCTGTGGCCGTATCCCTCCATCTGCTGAGTCCGTTATCTTTTGTGTTCCGCCTATGTTAAGTTATCTCTGCTTGGAGGTGGTTGAAGCTATGGATGCTGAGATGCAATTCGGTAAGATGACGGTTACGGGAGAGGGGACGGTATCGGTCGCCCCTGATACGGCGCAGATCGATATCGCGATCGAGGTGCGCGATGGAGATACTTCTAAGGCTTCTTCTGCGGTCTCTCGGCTGCTGGATCGGATCCGGACGGCTCTCGAGGAGATGAAGCTCGATCCAGCGATCTTAAAGCTGAGATCATTCGCGGTTTCACCCTACTATGAGAATTTCAACGAAGCTGGGAAGATTACTCGGCGGCTGGCGGGGTACTCGGCGAGGCAGGAAGCGAGGATAGCTCTGCCCCTATCATCGGATATCTATCTTTCGGTGTTCGATTCTCTGACCAGAAAGTGCCCTGACCACGTTTCTCTTTCTATATCCTATGTGTTGGAGAACAGCCAGGACAAGGAGCGCGAAGCCCTGAGGATAGCGGCCCAGGACGCCCTGGAGAGCGGGAAGACGCTAGCTTCGGCTCTCCACGTGCGGATACTCGGCATAGATAGCGTGTCTAAGGATGGTGGCTCCTATAACCCGATCAATCAGCCGAGGGCGGTCATGCTCTGCGAGGGGCGGTCAGCTAACGCCGCACCGCAGGATCTCGAGATAACGATACCCGTGACTGTCGTATTCCGCATTGTCGCTGAATAGTCGCTGGGGTGGATTCTAGAAAAAAGGCGAGTGCAAGGGTGCACTCGCTCTTTTCTTATGCCACTATGTACGCTTTTAAATCTAAATCTAAGAAGATTTATGCACAAAAAAACGGAATCTCGCGATTCCGTTAAATGCTACATGGTGGACCGTAAAGGACTTGAACCTTTGGCCCGCTGATTAAGAGTCAGCTGCTCTACCAACTGAGCTAACGGTCCAGCTGTCTGTAGCGGGAAAGATATTACGACTACCGGAATGAGAATGCAATACCCAATTTTAAAAAACTTTGCGATGTTGAGATGCGGGTGCGATTCTCAGCCCTTTTAGACCGGGAGTGCCCCCCCTGTTGAAACACCCGGATACACGTTCATAAAAATTCAATTCAATAAAGGAGAAATCGATTGTCGATAGCCCTTGACAAAACACCCGGGATTGGTATCATTCTCCTCGCACACGTTCCAAGGGGGCAGATCGCCCCCTTTAGAAGCGTGTAAGAATACAAGGAGAAATCTAATGCCGACTATCAATCAGCTGGTTCGCCATGAGAGAATCAGGCTCAGGAAGAAGTCTCTCTCGCCCGCTCTGGGTAAGAGGTGGGATTCACTCAACAAGAAGATGAGGAACCTGCCCTCCCCCGAGAAGAGGGGTGTCTGCACCCGTGTGGGTACTATGACTCCTAAGAAGCCTAACTCCGCTCTTCGTAAGTACGCCCGTGTCCGTCTGACCAACAACTTCGAGGTCACTGCGTACATTCCTGGAGAGGGTCACAACCTTCAGGAGCACAAGGTCGTTCTGATCCGCGGCGGTCGTGTTCGCGATCTGCCCGGTGTCCGTTACCACATCGTCCGTGGCGCTCTCGAGTGCTTCGGAGTCGATGGACGTAAGCAGTCTCGCTCTCGCTATGGAACTAAGAAGGATGGCGAGATCCAGAAGAAGTAGGTTAGGAGATAAAGAGAATGTCTAGGAAGAAAACCCACTACGTGAAGAGGGACATCGTTCCCGATCCCGTCTATAACTCGAAGCTGGTCACCCGTCTGATCAACAAGATCATGATGGATGGAAAGAAGGGACTCGCTCAGCACATCCTGTACGAGGCTTTCGACAAGGTCGAGAAGAAGACCGGCAAGCCCGCGATGGATGTCTTCGAGGTCGCTATCGGTAACATCATGCCCGAGCTCGAGCTGAAGGCTACCCGTGTCGGAGCTGCTAACCTGCAGATCCCTGTCGAGGTCTCGGCTGACCGTAAGGTCACTCTGGGACTGCGCTGGCTGGTCGGTTACGCCAGGCTGCGCAGCGAGAAGACCATGGCCGATAAGCTGGCGGCTGAGATCATCGATGCTGCCAACAACACCGGTGCTGCTGTCAAGAAGAAGGAAGATACCCACAAGACCGCGGAGGCCAACAAGGCTTACGCTCACTACCGTCGGTAGTTCCAAAAGAGAGGAAAATTTCAGATGGCTGCTATAAAGGAGGATGCTGCGGTTCAGAAGTATGAGTCGATTCCCATGCCTCGAATCCGCAACATCGGTATCATGGCCCACATCGATGCCGGTAAGACCACCACTTCCGAGCGAATCCTCTTCTACACCGGAAAGATTCACAAGATCGGAAGCATCGATGAGGGAACTGCCACCATGGATTCCATGAAGCAGGAGCAGGAGCGCGGAATAACTATTCAGTCCGCCTGCACTACCTGCATCTGGCCCAAGGATGGTGTCGAGTACAGAATCAACCTGATCGATACTCCGGGCCATGTCGACTTCACCGCTGAGGTCGAGCGCTCGCTGAGAGTTCTCGATGGCGCGGTCGCTGTCCTCGATGGAAAGAACGGTGTCGAGCCTCAGACTGAGACCGTCTGGCGTCAGGCTGATCGATACAATGTTCCTTCTATCGTCTATGTCAACAAGCTGGATTCGATCGGATCCGACTTCGAGATGTCCTTCCACTCCATCAAGGAGAAGCTGGGTGCCAATGCTGTGGCCATCCAGTACCCCATCGGACGCGAGAAGGAGTTCTCCGGAGTTATCGATCTGGTCAAGATGATCGCTTGGAAGTGGTCCAACGATGTCGATCCCAAGACCAACGCTATCCCTGCTCCTACCAAGATCGAGATCCCTGCCGAGTACCTCGAGACCGCTAAGGAGTGGCGTCAGAAGATGCTCGAGGGCATCGCTGAGTTCGACGATGATGTCATGATGCTGGTCCTCGATGGTAAGGAGCCCGATGTTCCCACCATCCAGAAGGCTATCCGTCACGAGACCATCGCCCACCAGATTCACCCTGTCATCTGCGGTGCTTCCTTCAAGTCTAAGGGTATTCAGCCTCTGCTGGATGCCGTCACCGACTATCTGCCTTCTCCTCTCGACATCCCTCCCTGCCACGGTAAGGATAAGAAGACTGGTGAGGATGTCGTCTGCCCTCCCGATCCTAAGGCTCCCTTCGTCGGACTCGCCTTCAAGATCACCACTAACCAGTTCGGTAAGCTGACCTTCTTCCGCGTCTACTCCGGAACCCTGAAGACTGGCTCCTACATGTACAACGTCACCAAGAACGTGACTGAGCGCGTCTCTCGTATCGTTCTGATGAATGCGGACGATAAGGAGGATGTCAACGAGGTTACCGCTGGTGAGATTGCCGCTATCATCGGACTGAAGAACACTGGCACTGGTGATTCGCTCTGCGATGAGGACCACAAGGTCCTTCTCGAGGCCATCAAGTTCCAGGATCCTCTGATCTCCGAGGCGATTGAGCCCGTCAAGAGGACCGATATGGATAAGATGGCGGTCACCCTCATGAAGTTCTGCGAGGAGGATCCCACCTTCCACTTCCACACCGATTCCGAGACTGGCCAGAGCATCATCTCTGGTGTCGGAGAGCTGCAGCTGGATGTCAACGTCACCCGTCTGAAGGATGATTTCGGCATTCCCTGCAAGGTCGGTGCGCCTCAGGTTGCTTACCGCGAGACGATCCGCAAGACTGCGGAGTGTGTCGGTAAGTACATCAAGCAGACCGGTGGTCACGGACAGTACGGACACGTCGTGTTCCGCTTCTCGCCCAATCCCGGCAAGGGTATCGAGACGGTCGATGAGATTGCCGGTGGCCGTATTCCTAAGGAGTTCATCAAGCCTTCGCTCGATGGACTCACCGAGGCCACCCAGCGCGGACTCGTCGCTGGCTATCCCTGCATCGATATCAAGGCTGAACTGATCGATGGTAGCTCGCACCCCGTCGATTCTTCGGAGGCCGCTTACAAGGCGGCTTCGGCGATCGCCTTCAAGGAAGCGGCGAAGAACTGCGATCCTGTCATCCTCGAGCCCATGGTCAAGGCCGAGATCACTACCCCCGAGCAGTACCTCGGTACCGTTCTGGGCGATGTGTCCTCGCGCCGTGGTACTGTCACTGATACCACCACTAAGGGCAATGCTCAGATCATCACCGCTCTGGTTCCCCTCGCCAACATGTTTGGTTACATCAACGATCTGCGCGCGATGACCCAGGGTCGCGGTATCTACTCCATGGAGTTCGACCACTATCAGCCCGTGCCCAAGACGGTTCAGGAAGAGATCATCAAGGCCCGCAATCAGTAGGTCTCGATGTGTGAATAGTAGATGCGATTCGAGACGCTGCTTCTAGTTCAATTATCTTGCATTGATTTTCTGGCTAGTCTATGATTATTGATGCTGTTTGAGGCTAGAAGCCCAACCAAGGTCCAAGGAGGATATAACAAATGGCCAAGGCGAAGTTTGATAGAAGTAAGATTAACGTCAACATCGGAACTATCGGTCACGTCGATCACGGAAAGACCACTCTGACCGCGGCTATCACCAAGGTTCTCTCTGAGAAGGGTGAGGCTGAGTTCAAGGCGTACGATCAGATCGATGCGGCTCCCGAGGAGAAGGCTCGTGGTATCACGATCAACACCGCTCACGTCGAGTACAACACCGAGAAGAGGCACTACACTCACGTCGACTGCCCGGGACATGCTGATTACGTCAAGAACATGATCACCGGCGCCGCTCAGATGGATGGTGCTATCCTGGTCGTCTCCGCTACTGATGGTGTTATGCCTCAGACCCGTGAGCATGTTCTGCTCGCTCACCAGGTCGGAGTTCCTTACATCGTCGTCTTCATCAACAAGTGCGATCAGGTCGATGATCCTGAGCTGATCGACCTCGTCGAGATGGATGTCCGTGACCTGCTCAGCAAGAACGGCTATCCCGGAGAGGATGTTCCTGTCATCCGTGGTTCCGCTCTGAAGGCTCTGCAGTCTCCTGCGGGTGGTGCCGATGAGAAGTGCATCCTCGATCTGATGCACGCTTGCGACACCTACATCCCTGATCCTGTCCGTGATGATTCCAAGCCCTTCCTGATGGCGGTCGAGGATGTCGTCACCATCACTGGTCGTGGAACTGTCGCTACTGGCCGTGTTGAGCGTGGTATCTGCAAGCCCAACGATGAGGTTGAGCTCGTCGGTCTGCTCCCCACTCGTAAGGCTGTCGTCGTCTCTCTCGAGATGTTCCGCAAGACTCTGGATCACGCTGAGGCCGGTGATAACATCGGTATGCTGCTCCGCGGTGTCGACCGTGATCAGTGCGAGCGTGGACAGGTCATCGTCAAGCCCGGATCCGTCACTCCTCACACCAAGTTCAAGTGCCAGGTTTACGTTCTGACCAAGGAAGAGGGTGGACGTCACACCGCCTTCATGTCCAACTATCGTCCTCAGTTCTTCTTCCGTACCACCGATGTCACTGGTATTATCACTCTTCCCGAGTCCGAGAAGATGGTCATGCCCGGTGACCACGCCGAGTTCGTCGTCGAGCTGATCAAGCCCGTCGCTATCGAGAACAACACTAAGTTCGCTATCCGTGAGGGTGGCCACACTGTCGGTGCTGGTACCGTCACTGAGATTCTCAAGTAGTCTTCTAGCTACCTGCTGATCTCGTGTCAAAAAAGAGCTCTTCGGAGCTCTTTTTTGTTGCTCCTTTGTTAGTTATAAAGATTTTTTAAACTTTAGGGTTCCTATTTATGCGCTATTATAGTAATACATGGAATTCTACTTTTTTCTTATACTTACATGCGAGGTACAAAGATGCAACTTAAAAGGAATAACAGGACTACCGATTCTCGTCAGCGTGCTCGTTTGGCCTGTGGCGCTCTGATCGAGGGGCGTCGGCAGCAGGTGACCGACCTCTCCCCTGCCAGACCTGCTCCTTCCTTTCCTTCCCCTGCCTTCTCCTCGGGTGAGGAGACGCGTTTCGTCAACGGGTATAACGGACCTGAGAAGGTGATCTTCTCGGTCTCGCACCTGGTCAAGAAGTACGGCAAGAATACAGTTCTGAATGATGTCGATCTCACCGCGAAAGCGGGTCAGATCGTCGGTTTGATCGGAAAGAACGGAGTGGGAAAGTCCACTCTGGTCGAGTCGGCGCTCGGTCTGAAGCCCTACGATTCCGGCGTGGTTACCGTCGATGGGATAAATATCAAGGAGGAGCCGCGCCAGGCCAAGGCGCTGATCGGCTACTCGCCCAGCGAACCGCTCGCCTACGATTCGATGACCGGGGCGGAGTATCTCGCCTACATCGCTTCTATCTATCGGATGGATCCTCAGGTTGCGCGCCAGCGCGCGGAGGCTCTGACCCAGGCACTCGCGTTGCCCGTCTCGATGTTTGAGAAGCCTTTTGCCCTCTGCTCGCACGGAACCCAGCAGAAGATCTGTCTTGCGGCTTCCGTCATTCACAGCCCGGCGCTCTGGATTCTGGATGAGCCGACCGTCGGTCTCGATATCATCGCCTACCGGGCCCTGCTCAAACTCATGCGCCGCTATGCGGATGAGGGACACGCGATCCTGATCGTTACCCACGATATGGATCTGGTGAGCCACATCTGCGACACCGTCTACATCCTCGCGGGCGAGAAGCTCCACCAGGTCGATCCCGATAATCAGGATATCGCGAAGATCCTAGAGGGGAACAGATAGGATGGGTGCGCTTCTCATCGCGAAGGGCGAGCTCAAGAATTGGCTCGCCCGGTATCGCGTCAAGTCCAAGGGATGGAGCAATCGGATCATCAACGTTCTCATCGCTCTGATCCTCATGGGTCTCTCCATCTTTATCTTCGTCCGGCTCGGTCTGGAGACCAAGACGTACGACGGGGTGGCCGAGGGACTCCTCTCGCTCTACCTGTTCGTCTTCTTCATCCTCGGCTCGTTTATCTCGGCGGTGGATCTGCGGCACTCTCTGTTCGAATCGCGGATGTCCAAGGTGCCGTTTCAGTGGCCGGTCAATAAGGCGCAGATCATCCTGGGAAAATCGATCGTCTCCTTCGTCAAGACGCTGTCCTATACGGCTATTCTCTCCATCCCCATCTGGATCACCTACGGTATCGTGGCTGGTTCGCCCTGGTACATCTACCTGCTAGGTATCTTCTATCCTCTGCTGGTGACGATCTGCGAGGTGGCGGTCGGCTTCCTCTTCTGCGTCCCCATGGAGGGGGTCTATATCCTGTTGCGCCGCTCGGTCATCTTCCAGATCATCCTGGGTTGTCTATTCGCTCTCGGTCTCTCGTTCCTGTACGGTGAGATCCTGAATATTTTCGTCAAGGTCATCGTTCTCGGCGATATCGATGGTGTGACGCAGATCTATCATCTGTCGATCAACAGCGGTTGGGGCGGATACCTCTATCCCTCCGCCTTCCTGGTCAAATTGTTCACGGCGGGGAGCTGGCTCGATCTGCTCTATTTCTTCTGTTGCGTGATCGGCGTCCTCCTGCTCGGCTCGTTCATCGCCTGGCCCACCTATTTCAAGATTGCGGCTCAGACCAGCGCCGGTGAAGCTAAATTCAAATTCAACATGCCCAAGAGCACCAACGCTGCTCTTCTCTCCAAGGAGTTCTCCCTCCTTCTCCGCGGTAAGAACGGCTCGGTCGGACTGATCACGACCGTGGTCGGTCTACCGGTCGCCCTCCTGTTCATCGTCACCTGCATGAACAATATCTTCTCGGTGGGCAATCTGAAATTTGTTCCCCTCTTCTTTCCCATGTTCCTAACTGGTTTCACCGGTATGCTCATCCTCATGAACGCCGCTTGTGTCCTGACCTGCAGTACCGATAGCCTCGGTGCGGAGGGAAGCCGGCTGATCCTGATGAAGCTCTCGCCCGTGCCCCTGGAGAAGCAGCTCATCTACAAGGGTATCGCGCCGCTCTGCCTGACCGGCGTCAGCTTCCTCTGCTCGATGGTGATCCTCGGGTGCACCCATCTGGTGGACTGGGTCGATTTCGGCTGGATTACCGTCGAGGGACTCGCATTCCTCATCTTCTCGGTCTTCTTCGAGCTTCTGGCTGACGCGCGATCCAAGGTGCGCGGCCGGAAGAGCGAGGCGCTCTGGGAGTCCCTGATGCCCTTAGCTTTCCCCGTTCTGATATACGGTATCGTCATCCTCGTCTCGGCTCTGGTTCCCAAGATGGTCGAGAACTATTCGTATATGGTCACTAAGAATATCCTGCACGCCTGTGTGTTCGCCGTCTATCTTGCTTCCGCTCTCGCGGTCTCCTTCTTCCTGGTGAAGAGGGGACCGAAGTTCTTGGAAGATCAGGCGAGGAAGGCCCAGGATTAGGAGGCCCACGTATGAAGAATATCAGGAATATATGTCTCGCTCTGGTGATCCCCTTCGGTGTCTCCGCCCTCGCCTTCGCCGCCTCTTCGATCATCATCAAGCCAGTCGAGAAGGATATTACGGATATCGACTGGAACTACCGCGATATGGAGGGTTACTCGCTTCTCGCTGGCCGTCAGCCCCTGGAAGCGACCGCTGTCTACGACGATAAATATCCTCTGTCTAGCGGAAACGAACTGGTCTGGAGCGTGACCAATCCCGAAGGTAAGGAGATCGGTGAGATTCAATCCGATGCGACCGGCCAGTTCTATTTCAACCCGCTGGCGGTGGGAAAGTGTGTTCTTGTCTGCTCCAACGAGAAGGGAACCATCAATCGTTCGTTCACCGCTCAGGTCTTCGCTAAGGGCGCTATCATCCTCAATCCCGACACGGCGACCTCCGGTCGCTCGATCAGCGGTATCTTCCGCTATGGCATGGAGGACTTCACCCGCAATGATCAGGGTGAGCTGACCGGGCGGAAGGAGGCCTCCGCTTCCTTCTCGGTCGACGTGGTCGGTGACTCGGGTGGCGTCAAGAATCTCGAGGTGGTGTCCAAGAGCGACAGCATCGCTGCGATCACCTTCCAGGACGAGCGGGCCTACGTCTCGTTCGCGGGTCCGGGCGAAGCTACCTTCACCCTGCGGGACAAGGCGCTGGGCGACGATGAGGTCGCTCCGCTCGATTACGAGTTCGAGATCGTGGATGGCGTCAACATCTATTCCTACGATGATCTGATGGATGCGACCAACCGGTCCGATGAGGCGGAGAACGTGGTTCTTCGCACCAATTTCGGCAGTCTGAGCGATCTCTACCAGATGGATGAGAAGACCGGTCGCCCCCTCGTTAAGAATCACCAGCTAGTACCCTTGGATAAGCCTAGGAAGGACACGGTCCTCTTCGGCCATTACGATGCGGTCACCGATACTTTCTCCTTCGATAAGGATACCTACGCGTTCGCAGCGACCCTCAAGTCGCCGTTCATCCAGGCGTGGAACGAGAACGGCGATCTGATCAGGGCGAAGTATAAGCAGTACAAGCCCTACGATGAGACCGTCCGAGCGGGAATCCACCTGCGCGGTAACCTGTACGGCAACGGTTTTACGATCAACCTCCACAATTTGGCCTTCCCGTACGAGATTCAGTACCGTACCGATGAGGCCGGTAATAAGACTCAGATCATCTCTCTGCGGGATGATAACCTCTTCCGGGGACCTAAGACGTTCTTCGCCTATGGTGACCCCGACCGCACCACCTCGCCCATCATCGCCTATCTCGGACAGGATAACAGCGGCATCTTCGTCGATACGGACAATGTGGTCATCTCCGATGTGCAGATCCAGAACTGCGACTTCGGCGACAACTTCGAGAATCTCCGATTCACCGGTACCGTCCTCGATATCGAAGCGGCCGATGTGAGGGTTGAGGATTCGATCCTCACTAGCGGTCGCAATGTGGTCCGGGCCTATTCTGCTCCCGATCTGACCATCGAGAACTGCCTGCTGGAGAATGGGTACGAGAACCTGCTCAAGGTCGGCTCCAACGAGCTGGCGCAGCCCGATGAGAACCGCGAGGTGACCTTCACTTCCCCCGCGTCCACCGCGGGCGTGATTCCGAATTATCCCTCCACCAGCATCAAGGGTACGCTGAGAGGATTCGACGGTACCCGGGGCGATGAGATCTTCACCTCCTATCTGACCACCGATGCCAACCTCTCGGATATTATCACTCTGCCCATCGACAGCCTGGTCTCCGGTCCCTATGTCGGCAAGGTTTCGACCCAGGGCATGCTCGATGCGGTCGAGGCGGCTGGACGAGCCTACGATGCCTCCTACGCCTTCGTGAACGATGATGGGACAGTGAACTACGGATCGACCGTCTCGGTGAAGGATACCAGCTTCTATCGGAGCGGCATCGCCTCCATCAGCGCGGATCAAGTCTTGAACGGCCCCTATCTCTGGTCGCTCAAGCCCTCCAACTTCACCGCGATGATGTCCCTGCTGAAGCAGTTCAATAACGATCTCGTCTTCTCTCCGCTGGTCGATGCGGGTAAGGCTGCTAAGCTGAGCCGCACGATGCAGCCCTCCTCGATCGAGGTCAGCGGCGATTCCCGATTCTACGATTGGAAGGATGGCGATCAGATATCGATCGTGAACACCTTCCCCGCCAACTATCAGCTGCTGCAGGAGAAGGTGACTTCGATCAAGGATCTGACGCTGGACGATCTCTATCCGCTACCGGAGACGATCGTCGATAGTGCCGATGCTAAAGATGCGGATGGGGTGAAGTATGTTAACATCCCCGCGATGATCGCGGGTGGTGGAACCAATATCTCGAAGATCACCTTCGCGGGTCTGACCGGGATCTCCGATGCGCGGGCGGTGGATGTCGTGAAGAAGATTATGACCAGGGATTTCAAATCTCTCTATCCTGTTAAGACCGCTTATTCCACGGTCAACCTGATCGGTCACTCCATCACCACTTTTACTGGTTTTGAACCGTATCAGATCTACAGCGCTACCGCTAATTATTCGATCGGTATCAAGGACGCGCCCAATATCGCTGATCTGCAGAATCGACACAACTCCTGATCGTCTGCTAGTTCTTATAGGCTTGAGACAATCGTTTATCGATTGTCTCTTTTTAATGATGCAGAATGGATTTTCAGGCGGAGAGATACGGATTTTTTATCCTCTGAGATTTTTTTCATTTCTATATTTTGGATAACATGGTTTCACCAGTGCGATTAAGGTCCTTTATATCCGATGCTTTTGTAAAATAAGTGTTAATTTATCGTTTATCTGAAGTTAAAGATTATCCTTGTAAAGATGCGAAGAATAATATCTAATAGGTTTTTAGAAGTAAAGGAGAAAAAGATGGGTAGCAAAAGATTGTTGAAAACTATTGCCTTGGCAGTCAGCACGATCATTGTCGGTGCCTGCAAGCCGGTTAATATACCTTCTAGCACTTCTTCTTCCACTTCGGAGTCATCCAGTGTCTCCACTCCTAGTTCCTCCGCTTCCTCAGCCGATTCATCCGAGACACCCGATAGCAGCGTTTCCTCCAGCCCTGTGACTCAACCCTCTTCCTCGACTGTCATCACCCCTACGCAGTCTTTCAAGAAGATGATCTCCAAGCTTCTCAACAAATCGTTGAAGCTGAACAGTTTGAACCTCGGTGTCGATGTCGGGGGAAAGAATCTGAAGGTTTCCTCTGACGATATGACCGTCCTCTTTCACTCCTCCGATGAGCTCGGTCTCTCCGGCTCTCTGAAGCTGGACTATGGCGATATATCCGAAGCGTTCACTGTCTATCTGAATCAGAACCGGCTGGTCGTGGGCTACGGAGACAGCTTCTACTCTTATAGGATCAGCAGCATAAACGATCTGCTCTCGGTGCTCTCCGAGTTCGATTCCTCGATTCCGTCCTCCCTGCCCGATCTCTCCTCGATCGATTCGGTCATGTCGATTCTCAAGAGCACCTACTCGATCATCTCCGATAGCCTCTTTAGCAACGGAGTGGTCAGTGTGGAGAATATCGAGGGCGGATATAAGCTCAGCCTCGATCTGTCATCGATGGGGAAGATTCTATCGTCCGTCGGATTGAACATCGATACGGAGGGCTGGGGCACGATCGTCTTCGAGGTCTCCTACAGCGGCGATCTGAAGCAGCTGACCACTCCAGGTGGACTGAATCTGACCGCTATCCAGAAGTCCGTGGCGCAGATGAATGGCGCGAAGGCCGAATCCGCTGGGGCGGTCTCTGCCTCGGATACGCTGTTGAATATCTCGGCGACGGCGGCTGACGGCCCCTACACCGATTCTTTCCCCAAGGATACCTATAATGGTGCGATGGATCTCGCTGAAGTCAATCAGCTTGCGCACAGCGCCGCTTACCTCAAGGATAGTAAGGCTCTGCAGGGCGACTTCAGCCTTACCTATAACCGGACCGATGGCACGAAGATGGTCAACACTGGAACGATCCGTGGCGATCTGAAGGATGTCACCTCTAAGGATACTTTGAATCTCGCAAAAGCGGAGATTGCTCTGAAGCCTGGAGATATGGTCGATTCGGCGGTCTCGGCTATCTATTCCGATGAGACTGTCTATCTGGATTCTTCGGTCATCAAGGGCCGCTTTACCGAGAAGACGATCGATAATCTGTCCGAGATTTTCAAACAGCTGAACACCTCTGGGGCCAAGGTGGCGAGCCAGGGTCTCGCCGGGGTCGGCGATGTCGTCTCTTCCGATCTCGTGTCCGATCTGATGTCGGGCGATATCTCGGTCTACTATGGCATGCTCAAGAAGGGGCTGAAGTACTTTAATACCACCGCTAACTCGATCAGTATCGGATATGATCCTTCATCCTATGTCTCCTTCCCGGTGAGTGAGCCTATCGATCTATCTCTGACTTTCGGAAGTTCTGCCGATATGCCTCTGACTGAGGTTTCCATCTCCAATATACCGATGAGCGATGGATCATCCTTCGACTTCACTATCCAGACGGCGCCCCTCGCGGATAAGATCGTAGTCAATCCGGATGAGTATCCCGAGATGGACGGCGTATCCACGGTAGCTAACTCGCTTTTCGACCTGTATCAGGATCGTCAGGTCAGCGGTTCCTATTCACTCGATATCCAGGGTCTGAAGAACTTTGGTGATGGTGGTCTCTCCCTCAACGGAAATATCGCTGCCGATCTGACTGATCTGGAGAATCCGGATATACATCTGACCGCTCAGACCAAGATCAACGGTTTCGATCATACGATCGACGCTTACTATCTCGATAATAGCGTCTATGCTTCATACGACAACGTCTTCAAGAACTCCATCACTAAGGTGCAGGCGCAGAAGGTCTTCGATATCATCAGCCAGCGTTTAGGCGCTGATCAGGCGACCACTTATGCGGTTACCAGCGGAACGCAGGATATCGTCGATAAGCTCAAGGGGCTCGTCGTCGATGAGGGTGGCAAGATCACGCTGAGCAAGCTCGCGGAGTTCGTTAAGGTGACGCGGGTAGACGATGGATACGTCTTCGACATCGATCCTTCCAAGGTCGGTATCTCGGCCGGCTTGATCAAGCTTAAGGCTTCGGTCGCTGATGAGAAGCTCACTTCGATCTCGGTGGTGGACTTCAAGTATCAGGATCTGAGCCTGTCGATGAGCTTCAATCTGGATACCTATGTTCCCTTCTCGCTCACGGATGAGCAGAAGGCGGGATATCCTGATGTCGGGGATATTCCTTCCCTCGTGAACGGAGCCTTCAATCTGGCCCAGAGCGATACCAAGAAGTATGCGGTCGATATCGCGGCGACGCTCACCGATGCTTCCTACACGGGAACGGTGACCGGCAAGGTTCAATTCGATCTTAAGAATGGCATCTATTCCGGACAGATCAAGGCGGATCCAGATCAGTATAAGTACGATTACGATCTGAAGTTCTCCTATGGCGATCCGGCTAGCAAGGACGATCAGGGCGACAATCTGTACGTCATGTACAACGATTCGTTAGGCCTGAAGATGCATACGACCAATTTGAGCTCCATCATAGATAGGATAGGCCAGATCGGACCTGATAACATTCTCGGTAAGCTTCTCGGTGTCGCCTCTACGGCGGGAACGGTCACCCAGAGAGCGGGTCAGTCGGGGACCGACTATTCCAAGTATCTCAACGATTACATCAAGTCCATCACCTTCGATGGTGGAGCGATGACGGTCATTATCGATCCGTCCATCTTCGGCTTGAATGGGGTTGACCCGGTGAGCGTCAAGGTTGAATACGCGGATGGTTCGATCAAGTCGGCCAGCATCGACAATCTGAATGTGCTGGGTAAGACGGCCAGTGTAAAGTTGACCTTGGCTGATTACGACGATTCGCAGGTCTCGGCTGGTATCGACTACACGAAGAAGTTCATCGATGGCGATAATGCCGATCCCTTCCTCGCGATGCTGATCAATACGACGGATTCGAGCTCGCTCGTGCTGTCTGGCAAGTTCAATCTTCAGCCCTCGTTCGTGGGATTCGATGTCGTCAAGCTCACGGCCGATATCAAATTCGAGATGTATCTGACCCCGAAGGAGAGCGATCCTTCCACCTACGGAATCACCTTCCGGATCTCCTTGACCTCGCATGGCTGGGTGACTTCCTACGATATCCTTGAGAATGGCGACTGCGTGATCGTCAGGAACAAGACGGGGGCGGATCGCGCGAGCGCAGTGGTGATGAAGGTGACCTCGCAGGAGTTCACTAACCACATCGGTTTCTATCTCTTCGGATTAGGTCTATCGATGTATGACACCTACGAGTTCGCTTATCAGATCGCTTTCAACCAGGTGCTGAAGGCGACCGATTCCTCCGTCAATAGCGGAAAGAGCGCTAGCCGTGAGACGGATACGGCTGCTAAGGAAGATCAGGGAGGAATCGGCGGAAGCTACATCAAGCCGGAAGCGATCATCAAGGATGCGACCTACGATGCGGCCAACGGCAAGTTCAATCTGAATGTGGATCTATCCAGCCTCAAGATAGGTTCAGGAATCAGCCTGACTAACAGTCTCGATATCTCTGTCTACGGCGAGAATGATAAGCTTACGCGAATCCAGACCTCTAATGACAAGGTGCTCTCCTTCAGCTCTGCCGGATCCGCTTCTATGGATCTCGATATCAGCAATGTGACCACTGGTAAGGAGACTGTTGCCGATTACCAGTCCGATCTGCAGTATTATGCCGATGTGAGAAAGGCCCATCCTGAAGTAGCTGAGTATACGGAGATGACTGGGTTTAAGGCTTTGTTCGTTATAGGTAAGCTCTATGTATCAGCTACTGATTGGAGCGTCACAGTCGTTCAGGTCTCCTTCAAATCTAATCCTTACAATCTCCATATGTTGCCCTGAGCGGGTCGCTCAAGCGGTCGGTTGAAATCTGAAGTTTAATAGGTTGTAAACATAATCCAACTCTATTCCAGCCTATAGAAAAGGTTATCGGTCTTAGTTCGCGAGAGCGAATAGGAACCGATAACCTTTTTGTTTTAATCGGTATAGCTGCTGAGGAGTTTTAGACCCGGATATCTTTGGTGTGCAGCTTTCTTTTAATCCGCTGAGAACCTATTTGGTTCCCTATGTTTATAAGCATAAAAAAACCTACCCTTGCAGGTAGGTTTGCAGTCGGTTCTTCCGACTAAGCGAGTTCCTTCTTTCCCGTCCAGAGCTCGTAGTAGGCGCCCTTCTGAGCGATCAGCTGATCGTGGGTACCTCTCTCGATGATCCGTCCATGATCCATGACCATGATGCAATCGGCGTATCTGATGGTCGAGAGTCGATGCGCGATGACGAAGGTCGTCTTGCCGCGCATCAGGTTATCCATACCATGGGAGATCAGTCGCTCCGTCCTGGTATCGACGGAGGAAGTCGCCTCATCGAGGATCAGGATAGGAGGATTGGATACCGCGCAGCGCGCGATTGAGAGCAGCTGCTTCTGTCCCTGGGACAGAGAAGCGTTCTGACCGGAGATGACGGTGTTGTAACCCTGGGGCAGATTCTTGATGAAGTGTTCAGCGCAGGCGATCTCCGCTGCCTTCTCGCACTCGGCGTCGGTCGCCTTGAGCCTTCCGAAGCGGATGTTATCGTAGATCGTTCCCGTGAACAGGTGGGTGTCCTGGAGAACCAGCGTCATGGAGTGGCGCATCGAGACCCGATCGATATCCTTCAGATCGATATCGTCGATCGTGATCTTACCGGAGTCGATATCGTAGAACCTGGTCAGCATATTGGTGATCGTGGTCTTTCCCGCACCGGTGGATCCGACCAGAGCGATCCGCTGTCCGGGTTTAGCGTACAGGGATATATCCTTCAGCACGGGTTGTCCGGGCAGGTAGGAGAAGTTGACGTGCTCCAGTCTGACCTCGCCGCGGACGGGTTTAGTCACTTTGCCGTCGGTCCAGTAGAAGTGACCATCCTCCGCCTTGAAGGCGCGCCACTTGGTGGCTTGAGACAGCTCGGGCTTCTGATCGATCATCTGGAAGATTCGCTCCGCACCCGCCAGCGAGGACTGAACCATAGTCATCTGGTTCGACAGATCGTTGAAGGGACGGGCGAACATCCTCAGGAAGGAGACGAAGGTCATCAGGGTTCCGATGCTCATCGCGAATCCCTCGAGGAAGTGTCCCTGCTTCGAGAGGATGACGCACACGGTTCCGAAGATGGCGATCGCGGCGGTGGCGAAGTTGTTCAGGTTGTTGACGATGGGGATGTTCATCGAGGACATGTAGGTGGATACGCAGTTGTCGAGGGTGTGCGTGTAATCGATGGATTTGAAGATATCGGACATGTCCTTCTCCTTGGAGAAGCACTTTATGACCTTGAGTCCGGACAGGGTCTCCTCGGAGAAGCCGTTGAACTCACCCATCGAGACCTGAGTCTCGGAGAAGGCGGCGACGGAGCGGTGGACGTTGAAGCAGACGATGCCGATAGCGACGCACTCGATGAAGACGGCGATGATGGCTAGTAGCCAATTCAGGACGAAGATGAAGGCGAGGATTCCGACGATCATGATCAGATCGGTGAACATGGTGACGAGACCGGAGATGAACAGCATGGAGATGTTATCGACATCGTTGGTGAAGCGCGACATCAGATCACCGTGCGGGGTATGGTCGAAGTAGGCGACCGGCAGGCTCTGCATCTTGGTGAACATGTCGTTGCGCATGCGCTTGAGAGCTACGGTTCCCAGCTTGGTCATGACCAGTGCCTGAACGATGGAGAGGACGAAGCTGATGATGTAGAGAACCACCATGATGATGATCAGGATACCGGTGACCTTCATGGCTTCCTTAGCCGCTGCCATGCCGCCGAGATCCCAATCGACCAGGTTGTAGAAGAATTGGTTGAGGGCGGCCGAGCCGGCGATCGTCGAGCTGTAGTAGCTCTGAAGGTTCTGACCGCTCACTGCGAGGGTGGCGGGGGTGAGCAGCGAATCGACCAGAGGGGCGGACAGGAAGGTGCCCAGCAGGGTGATTCCGATGCTCACGAGCGTGATGATCGCGACGAAGAGAGCCTTCCAGCGATCCTCCTTGAAGTACTTGAAGACGCGGAACAGCGAACCCCAGGAGTGCTGCGGTCTTCCGTAGCCCTTCCGCCTATTTCCGTAGGTCAGGTTCACATCCTGCACGCCTTTCGCACCGCAGGAGTACTGAACCCTGACCCCGTTGACGACCGGCCCTTCGCCCGTCGTCTCGAACTTGGAGGCGATGGGACCGCGCGAGAACTTCTTCTCGTCGTACCTATTCTTGCTGGTAGACATCAGTCACCGACTCCTTTCTGCTGTATCGCATTGATCTCCTGATAGATCGGGCAGGTCTCGAGCAGGTGCTCGTGCGTTCCGCGACCGACTTCGCGACCGTTGTCGAGAACCAGGATCTCATCCGCATCCTTGACCGAGGAGATGCGCTGGGCGATGATGAAGATCGTCGTGCCCTTCATGCGCGTGAACAGCTCGTGCTTGATCTTTCGCTCTGTCTCCATATCGCAGGCGGAAGTGGAATCGTCGAGGATGAGGATCTTGGGTTTCTTGATGACGGCGCGGGCGATGCAGAGACGCTGCTTCTGTCCGCCCGAGACGGACTTTCCGCCCTGGGCGACGGCGGTATCCAGACCGTCCTTGAAGCCTCTGACGAACTCGGAGGCCTGGGCGATATCGAGAGCCTCCCAGATCTCCTGGTCGGTAGCGTCGCGCTTACCCCAGAGGATGTTCGACCTGATGGTTCCGGTGAAGAGCACATTCTGTTGGAGGACGACGCCGATGTCGCCTCTCAGCGCCTTGATCGAGTAGTCCTTGACGTTGTGACCACCGATGTAGACCGATCCGGCGGAGGCATCGTACAGACGAGGGATCAGATTGACCAGAGACGACTTGCCTGAACCTGTTCCACCGACGATGCCGATGACCTTGCCGGCGGGTACATCCAGGGAGATGTGACCGATCGCCAGCTTGTTGAGGTCGTTGATGTAGGTGAAGCTGGCATCTCTGAACTCGACATGACCATCGTTGAGCTTATCGGGATCGAAGTCCTTAGTCTTGGGCTTGGGAGCGTAGGAGATATCGATGGGTTCCGCGAGGACGCGGTCGATCCTCTCCTTGCTCGCCTCGGCGCGGCCGTAGAACTGAAGCAGCATGGACAGAAAGCCGAAAGCCATGGTCAGAGTGGCGGAGAAGGCGATGAGCTGAGAGAGCTCACCGGCATCGAAGACAACGCCGTTGTTGAACATCACGAAGACGGAGTTGGCATTGGCCGCTCCCATCACCATCGACCAACCGCCCAGATACTGGATGATCGCGATAGTCATGGAGATAGCGAGGGAAGTGACACCCATCGCCATGGCGATGCGCGAGAAGCTCCTGTAGGAGATGTCGGTCAGATCCTGGTTAGCGCGGTCGAACTTCTGCGCCATATGCGCCTCGCGGCAGAAGGCTTTGACCTCGCGGATACCATCGGTATCCTCCTCGACGTTGGAGTTGACCTCGTCGATAGCCGACTGCATCATGATGAAGGAGGGACGAGTCCTGTTGATCACGAAGGCGATGAAAGCGAAAGCGCCGATCGAGAGAGGCAGGGTGATCAGACCGATCAGCCAGTTCAACGCGAAGATGAAGATGAAGCTGATCAGGATCATCAGAGGGGATTTGAAGCCAGCCCGGGTGAGCATGAGGACGAAGAATCTGATGTTGTTGCAGTCGTTGGAGAGCATGGTGGTCAGCTTGGAGACGGGGAAGTGACCGATGTTGGAGAAGGAGAATTCCTCCATCTTCCAGTAGAGGGTGTTTCTCAGTCTCTCCACGAAGTCGGCTGAGATCTGAGCATCGATCTTCATGGCGAAAGACTGCAGGAAGATAGCGGCGATCGCTAGTCCTGCCATGCTTCCGCCGTAGATCCATATGCTGGTGACCGCCTCGGTGGACCAGACCTGGGACGAGTTGAGGATGGCGTCGCTCAGCTGCGAGAGCGGAGTCAGTCCCTTCTGGATTAGAAGACCCGTCAGGTAGGGGATCGCTAGCTCGGATAGCGCATCGAGCGTAGTGAGCAGCAGCGAGAGGAAGAGGAGCCACTTGGAAGGTTTGAGGCACTCCCAGTAGATCCTCCAAGTCTTTCGGCTATCCTCCCGATCTTTCTCTCGGTCTTGGGCGGTATAGCTTATCGTTTCAGATTGCATAGATAACCTCCAGAAAAGGTGTCTCATCGACGATGCATAGTATTCTATCCACATTGCGAAAACATTTGTAAAGAGATTTACATAAATTCTCTGTAAGTGGTTTCATTTTGTCACTTAATGAGAAGATTCAGTTTGTTTTTTACAAAAAAACAGTAAAATCCCTCTTGCTTACGATTCTCAAAGTGTAAAGAGATTTACAAAAATCGTAAAACTAGCGGTGGTGATGGCATATGGAAAATAGTGATCTGCTCAATTTTGCCAGGAAGTACCCTGGATTGGTGCGCGAGTATGAGGCAGGACAGGGGGTCTTCTCCGACCGCTCGAAGATGGATTTCGATCTGCTCATCATCGAGGGATGCATACTCGAGATGGTCTGCTCTGACGATGAGGACAAGTGCCCTACTACTCTTCTCTACAAACCTGGAGATTTTATCGGGCACTTCGGTCGCGGGAGCGCAGGCGTGAGCGCTACGAGCGGCCGCTGCCTAGCGAAGACGCTGGCCATCAGGATCCCCGATTCCGAGTTCCTCAGCCTGCTCGCTGAGGATGAGAAGCTCAGCGATCTCTTCTCCGCCTCGATAGCGCAGATGTTCAACAGGATGGCCACCAAGTTCTGCAATATGGTCAATCTATCGCCTAGTCAGAGAGTTGCTAGGTTCATCTATAAATCGTATGAGCGTGAATCTGGCGAGTCTCTCAAGATCACGACATTACAGTTAGCCCAAGCTGTATCCACCACGAGACAGACTGTTTCCCACGTGTTGGGAGATCTCAGGAAGCTGGGCATCATCTCTACCAGCTATGGACGGATATCGGTCCTGGATAAGGAGAGGCTTCTGAATTTCTATCAGTCTGAGGACTGAGGAAGCGAATAGGAAAAGGCTGGCGCTGGCCAGCCTTTTTTTTGCTTCCCTCGATCCGACTGGAAGCTACTTGTACATATCGTAGACGGGAGAGATGGATAGACCTTCCTGGATGCGCTCGATGACTCCGGCGATCAGAGGGGCAATCGATACGACCTCGATGTGCAGATCATCGAATTTGTGGCTGAGCTCGATCGTATCGGTGACGATGATCTTATCGAAGTCCGAGTGGGCTAGCCTCTCGTGTGCGGGGTCGGAGAAGACGGCGTGGGTTGCGACCATGGTGACGGATCTCGCGCCGTTATCCTTGAGCGCCTTCGCAGCCATGACGGCCGTACCGGCGGTATCAATCATATCGTCGACGATGTAGCAGCGCTGATTTCTGACATCGCCGATGACGTTCATCGCCTCGGGCGCATACTTGGAATTTCTTCTCTTATCGATGATAGCGATGGGAGCTCCCATCCTCTCGGCGACGACGCGAGCCCGGACTACGCCTCCGTGGTCGGGAGAGACGATGGTGACATCGTTGAAGTCACCTTTGACCTCCTGGACGATGGTGTGTGCCAGCAGGGTCATGCAGGATAGAGAATCGACCTGGCAGTCGAAGAATCCCTGCTCCTGCAGGGCGTGGATATCGAAGGTGATGACGCGGTCGGTTCCCGCCGTGGTGAGCAGGTCCGCCACCAGCTTGCAGGTGATGGGCTCGCGCGGGTGGGACTTCCTATCCTGTCTAGCATATCCGAAGTAGGGGATGACGCAGGTGATCGAGCGGCAGGAAGATCGCTTGACCGCATCGATGAAGACCAGGAGCTCCATCAGGTTCTCGTTGACGGGTGGGCAGGTCGACTGAATGATATAGACATCCTTATTTCTGACCGAGCAGCAGGGCAGCGCCATGACTTCACCAGAGGGGAAGTGGTGAATCTCCCTCTCGCTGGGTTTGATGCCCATCATCTGACAGACGGATTCCGTGAGTTTTTGGTTAGCTCCGAGATCGAAGACCAGAGTCGACTGAGCGATATCGAATTGCATCGATTTTTCCTCCATAGCTCAAATCATAGACCAGCTTTGCACATCTAAAGAAGTGAAAACACTTACCGCGACTAATGTTTGATGATAGTTGAGGTCAATAGCGTGGCATATCCCTGGCTATCGAACTTTCGACGGGCTTTCCTGAGCTGCTCTCTATCCTTGGACAGGCAGAAGCAGGCGGTACCTGAAGCGGACATATTCTTCATCTTGAAACCGAGATTAGACATCTCGTCGAGGATATCCTCGATGGCGGGGCACATGTGGATGGCAGGGGTGAGCAGAGAGTTGATCATCCGCTGTCCGATAGCATCCTCGTCGTGGCTCTCCAGGGCCTTCAGCAGCCCGGGGATATCGGCGTGGATCTTCTGGCTCTCCGGTAACGCATCGTACGCCTGGTAGACGGTCCCGGCATCGAGACCCTCCTTCGGCTTGACCAGGAGAACGCCATATCTGAAGTCGAGATCGGTCAGCGGTTCAACTATCTCGTGGGTGCCGGTCGCACGGGCGGGAATCTTGGCCAGGGCGAGGTTGACGCCGGCTCCGATCGCGGAGCAGGCCTCGATGACTCGCGGATCTTCCAGGGAGATACGGTAGGTGCGGCAGAGGGCGGATATGATGGCGGCCGCATCGGCGTAGCCGCCCGCTAGACCCGCTTCGGGCGGGATGCGCTTGTAGATCTGGATCCTGATGCCGCGGTTGAGGTTGAATCTCTTCTTCATCTCGGAGAAGGCCTTGTAGGCCATCTCGGTCTCCTCGCAGATGATAGTGGGATCGTCCTCTGTCAGATATGTATCCCGGCTACCGATGAGGGGTTTGACCTCGATGATATCGTGCAGGTCCAAAGGGATGCTCACCAGATCGACATCGTGGTACCCAGTCTCGTTCTTCCCTTTAACGTCCAGAGCTAGGTTGATCGACGAATTAGCTTTGAAGATCATCTGATACCCTCCGTAGGACAGACTAGATGATAGACCTATCCTGCTTCTCTCCGACGAGCAGTGCAAGGGGAAGGAGCTGTTCAGGGGTGAGTTGATGAGCTCTGAAGCCCAATATATCAGCAAACTTCTCGTCGATGAGCGCTCTCTTGTCGGGATCGTGAACTATTTGTGGAATGACATTAGATAGTTTCTTGTTCGGAGTCAGAAGCAGTTTCTTGAAGCCCAGGTAGGCTGAGAAGGGCACTGAAGCGGTGATGTTCAGCTTCACGAAGGTCGAGTCGACTCCGGGCACCGGGTAGAAGCACCCGCGCGGTACCTGGATGCTCCCGCCGATCGAACCGAGGAGGTGCAGGTAGCCCGCGAGGGCGGACCAGGCTTTCTGCTTCGCAGTGTAGGTGATCTTATCCGCCACCTCCTTCTGCACCATGAAGCCGAGGTCGGAAGCCTTCATCTGGACGGCGAGCTCTAGGAGCTTAGTGGTCAGGTTGTAGGGAAGGTTGCCGATGACGGCTAGCCTTCCACTGATGCCCTTCTGATCCCAGTGCTCGAAGGGAGAGGGGACGATCGTCACATTCGATTTTCCCTGGAGCCGCTCGGTGAGGAGCGCGACCATGTCTCGATCCGCTTCTACCGCGATGACGGATTTCGCGCGCTCGCTTATGGGGAGGGTTAAAGCTCCCAGACCGGGGCCGATCTCCACGACGGTGTCGTAGGTTTTAAAATCGAACTGCGAGAGTATCTCCTCGATCTTGTTCCGGTCGATGAGGAAATTCTGTCCATAGGCGCGCTTAGCGTGGATCCCCCGCTCGTCCATCAAGCTCTTGATCGTCTGAAATTCCTGATTATCGAACATCCTTGAGAATCTCCTCGATATCTTCTCTAGTTATTCTAAGGCACTCCATCCCCTCGGCGAATGTCTTAGCATCCGGGAAGGTTACTCCCAGGTGTTTCTCGATTTTCTCGCGGCGGGCTTTGGCGCCTTCGCCCGTGAGCTGGAGGACCATCATATCCGCTGGGGTGAACGAGGGAACCTCGGTGGAGGCAGAGTCCTGTTCCAGATATTTTTCCATCGCTTCTCTAAGTATCGTTAAATCTGTCTGAGCTATTCCAATCTTTTTTCCATCGAAGGAGTCGGAAATCTTAGTTCGTACCGACGAGCAATGTTCTGTTCCTACCAGGGACTGAATTCTCTCCCTTATCTTCTTCCCAGGGCCATCCGGGTCTGTCACCGTGACGATGCGGCGCTTTTGAGAGATGAGGAGTATCAGTTTTAAAGTGTTTTCGGAGATGTATTTTCCTCCGGTCTTCACGACCAGCCTTCCCCCCAGTCTCTTCACTTTATCCTCGTCGGTCTTACCCTCGACGATATAGCAGTTGCGCAGCTTATCTGATTCCATAGAACCTCTTTGCATTATCCAGCACCACCCTCGTGAGGGTTTCCACCTCTATCCCTCTCAGATCCGCGATGAACTGGGCTATCGGGATCACCCGCATCGGTTCGTTTCGCTGACCTCGGAAGGGGACAGGGGAGAGGCAGGGACTATCCGTCTCGATTAGCAAACGCTCCAGAGGGATGTTGCGGCAGACTTCGCGAACGCTATCGGCCGATTTAAAGGTCAGGATCCCGTTGAATCCGAAGTAGCAGTCGAAGCCGGAGGATATCAGCTTCGTGGCGAAACCTAGATCTTCTTCGTAGCAGTGCAGGTAGATCTTTTTAACATTCTTGGACCGGAGTATCTCCCACAGATCATCTCTCGCTTCGCGGCAGTGGATGACAGCCGGAAGCTGATGGAGAGATGAAAAGTCCAGCATGGAGGCGAACAGCTCTCGCTGCTCGCGGTGGTTCTGCTCTCCGATACCGTAGTGGAAATCCAGCCCGATCTCGCCCACGGCATCCATGAAGTCTACATTCTGCTCCATGAGAGCGATGGCGGCATTCCGACGCTCGTTTCCTTGCGGTATCGAGTCGGGATGGAGTCCGAGACAGCAGAGACATATCTCCGGGTGCTTTCGCTTGAGGTCGATGGTCGCGGAAAAATCATCGAGGGTATCGGTGCAGTTCGCTATCAGTTTCAAGCCGGTTGCTTTCGCTCGCTGAACGACCTCGTCCCGATCCGAAGCGAATTCCTTGGCTCCGAGGTGGGCGTGACTATCCGAGTAGTTCATGACTTTCACTTTCCTAGGCAGAAGGACGAGAAGATGGTCTGGTAGATATCCTCACCGCTCTGGGCGTGGCTGTTGCCCAGCATCTCGTCGATGGCGGCGACCGACGCGGAGAGACCATCCGAGAAAGCATCGATGAAGCCCTCGTCCAAAGCTTGGATGGAGGATTTCAGATACTGTCGTATCCGCTCGAGGTAGGCCATATCTCGGCCTGTCATGTAGATGGCGTTATGCGTGTCCTCGAGAGCGGCGGTGGAGATGAGCTTCTTCTCCAGGTCCGAGATCATATTCTTGATCGCACTTATTTCGACATCGGAATCCGGGACGCTCCTCAGGTCCATCTTACTTCCAACTTTGATTACTGGTTTATCGATTGGAAGATAACGATACTCTTGAGAATCCTTATTGAATCCAGTATCGGAAACCCAGAGGATGATATCGGCAGATCTGAGGGTTTTCACCGCTCTCTCCACTCCTATTTTCTCCACTGGGTCATCCGTTTCACGGATGCCCGCCGTATCGAAGAAGTGGAAGGATATCCCTGCGATCTGGGTGTCTCCCTCGATCACATCACGCGTGGTTCCGGGATAGGCGGTCACGATCGCTCTATCCTCTTTGACCAAGGCGTTCAGCAGAGAGGACTTCCCTACATTGGGCTCGCCGCAGATGGCGACTTTTATTCCGTTGGTTATTCTCATTCCCAGCTTGGCGGAGGCGATGCTGTCTTCAATCGAGTTGAGAATATCCTCGATCGGCTTGTAGGCGTGCGACTTCACGTCGGCGATGACGCTCTGGTCGCTCCTATCGGAGATATCGTCCTCCAGATAGTATTCCGCTTCGGCGATCGCAGATAGGAGCCTATTCCTTATCGCCTCGATCTCCTTGGTGCTCTTGCCTCCGACCCCGTCCAGGGCTATCTGACGCGCTTGATCTGAAGATGCTTTAATCAGGGCGTCGATAGCCTCTGCCTGTGGGAGCGAGATCTTTCCGTGCAGAGCTGCTTTCATGGTGAATTCGCCCCGTCGGGCCATCCTCGCTCCATAGTGGATACAGGTGTCTATCACTTCGTCTACGATGGCCGGGGAACCGTGCAGTGAGAATTCGACCACATCCTCTCCAGTGTAGGATTTCGGGGAGAGGAAGAGAGTGACGACCCCGCGATCGATGATGGAGGAGCGATCGTCCCTGTTGCGATAGATGCCCATCGGCAGTGCGGAATTGGCTGGAAAGTCGTCGATATTCATCCTGATCATCCGGCTGAGGATCTCCCGGGCTTTGAGGCCGGAGAGTCTGACGATCGATATGGCTGAGATCTGCCGCGGTGTCGCTGGAGCTACGATGGTATCTAGAAGTTCCATTATTGCCTCTTGCTACCGACGCTCGCCTCTTTGAGGAGGGTTTCGAGGAGGGTCTTTCGGGTGACGATACCGATGAAGAATCCGTTATCGTCTAGAACCGGTACGAAGTTCTGCTTGATAGCGACGTCGAATAGCGCCTGGGGCTGAACATCCACGGTCACCGGCTCGTAGGTGCGCCGGAGCTTCAGGCTGCTGAGCTTGGTCTTCTCGGCGGTAGAGTAGTTCAGCTGATGCTGATCCTTGATGTACCAGAGCAGATCACCCTCGGTGATCGTGCCGACATAGCGACCGTCTCGGTTGAGGATAGGTATGGCGGTGAAGTGGTGATAGTCCATCTTTTCGAGCGCCTGTCTGATGCTGTAGGTATCTAGGACGTATGCAACTTTGGACTTTGGAGTCAGCAGGAACAGGATGTTGTTCTCCATTCGATTTCACCTCTAGGTAAGATGATACATTTTTTAAGCGCTTTGGTGCGCGGTTGTAAAGTGCTGTGTATCGATTGGGTATATTCGTCTAAAATGAAGCGTATGAATCTCAAGGAAACGCTTGGTGAAGAGAGGCAGAAGCTCTATCGGAGTCTGACGCAGAGGGGCGCGGATATCGGTCTGCTGCTCTCTTTGAAGGGCTCTGAGGTCTTCAGGATGATCCAGAACGGGGATCTGATTCCCGTCCCGGAGGATTCCTCCTTCGATAGGTACCTTCTCCCTAGCCACAGGGTGGCCATCTCGCTGTTTCATCTGAGGTTTGGGTCGATCGATGGCTTCATCTATGAAACCCTATTGGACGTGGTGAGGATAGGAGAGGCGAGATATCTAGTTCGTTCTTCCGGTCTGCCGGTCTTCAACCGGGCGCTGGTGGAGCGCATGCAGCTGGATATGGGATTGAACATCGACAACCAGCGGCCGTTCGTCAATCCGATAAATGGTGTTAAGGATATCCAGGCTGTTCTAGCGGGTACCGCAGGAGAAATTGTGGATGAGGCGATGATCACCTTCCCCTTTCAGCATCGGTATCTACAGCTGTGCTTCGGTGAGGCGGATAACGGAGATATTCCTCTGCGCTTAGCCGATGAGAAGAATTTCATCTTCACGCCCAAGTTCGGTGTAGTGGATAGCGATGTTTATCCCTTCAGCAACGCCTATGAGCTGCTTCTCAATCAGAACTGCTGCCAGGCGCTGGTCGAGGGAAGAAAATTCCGAGATATCTTCCTGGATGATCTTCTCACGAGAGCGCTGGCGGATGGGAAGTCCGTGCTCATCGCTGAGGACAGCAGGGAAGGCGTCGAGAGATTCAGGGCGAAGCTCTCCGGACTCGGATTCAAAAATGTTCTGCCGCAGCGCTTCTTCGGAGACGAGAAGTACTCGCTGGCGGCGGAAGCTATGCATATCTCTATGAAGGGATATACCGTAGGCGCGGTGGAACACAGCCCTAAATCACAGGAGGTGAAGCGTCAGATCGACGGCTTCATAGATGAGGCGGGAGCGCACTGGGCGCTGGGGACCATCGAGAGCGGAGAGGATTCCCTCACCGGTCTGAACAAGTTTTCCTACTATCGATCACTGAGGAAAGTATCGTTTGCACTGGATGCTTCTTATTACACTAGCGAAGATTATTCTAAAGATGAAACATTCTTTAAAGAAATAAAGAAGTTTCCGTTTGTTTACCTCTCTTCTCTGACCGATAATCCCCTGCATTCCTATCGGGCTAAAGGCCGTTCGATCCAGGTGTTTAACGCCATGAAGGAACTCCTCTCGCGGTCGCTGGCTGATCTGGAGAAGTTCCAGGCCGATATCGCTGCCGCCTCCATTCCTTCCTTTGGCGATGGTAGCGTAGACAATATAGGAGAGTACTTAGAGATCCGCGCGAAGCTGTCTACTCTTCTCAAGTACGACGGCTTCTCCTCTGAGTTCTTCCAGGTGGCGCGCGATCCTAGCGCGGTGCCGCTGGCGCTGCGCCTGAACAGTGCGAAGCAGAATACCAATCAGCTCTACGAGGAGCTCTGTGAATTCGTCAAGGATATCGACCTCTTGTCCAAGCTACCTCTGAAGGCGTATCTAGACGATCTCAAGAGCGGAAGCTTCTTCCGGTCTCGTCGGGCTAAGCGTGCGATGAGACGGGCGCTGAGAGATCATCACGACCTTCCTATCTTCATCCGCTGCTTGACCGAGTATATCGATGAGACCTCCGAGCTGGATAGAGCGATGAAGGATGCTGAGAGCTTATTCGGATTGGTTCAATACCTGCAGCATGGACCGGCTAGGATTCTGGCGGCCCTGGAGTTTGTGAGCGACTATGAGAGGATGATAAAGCTGGATCCGCGGCTCGATCGGACGACCAATCCTCTGGTCGAGAGGATATTTGAGGATGCGGAATTCAGAGAGCGGGAGAAGGATCTGATCCGGGAGGCCGATTACGCTTTCGACGCTCTCCAGACTGATCGGAAGAATCTATCCGATTTCTTCTCGGACAACATCATCGGTGACGATATACCCTTCGCAGAGATCCGTCGGCGGATAGAGTATCGGAACGGCGTGGATGTGGCTGAATTCACTCAGTATATGAGTTTCCTTCTGGCGGTGGATCGAGCCTCCTACACCATCCAGCAGGGAATTCAGGCGTATGGCACGGTCGATCTCACGATGTCTTCCTTCGAGAATGACTACTGGTATTCGCTCTATAAATCTCTAGCTAAGCTGCACTATAAGGGCGGTGTGGTGAATCCCTACCCCGTCTATCAGAAGATTCACGATTCCCTGCGCGCACTCGATGAGGAGAGGCACGCTAGGATGTTCGCCAAGGTGTCGAATACCGCTCGCAATGCCTGGTGGTCCAGCCGGGAGGGGGAGATGGCTCGAACCAGTATCCGCTATGCTTCCGATGCGCAACCCTACCAGCTGCTTCAGAGCTACTGGGGATTGGCCCAGAGGATCTCCCCTCTCCAGATCCAGTGCCTAGAGAGCTCACCGCTGGTCAGCAACGATATGTACGATCTGGTGGTGATCGTGGATTCCAAGAGATTCTCGAGCCTTCAGCTGGCGCAGGCAATCGGTCGTGGGCGAAGGGTTATCGTGATCGATCTCGCCAATGAGAAGGATGCCAGGATATCTGGATACCCGGTGGCCAAGGTCGATCTCGAGACGCTATATCGGGGTCCGCTGAACTACGATCTGCTCTCTAGCGACTTCATGGACCTCTTGACTTTCGGATTCGATAGCAACGGCTTTGAACTTCAGACTGCGGAGGAATCCGACAGCCCTATGCCGCTGTCCTATCTCGGCAAGGATGGAATCCGCCGGTGCGTGATCCCGTACACGCTGATCGGTGAGCGGCAGTTCAGGTCGGCGGTCATCGGTTGCAATGCGACCCTGATGCGATTGGGTCTCTCTCCGGTGGTCCTCGCCCCGTGCATGGCGCTGGTGGTCGATCCTACCGCGATCGTCGGTGAGATGGATCAGCAGGCAGAAGCTTTCGAAGCGGGGGCTTACCGGGAAAACAGGAAGAAATAAAAAAGGCTCAGCGTTTCCGCTGAGCTTTTAAATCTATTCGTATTAGGCAAAATACTCCCTCGCGTCAAACTCGTAGGTCTTGGTGAGGACGCACACGATGTCGAAGATATCCCAGATGATGCCGACTAGCGCGAGGTTAGCGAGGAATTTGACCGCAGCGAATTTCCAAGCCTTCTTGAAGCTCTTGGCCACCCAGAACTTGTCCGCGCCGAAGATGCAGAACGGGAAGAGAGTGAAGATGAACAGGACCCAATCGATTTTAGAATATGTCTTTTTCAAAATGCTAACCCTCCGCTGGCCTCTTTCGCGAGTGCCGTCACCCTTTAAAAAGCTTCATAATCATAATACAAAAGCAGGTGTTAATAGTCGATGCGATATGGAGTTATTGAAAATGTGGGTTTATGTACCTATAATTATTAGGCTTTTTGAAAGGAGACTTTTATATGGCTACAAAGAGAACTTATCAGCCCAGCAAGATCAAGAGAGCTCATACCTGTGGATTCCGTGCTCGTATGTCCACTCACAACGGACGCAATGTCCTTGCTCGTCGCCGCGCTAAGGGCCGTAAGAGACTGGCTGCTTAAGCCGACATCTTTTAGAGCATCCTTATGCGTAAGATCAATAGACTTCTGAAGCATGAAGATTTCCAGAGGGTGCTCAATCAGGGAGTGAAGTACAGGGATGACTGTTTCCTCATGGCGGCTACGCTCAATAAGGAAGGTCATCTCCGTGCTGGAATATCTGTCTCGCGAAAGGTCGGAGATGCAGTGTGCAGGGTTAGGGTGAGGCGGCAGGTCCGCGCGATCATCGGCGGATTGAACATCCTGTCTTGCCCTATCGATTTGGTCATCATACCCAAGCACGCTTTTATGGATGAGCGCTTTGCTGAACTGGCGGGGCGTTTCCAAAAAGGCATAGTTAGCCTGGACAGGAGAATCAAATGGGAGAATCTTTGACTTCAAGCAGAACCGATAGAAAGAAACCCAACTGGGTCGCCAGGGCATTTGGTGCTCTTGGCGTTATTTTGGGTATAACCCTCCTTGCTTCGTGCACGAAGTCCTTCATGTCCGATGCCGATAAGACCAACGTCATGTACAGCTACTACTACGGTCAGGACTCGAACAAGTATCAGGATGAGTTGAACGGGAAGACCGATGGTACCTATGGCAATGCCACTACCATCATGACTTCGATCGTCAGCGGTGGAACGACGGCTCGTCCCTCTCAGAACTTCATGAACTACATGTTCGGTGTCACCTACGACTATACGGATGTCCTCGCCGACCAGGGTGATGGCTCATTCAAGGTGACCAAGTACCCCTCTCCGGTCGTCTACACCGCGGAGAGCGTCGGCGAATATCTGAGCGGACCTCAGCAGTGGATCGATGCCAACCTGTTCAAGGAGAACAATGTCGATACTCTGAACGGCCACTTCGGTAAGACGGTGATGGCGACCATCGGTATCGATAGTGTGATCAAGGTCGATACTAGCGATGAGACCGAAGATAAGCTGCAAGCGATGACCGAGTACATCGATGCCTTCCAGTCGGTGAAGGCGATGGCGGTCTTCGGCGGCTTCAACGATTCGGACAAGGTCACTCTCTGGTCGAACTTCGACAGCAACTGGGATTCGTTCCAGGACAAGTTCAGTGCGGAGGATCTCCCGGCCGGTGGCTTCGTCAAGTCGTTCGAATCCACGATGAACAGCTCAGCCAACTCCAACCGGGCCGGACTCAACACCTCCACCGAGGGTGGGATGTACGGTCAGGATGGACAGAAGATCTACATCACCCCGAAGACCTGGGGACAGGCTTTCCGGGATTATGGATTCTTCGAGGGACTGCTCGTGTGGCCCTTCGGTTGGCTCATCAACTCGATGTCTAACGCCTTCGCTTCGCTGGGTCATGGTTGGGCGGAGTTCTTCGCCATCATGATCCTGACCATCCTGGTCCGTTCCATCCTGCTGGTCTTCTCCATCTTCTCTAATCGCAGCCAGGCGAGGATGAATTCTCTCCAGCCCGAGATCTCGGCGCTGCAGAGCAAGTATCCCAACGCTCAGACCAACCGCGAGGAGAAAACGGCTCTATCGCGCGAGACGGCTGCCCTCTATAAGAAGGCTGGGGTCAAGCCTTGGATCTCGATAGTCATGCTGATCGTTCAGTTCCCTCTATTCATCTGTGTATGGTCCGCGCTGGAAGGCTCCGCTGTGCTGTCGTCTGGTAACTTCTACGGTATCAATCTCACCCAGACGATGATGTCGGCGATGTCCACCAATGCGGCCGGGGTCGGAACTCGGGTGCTGGCGATCTTCCTCTTCATATTCATGGCAGCGGCTCAGGTGCTATCCAGTCAGCTGATGATGTGGTTCCAGACCTGGCGGCAGAAGAAGTTCTCTGTCACTACCGTCAAGGTGGATCCCAATGCTAACTCCTCGACCAAGGTGATGAAGTATGTGAGCTGGGGTATGACGATCTTCGTCTTCTTCATGGGCTTCCAGCTTCCTGTCGCTATGTCTATCTACTGGTATTTCGGTGCTCTGATGTCGATAGTTCAGGCGCTGATCACTGAACTTATCACTAGACACAATCGCAATAAGCACGTGAAGGATGGTGATTCGCTCTCCGCTATCAGGAGATCTAAGCACCACGACGATAGGCTGAAGTCGATCCGCAATTCCAAGTAGTTGGCTCAGGTGCTACCGCTGCGGTAGCACCTTTTTTGTCCAGCTTTTCTCCGGGCTGGGAGCGTTTGCGCCCTCGGTTTTCAATCCTCTTTTCTGCCCGGTGTGTTAAATTATTCCGGTATGGAAAAATATGTGGGAAAAACTCTGATCGACGCTTTGAGGAACGCCGCTAAATCATCGGGCAAGAGCCTCGGTGCGCTGCGTCCGATGGCGCATGTCATCATGGAGAAGAAGACTCTTCTCTACTCTCAGGTCGTCATCGGTATCTTCGACGAGCAGGAGGTGTTCAAGTTTGCCTGCGAATACCTCGATAAGCTGCTCGACCTGATTCATGCTAAGGCTACTTACCAGCTGAATTTCGATGCTAAGAATCAGGTTATCGAGATCGATATCTCGACCGATTGCGGCAATCGGGTGATCGGTAAGAACGGTGAGAATCTCAAGGCTCTGAATAACCTGACCCGGTCCGCCGTCTTCGCCTCGTACGGTGGGGACTATCGGATCCTTCTCGACTGCGAGGGATACAAGCGGATGAAGTATCAGAAGATCGCTAGCATGGCGATCGATGAAGCCAAGGATGTTCAGAGTTCCCACGTCCCCAGCATCATGCCTTCGATGCCTTCCGATGAGCGTCTGGTGATCCACAAGGCGCTGTCTGGCATGCGCGATATCCAGGTGGTATCGGTGGATGAGGGGAAGCACCGGCATATCGTCATCCGCTATATGCCGGGAAACGTCGTTCATTCCGATTACGATGAATAGCGGAAACAGAGCATAGAAAAAGGGCTCCAGAGCCTAGCTCGCACGGTGGCGAGTCGGAATCTGGAGCCTTTTTCTATCGTGTCTACAGCGGTAGATCCTTCTTCGTGAAGATGATCGATCCAGCGGCGTATGTGACTATCGTGATGGCGAACAGACCCACCAGCTTCGCCCAGTAGATCGGATTGCCTTCCATGACGGCCATTCCATCGTAGAGGCTGAAGATCGAGATGTAGTTGAAGAAGTTCATCGCCTCGATCCTGACGGTCGCAGGGATCGCCTTGGTTCCGAACAGACCGAGGATGGTGCAGATGAAGAAGAAGATATTCAGTCCGCCACCTATGGCAATCGAGTGGCGGGTCTTATTGAAGAGGCAAGAGGAGAGGAAGCAGATACCGGAGATGGCGATCACGATGGCGAAGTTGCCGAGTCCGTACATGGACAGGTTGGCGATCGACAGGGATTCGACCAGGTCGGTACCACCGGTGAGAATGCCGATTCCGCGCGCGGCCAATCCGCCGAGGAAGAGCAGGAGGCTCAGGACAGCTTCGGTCACCAGCAGGAAGATACCCTCGGTGAAGATGAAGGTCGAGCGTTTGATGGGAGTGGCGAGCGTGAAGGCGAGCGAGCCGGTCTCGACCTTCTCGGAGACGAGCGAATTCGCAGTGATGATCGTATAGACCATGGGGATGAGGACGCACGCCATACCATATGAGATGATACCGACGAACACTCCGTAGGTGTTGAAGTCCGCCAGCTCGTTCAGGGTGTCGGTCACTCCGGAGGGAAGCTGATCCATGACGCCGGTGCTGGAGCGAACCATCGCCGCGATCATGGCATCCTGCTGGCTGTATCCGGCCTCTAGATTGCTCTGGTAGAGCTTGATGTAGGAGTAGATACCGGAAGTCGCATAGCCGTTGGCGGTATCGAGCATCGTCTTCCCGTCCATGCCCGCCTTTCTCGCATCGATCTGATCAGCCGAGGTTATCGTAGCGTCGTACTTCTCGTTGTATCGCTTGATCAGTTCCTTCTCCACCGTGTCGCTGATGATGGATGAGACGTGGTCGAGCAGGGCCGATTCGATGAGGTTCTCTCCGTCGAAGTACTGATTCTTACCGTTCTCGTCATAGGTGGTGAATTCGTCCATGAAGGAGGTCAGATAGGGAAGCAGATTGTTCTGGATTTCCTCGTCAGCTTCCTTTTTAGCCTCTGCGATCTCCGCGTCGGAATAGCCCTCGCCGGTGATGATGTCCTTGTGCATCTTCTGAGCGATGTTGGATTTGGTGCCCATCTTATCGGCGACGGGGGTGAACAGATCGGGTTTGTACACCATGATCCGCTCGGATTTCACGATGGGATTTCCGTTGGTATCCGTTTCTCCTGTATCTATATATCTGATGGGATAGCCCAGATCGTCGGTGAGGTAGTTCACGGTGAATTCGGGGAGATAGTTGTAGTATGCGAGGTCGCCGATGGTGTTGATAACCGCGCTCTCGATACCCTCCTTGAGCGCTGTGGTGCGGTAGTTTTCCTTGTTGTCGATGAATGCGGTCTTGTAGTCTTGCCCTGAAGCATCGGTCTTGTTGTATGCTGCTTTGAGGTGATCGACGACCGTCTTAGCCTCTTCTTTGATCGAATCGTCAGCGAGGGTCGTGATCAGGTCGAATGAGGTTTCGGTTCCCTTCTCCTTCGCCAGCTTCTGTTTCTCCGCCTCGGTCATATCGGGTTGCGCATCGAGGACGGCATTGAAGGAGACGAGGTTCGTGTGGATGAGTTCGCCGGCGGCTTTCGCATCATCCTTGGAGGTGGTGTATCCATCCAGCAGCAGATCCTGAGCGGTCGGGGCGACTATCGAGGTGATGAGGTCGCGGGAGGATATGGTGGTGTTGTTCTTCGATCCATCCGTATAGGCTTTGGCGTAGTAGGCGTCACAGTAGTAGGGAACAGCGGCTTTGATGACCTTCTTCTCCTGGTCGGTCAGATCCTTGATTCCACTGATGCTGTCGAATAGACCTCCATTTCCATCCATGGCTCGATCGACTAGATCCACCATCTCCTCCTTGGTCTTCTGCGGATCTTTTCCCTTCTGGATGTACACGAGGTCGTAGATGCCGTTGGCGGCTTTGACCGCGTCTTGCACCTTGGTGTCGTTGGTCATCGTGAAGGCTTGGCTCGATAGCTCGGTCCCTTCCTGCTGGGATTCATCCATGAGGATGTAGCTCTTGCCCGATTCCTCGAGCGTGGTGTAGAGCGAGACCGATTCGGTCTTGACCTGGGTCTCCAGCGAAGCGCTGTCGAACAGGTCGGACAGCGAGGTCTTGGTCACGTTGAAGTTCAGGGTGGAGAGGATCAGCACGATGATTATGATGATCAGCGCGTTTCCCAGTCCTACGACTAGCCAACCGACCCAGTTGGACTTGAGGCTCTCCATGAAGATAGCGGGCGAGAAGAAGCTGTGTCTAAACTTCTTGGATCTCGTCGGTGTCTCGTCGAGCTTGGGTGGCAGCTCGATCTGTTCTACCTGTATCTCTTTCTTCTGATCCGTTTTTACCGTCTGTTCCATATCTTCCTCCTTCCTATCTCTTTCTCTCGTTGAAGTAGCTCTTCAGGGTGTAGGGAATCTCGGAGAAGAACTTCAAGCTCGTGTGGGATAGCTTTTTGATCAGCGCGTCGTCATCGTTCTTATCCACACGTATAGTCAATTGGTTGTATTGAGGTTGTTTCCTTCGAATATCGTAATTATCGGTGAGGAATGATTCGTAATCTTCTCTATTGTTGAATTCTATCTTATAGTCGCGGAACGGCTTTTCCTTCAGGGCGTTGACATCGGCGATATCGACGATCTTTCCCTCGGTTATCAGCGCGACTCGATCGCAGACTCGCTCCAGTTCCTCGATGGTATTGGATGACATGATGATGGTGGCTCCGCGGGCTTTCTCCTCCAGGACGATTCTGAGGAATTCGTCTCTCATCAGGGGATCGAGGCCTGTGGTCGGTTCATCCATGATGATGAGTGGCGCCTGGATCATCAGGGCGGTGACGATCGCTGTCTTCTGCTTCATGCCCTTGGACATCCGTTTGGGGTAGGCGCGGATATCCAGCTGCAGGCGCTTGATGATCGAATCGGAGTAGGTGAAGTCGGTGACATGAACCATCTTGGCGTAGTTGTGGAGGAATTCTCCACCGGTACGATAGTCTGGGAAGTTGATCTCGCCCGGGACATATCCGACATAGTTCTTTATCTGGGCGGCGTCCCGGTAGGCATCTAGACCGTAGATCTTTAGCGATCCGCTATCGGATTTAATGAACCCCATCATCTGTCTTAGAAAGGTCGATTTTCCCGCTCCGTTCTCACCTACTAGACCGAAGGCTTCACCCTTCTTTACCTGGAGAGTGATGCCGAAGTTTCCGCGGTTGTGACCATAGTCTTTCGTCACGTTGTCGGCTTTGACTACGATACTCATCCTAGATACCTCCGAAAGTCTTGTTCTCCTTGTAGAATGACATGAAGTAGTCTTCGAGCGTCTCCTTGATCTCGTGGATGTCTGCTACCTCCGTGCCCGATAATGTTTTCATGAAGTCGTTTATCTGATTATCGGTGGTGGTGATGGTCAGTGACCTATCTTTGCTGTCGGAATCGACCACCTTGAAGCTTGGCATGGGGGTGGACATGCGCGCGAAGCTATCCTGGTCCCTGAATACTATCCTGTAGGTCTTCTCCGCCTTGTGCTTGAGGTCATCGGCCTTGAAGAGCGAGACGATCTTTCCATCCTTGATGACGGCTATCCGGTCCGCGCATGAATCTATCTCAGCGAAGATGTGGGACGACATCAGCATCGTCTTACCCCTTCTCTTCTCCGCTTTGATCAGCTCGACGAAAACCTTCTGCATCTGAGGATCGAGACCTGATGATGGCTCGTCCATGACGATGATATCGGGATCGCTCATAAAGCAGCAGACGACTGCCATCTTTCGCTTCATTCCCAGCGACATCTCCTTGCAGAGGAGCGAGGAATCAAGCTGGAAGGCCTGGATGAGCCAATTGAGGAAGGTATCGTCCTTCACGTTTTTGAGCTGTTTCATCTCGCGGATGAATTCTTCACCTGTGAGAGCGGCCGGGAGGGCTATCTCACCGGGGAGGTATGAGACGCGCTCCATCACCTGGTCGCGATATTTAAACGAGTCCTTACCATCGATATAGGTGTGACCGCTGTCGGGTTTGGCAAAGCCCATCAGATGTCTGATCGTGGTTGATTTGCCCGCGCCATTGGGGCCGAGAAAGCCGAAGCACTCGCCTTTCTTCACCTCGAAAGATACCCCGAAGACCCCGCGTCCCTGTCCATAGTTTCGGGTCAGGTTGTCGATCTTGATCACCGCATCGCCCATTTTTTTATCTTCCTCCGTATAGTTTACTTTTTATCTGCTTTAGTTTATTTTATTAACCACGGTAATTTAGTTTGCCCAATGAGAAGTTTCTTGCCATCGGTGAAGTAAATCATCACTAGATAGTTTACACATTAAGGAGACTATATGAGGGGTCTAGATGAATTATTTGATGAATATACAGCTCTATTAAAGGAGGATCCTCGCATCATTCGCAGCAAGCGCGATCTCGCTAATGCTCTAGAGACTCTCCTGACTCAGAAGAGCTTGGAAAATATCACTATCAAGGAGATCGCTCATACCGCGATGGTGAGCAAGCTGACTTTCTACAATAACTTCGACGATAAGGATGACCTGCTGGTATTCCTGCTGAATCGCTACGGTATCCAGATATTGAATTCGGTTCACGAGATACTGGCTAGCGATCTCCCGTCAGCAGAGAAGTATAGCCGGACGGTTGAAGGGATCGTCATGTACCTCTATAAGAGCCCTACCCCGCTGAGAAGGATCATCGAGAACGACAGCTCTAAGGCGTTCTACTGGAGTCTGGAAGAGTACATCCGCCACCTGTGTGTGAAGGTGCTGGGGATATATAAGGGAATAATCGATTGTTCCGTCCCTCCCGAGATCTTCTCCTCATATTTCTCGGGGGCTTTCACAGGTTTGATCTATCACCTTGTCAAAGAGGATAAATACCAGCCGGAAGAGATCGTGAAGTACATCATAAATTTGACCGTCCCCAAATTTAAAAAGTGATTAGAGAGATATCTCTATCTGTTTTTCTTATTTATTTTTCAATATCTATACTATATTCCATATCTTTTTTAATGAATAAAGATGGAAGCTTTAATAAGGCTATATGAATATGATCTGTTCTTATTCTTCTTTAGAATCTAGATGCTTATCGGCTTGAATACGGATGTCTTTTATGAGGAATAAAAAAGGATGCGCTGATCCCTTGAAGGATCTCGAGCGCATCCTGATTTCTATCTGGACTTTTTACTGGCGATAGCGATCGCGCTGATAGCGTGTTCGAGCTCGCGTTGAGCGCGGCGGTGCTCCTCGGTAGAAGAGGCTGCCCGGAGTTTCTCTTCGGCGTTTCTCTTCTCCTCGAGAGCTTCGATCTCCGTTATCTTATCGTCCGGTTCGAGCGAGCGGAGAATCAGAGTAGCGGTATTGGTGGCATTGTCCATCCGGAGCGCTCCGCCGCCAGCGATATATGTCTCCCTCTTATCATCTTTTACGATGATCAGGGGCGAGATCTCGATGTTGGCAATGAGTGATTCGTGGTCGGGAAGCAGGTCGATGTAGCCGGCGTTGGTCTGACAGATGACCTGGGAGGCATCCATCCTCTGCTCCTTAGACTCCGGGGTGATGATGACCAGGTGAAGCGCCTTATTCATCGCTAGGCCCCCTTCTTGTCGGCGGTGAGGACCTGGGCTTTCTTCACGGCATCGTCGAAGGTTCCGACGAAGAGGAAGGCGGCTTCAGGCATATTGTCGCCCTCGCCATTGAGGATCTTTTCGAACGAGTCGATGCTGTCGGATAGCTTGACGTACTTTCCGGCTAGACCGGTGTATTTCTCGGAGACGAAGAAGGGCTGCGAGAGGAAGTTTCTGATCCTTCTAGCGCGGTTGACGGTCAGTCGGTCCTCATCGGACAGCTCATCCATACCCAGAATCGCGATGATATCCTGCAGGTCGTGATACCTCTGTAGGATGCTCTGGATGCGTCGCGCGACCTCGTAGTGCCGCTTGCCGACCACATTGGGATCGAGGAAGTTAGAGGAGGAAGCGAGGGGGTCGACCGCGGGGTAGATTCCCAGTGCGGCCGTATTTCGATCGAGGACGGTCTTCGCGTCCAGATGGGCGAAGGTCGTGGCAGGAGCCGGGTCGGTCAGATCATCCGCGGGCACGTAGACGGCTTGAATCGAGGTGATCGATCCCTCGCGGGTGGAGGCGATCCTCTCCTGCAGTTCACCCATCTCTGTCGCTAGCGTGGGCTGGTAACCGACTGCTGAAGGCATTCTGCCCAGCAGGGCTGAGACCTCGGCGCCCGCCTGGGTGAAACGGTAGATGTTATCGATGAAGAGCAGAACATCCTGGTGCGATACATCGCGGAACCACTCGGCCATAGTCAGAGCGGTCAGAGGGGCACGCATACGGACGCCGGGCGACTCGTTCATCTGACCGAAGACCAGGGCGGTGTTCTTGAGGACGCCGCTCTCCTTCATCTCGTAGTACAGATCGTTTCCCTCACGCGATCTCTCACCGACACCGGCGAAGATGGAAGTTCCGTTCCTCTCGGTGGCGATATTGTGGATGAGCTCCTGGATCAGCGTCGTCTTACCGACGCCGGCGCCACCGAACAGTCCGACCTTACCGCCCTTGATGTAGGGGCAGAGCAGGTCGATCACCTTGATGCCGGTCTCGAAGACCTGAGCTGAGGTGGGCTGCTCGGTGAAGCTGGGTGCCTGATGGTAGATGGAGGACAGTTCCTGGGGCTTGAAGTCTCCCTGGTTGTCGATGGGTTGGCCGAGGACGTTGAACATGCGGCCGAGGACATTGTTGCCGACAGGCGCTTGGATCGGATGATGGAGGTTGGTGACCTTCAGACCGCGGCTGATTCCCTCGGTGGGACCCATTGCGATGCAGCGCACGGTATCGTCGCCGATATCCTGGCAGACCTCCAGGGTCAGCTTCTTGTCTCCGATGGAAACCTCGAGAGCATTTCTGAGGGGAGGCATGAAGCCGGTGAGGAATCTGACGTCGATGACGGGACCGATAGCCTGGATGACCTCGCCAACATCCGCTTCCTTTAAAGCGGGATTGTTATCTTTCTGTTCAATCATCTTCTAACCTCCTATGCATTTGATCCGGAGATCACCTCAGTGATCTCCTGGGTGATCTTGGCCTGTCTTATCTTGTTGTATTCCAGCTTGAGTGAACGGGTTAGATCGTCGGCTGAATCCGTGGCGGAATCCATCGAGTTGCGGCGATTCGTCTGCTCGGATACGATGCTCTGGAGAAGGCAGCGATAGAGCTTGGAATCGAGCCAGTGGGGGACGATCAGATCGGTCACCGACTGCGGGTCGGGATCGAAGGTGATGGTCGTTACGCTCTCGGTCTGGTCTCCGGATACAGGACTCAGCGGGAAGAGTTTCTCGACCACGGGTCTGGTGGACATCGAATTGATAGGCTGGGTATAGACGATGTATACGTAGCGATACTGGTTCTCCCGATAGAGCGAATCGAGCTCGTGGCGGAAGCTGTTGACCCGGTCGAAGGAGATGCTCTCACCTAGAGAGAGGAACTGCGTATAGGAGTGATTCACGGTCTCTTTGAAGCGCCGGAATCCCTTCTCGCCGATGAAGAGGGCATCATCCTCTCTGCGGATGCTTCGAACGACCAGCTTGAACAGATCGTTGTTGTATCCGCCGCAGAGGCCGAGGGTCGAGGAGACGATGATATACAGATCGCGGTCGGTATCGTTGACCTGCATGCAGGTGGGGAGATTCTGGCTGGAGAGGTCGACGCTGTGGAAGCAGTCGGCGAGGCACCTATCCATCTGCGCGCCGTATCTCAGGGCAGCATCCAGCAGGTTGCGGCTCCGAGAGTAGCGAGAGGAGGCGATCAGCTTCATCGCGTTGGTGATCTTGCGGATCGAGGCGACCGTTCTAAGTCTCTCTCTGATCGTGAGCATCGACTGCGGCATGACGACTACCTACCCTCCTGAGTGCTCAGAGATCGGTTGACTTCTTGGAAGACCTCATCGATCTTTTGGGCGATCTCGGGCTTCAGTACCTTCTCGTCGTTGATGCTCGCGTAGACTTCAGGATTGTGGCTCGAGATGATGCTGTCCATCATCTTGAGGTAGCGGTGGATATCCGCCTTGGGCATGTTATCCAAGTAGCCCTTCTGGGCCACGTAGATATCCATGACCTCCTGAGCGTTGGACAGGGGCATGTACTGCTTCTGCTTCAGCACCTCCATGATGGCGGAACCGTGAGCCAGAATCCTTCTGGTCGAGATGTCGAGATCCGATCCGAAACGGGCGAAGTCGAGCATCTCGTGGTAGCTGGCTAACTCCATCTTCAGGGTCTTGGATACGGATTTCATCGCCTTGGTCTGCGCGGTCGAACCGACGCGCGACACCGATAGACCCGCATCGATGGCGGGACGCTGTCCGGAGTTGAACATATCGGTGTTGAGGAAGATCTGTCCATCGGTGATGGATATCAGGTTGGTGGGGATGTAGGCGGAGATATCGCCGGCTTGAGTCTCGGCGATAGGCAGGGCGGTGATCGAACCGCCCAGGTCCTTTCTCAGACGGCAGGAGCGCTCCAGCAATCTGGAGTGAAGATAGAAGATATCGCCGGGGTAGGCCTCTCTTCCAGGGGATCTCTTCAGCAGCAACGACAGGGTGCGGTAGGCGACGGCGTGCTTGCTCAGATCATCGTAGACGATGAGGACATCCCGTCCCTTCCACATCCAGTGCTCCGCGATGGAGACGGCGGAATAGGGGGCGAGGTAGAGCATCGGGGCCGGCTCGCTCGCCGAGGCATCCACGATGCAGGTGTACTTCAAAGCATCGTGCTGCTTGAGCTTATCCACGATCTGTGCGATCGTCGAATTTTTCTGTCCTATCGCGCAGTAGACGCAGATGACATTCTTATTTCGCTGGTTGATGATGGTATCGATAGCCAGGGCGGTCTTGCCAGTCTGACGATCGCCGATGATCAGCTCGCGCTGACCGCGACCGATGGGGATCATGCTGTCGATCGCCTTGATGCCAGTCTCGAGGGGCACATCGACCGACTGCCGGTCCATGATGGAGGGAGCGGGCATCTCCACGGGGCGATAGCCCTCGTTGACGATCTCGCCGCGCCCGTCGATGGGTTGACCCAGTGCATTGACCACGCGTCCCATCATCCCGTCGCCGACGGGGACGGAGACCACGCGGTTGGTACGATGGACGACATCGCCTTCCCGGATGCTGTCATCATCGGAGAACAGGACGGCGCCCACGCTGTTTTGGTCCAGGTTCATCACCATGCCGTAGATGCTGTTGGGGAACTCCAGCAGCTCTCCGTACATGGCGTTGTCCAGACCGTAGATGGTGGCGATACCGTCGCCGACGCTGACGACCTGGCCCACGTCGTTGGTCTCGACGTGCTTGGTGTATTTCTCGATCTCGCGGGCGATGAGGTCCGAGATCGAGTTGAGTTTGATGTTATCTGCCATCCTGGTTTTCCTCCTTGCTCAGAATATTCTTCTTGATGCCCTCGAGCACGGTGTTGATCGAGTACTCGTACTCGGTGTCTAGGAGTATGACCCTGATTCCCGCGATGAGTTTCTTATCGGGGATCTGGGTCAGGATAACCCTTCTACCGATCCTGTTGGAGAAAGCTCGTTCCAGCTTTCTAACCTGGCTGGTCGGCAGGACGAAAGGAGTGAAGAGCTGACCTTCGGCGATATTCGCATCCTCGTCGGCGAGCCGGTTGTACTCCTCCCTGATCTGGGGGAGATAGTCGATCATGTGATCGCGGATGAGGATCTTCAGGAAGGACATGACCTCGGGAACTAGCAGGTCCTTGAACAGCTCGTCCATCGCTTGACACTTCTTGGGGTAGTCGACCGAAGGGGAGTTGAGGAAGGGAATCAGATCCGTGTTCTGCTTGCAGATCCACTCGAAGAACTTCAGGTCCTCGCGATAGATCCCCGATACCTTGTTCGCTCTACCGATCTGTCTCAGACCGTCGGCGATGCGGGTCAGGATCTCCTTCTCGATCACTTGGAGCTCTCCTTTCCGTCGCTGGCGATGGAGTCGATAAAGTCATCGACCATCTTGGCGTTATCCTCTTCCTTGACTTCGCGTCCGAGGATCTGCTTGGATGTGTCGATAGCGGTCTGAACGATCTCCGTATGCGCGTCGCGGAGCATCTTGCGGCGCTCATCCTCGATATCCCGGTGCGCCTGCGCGCGCTGCTGCTCGATGGAGTGAGTCAGGTCGCGCTGGGCCTGAGCGGCGTTAGCCTCCGCGATTGAGCGGGCTTTCTCGATGATCTGCCCCGCTTCGACCTGGGCGTCGCTCTTGATCTTATCGGCCTTATTCAGGGTATCCTTAGCCGCCTGGGAATCCTCTTGAGCCTTCTTGACCGAGCTCTCGATGAATTCCTTCCTCTGGCTGATCTTCTTCTTCAGAGGCTTGTAGGCCAGGAGGATGACCGCGGCCGCGACCGCGGCAAAGATGAGAATCTGTGCGATGGTCACATAGAGGTTAGGAAGCAGTCCATCGGCTACACTGCTCAGCTTGTTCTGCAGCGCTTCGGTGTCGCAGGAGGCTAGGCTGAGTGTGGAGACCGATGCTAGGGTTAGACCCAGTACCTTCTTCAGTTGCATTAAATCACCTCCAGAGAGATTTCTCTCTCGATGTTAAAGGATTGAAATTCAAAGATTTTAAGCAGTCTTGATGACGAAGGCCATGATTATGGCGATGACGAGGATGTATATCGCGCAGGACTCGATCAGTCCGACACCGATGATCAGCGTTGAGCGCACATCCTTGGAGGCGGAGGGGTTCCTTCCGATGCTCTCCATACCCTTAGCGACCGCCATACCTTCTCCGATACCGACGATACCCATACCGACGCAGGCGATGGCCAGCGCCAGGAATTTAGCAGCTATAGGATCCATGATTCATTTACCTCTTTTCAGTGTTAATTCTTCGCTTCTGCAGCGAGCTTCTCAGCTTTTCTTCTCTTCCGGTCTTCACGTCTTTTCAGTCTAGCTTGTCTCTTCTCTTCCGCTTCCTGCTTCTCCATGACCAGCTGTTCAGGTGAGACGTATTCGCTGGCGATGTTGATCATAGTCAGCATGCAGAAGACTGTGAGCTGGATAAATCCATCGAACAGATCGAAGTATAGGTGGATGATGGGGGTCAGCAGGGGTGTCAGGGCGAGTCCCGCTCCCACGGTGGGGAAGGCGAACTCGAAGCCGGTGTAGACCAGGGCGACGATGCAGTAGCCCGCGAGGGCGTTACCGAAGAGACGGAGCGTCATCGATAGCACCGGTGACCACATGGTTATCATGTTGATGGGAAGGAAGACGGGGATGGGTCTGACGAATCTTCTGAAGTACTTCCACTTCAGACATCTGACCGAAGTGTAGTGGGCCCAGAGGAATGTCAGAAGAGCGATCGACAGGGGCATGGCGGTATTGGTGAACGGGTTGGGGAGCGGTGAGAGGAAGTAATCCGAGTTCCCCGGTTGCAGGACGTTGGGGAGTCCGACGAAGCCCAGGATGAAGCCGATCATGATGTAGGCGCCTAGCACCAGGACGTATCCGCCGAAGCCTGTAAACGCCGGTCCCATGAGTTGAGCGACCTGCTTATCGGCAAAGTTTGAAGCTTCCTCCATGGCGTAGACGATGCCCTGGGGAGCTTTCAATGGGTCGTAGGACTTGATCTTGAAGTGGACGACTATCGCGAACACCAGCAGGATCAGGAGCGCGATTACGGACGATAGGAACTCGGGCGGCAGGTGATTCCAGTCGAGGAATTCAATCATCTTCTCGAGGTTCATTCCTAACTTTTTTCCTCCTTCCAGGCTCCAATCATACCCGCGAGATATCCGAATGCGATCGCGGTGGGGGAGGCGAGCAGGTAGAGATAGCTGGTTCCCTTAACCAGGTATATATAGAGGAACGAGAGCCCGAGGGCTAAGACGACGGAGATCAGACGTCCGCACGCTGACAGGATGCCGTATTTCCGTCTCTCTCTAGATAGGATATCCGCCGTTCCGCGCAGCAGGAAGCAAAGCGCCGCTGCAAAGGGGAAGCTGATGCCCCAGACGACGAAGAGTGCGGGTTCGGCGAGGACGATCCAGACGATCGCCCCGGCCAGCAGACCCGCCAGGAGCGCGATTCCGAGCGTGGCGATGCTCCACGCTGTGGCGCGACTGAGCTTCCAACCTCTCTTCTCATCGGACATGAAAGTACCTACCTCTCGACTCCTTGGAGTCGATTTCTTTTATACTCCTTTAAAATATCCGGGGTTATCCTCTAGGGTAGTTTAAAAGGAGAAAACGGTTCCATCAGGAGGTGTGGCACATGGATTATTCGCATCCGTTTGAACTGGTCTCGCCCTTCTCGCCGACCGGCGATCAACCGCAGGCGATCGCTAGCTTGACTGCGGGGTTGAAAGAGGGGAAGAAGTGGCAGGTTCTGCTGGGTGCTACCGGTACCGGCAAGACCTTTACGATGGCCAATGTCATCCTGCGGTCGCAGCGTCCGGCGCTCGTCCTGGTGCACAACAAGACCTTGGCGGCACAGGAGTATGGAGAGTTTCGGGAGCTGTTCCCTCACAACCGGGTGGAGTTCTTCATCTCCAACTTCGATTTCTATCAGCCGGAAGCCTACCTTCCCAAGACCGATACCTACATCGACAAGGAAGTCGTCATGAATCAGGAGATCGAGATGATGCGCGCTTCGGCTGTCAATTCGCTGTTGGAGCGTCACGACACGATCGTGGTGGCGACAGTCGCCTCTATCTTCGGACTGACCGATCCTGATGAGTACCGCGACCTAGCCTTTACGCTCAAGGTGGGAGACGAGTACGATCCACACGCCATAGCCCAGAAGATGGTAGTCTCACAGTATCAGCGCGATAACTTGACTCTGAGTCCTGGTAAATTCAGGATTCAGGGCGATATGTTCGAGTTTATGCCCCCTTCCAACTCCGAGATGACCGTGCTGATCCGAGTCTATGCTGAGGACGATAGGATCGTCGAGATAGATGAGATCAAGCCGATGACCGGAGAGGTTATCCACTCCTATGATGGGTATCCTGTCTACCCCGCCTACGAGCATGCTTCCGGTCTCGCTCGCGTCAAGGCGGCGTGCAAGACTATCCGCGAGGAGCTGGATGAGCGGCTCAAGTATTTCGCTCAGGAGGGCAAGCCGCTGGAGGAGGAGCGCCTCAAGATGCGGACCGAGCACGATCTCGCTTCGCTCGAGGAGTTTGGAATCTGCCCTGGAGTGGAGAACTACGCGCGGCATCTCGATGGGAGAAAACCAGGTGAGACCCCGTATACGCTGTTCGACTATCTGTCCGATGACTACATACTGTTCATCGATGAATCTCATGTCACCATCCCCCAGGTGGGCGGAATGTACTTCGGAGATAGGAGCAGGAAGCAGACGCTGGTCGACTACGGGTTCAGGCTTCCTTCCGCCCTCGACAATCGACCGCTGAAGTTCGCTGAGTTCGAGAGCAAGATCAAGTCCGCTATCTGCTGTTCGGCGACCCCTGGTGACTATGAGCTCAAGCAGACCGGAGGCGAAGTGGTCGAGCAGATCATCCGGCCTACCGGACTGGTCGATCCCATTATCGAGGTGCGCTCGAACGATCTCAACCCCATTCAGGATGTCACCAGCGAGGTCAAGAAGCGGATCGAGCGAAACGAGCGGTCGCTGATCGTCACGCTGACTATCAAGGATGCGGAGAACCTGACCGACTACCTGAAGGGGCAGGGGATCAAGGTCGCTTATCTGCAGCATGAGATCAAGACGATGGAGCGGTCCGAGATCATCTATAAGCTCCGGAAGGGAGACTACGATTGCGTCGTGGGAATCAACCTGCTGAGGGAGGGACTGGATATTCCCGAGGTCAGTCTCATTGCGATCCTCAACGCTGATAAGGAAGGTTTCCTGCGCTCGGAGCGCTCGCTGATCCAAATTGTCGGACGCGCTGCGCGAAATGCTTCAGGACGCGTGATCATGTACTCCGATGGTGTCTCTGATGGCATGAAGGCCGCAATCGAGGAGACGGCGCGCCGAAGGAGGATCCAGGAGGCGTACAACGCCGCGCACGGGATCGTTCCCCACACCATCATCAAGCCGATCAAGCCCCCGGTGCGGTTTATCGATGACAAGAATTCCAAGAGGGCGAAAGGGGCTTCGGGCAAGATGAGTCTCAAGGAGATTCAGAGAGCTATCAAGGAGCTGACCGACCAGATGCGCAAGGAGGCTAAGGACCTCAACTTCGAGGAGGCGGCGAAGCTCCGGGATGAGATCCTCGAGCTCAAAGCTCAGCTGTCCTGATAGTAAAAAAACGCCAGGCAGCGCTCGCTGCCCGGCGTATCTCTCGATGGTCGAGGATGTGAGATTCGGACTCACGACCCCTTGGTCCCAAACCAAGTGCGCTACCAAGCTGCGCCAATCCTCGGTGCTATAGATAGTAGCAAAAAAACAGTGAAGCGGTTAGATATCGCTCGTCGGATCCTGGCTTCTTTTCAAGCGCAGCCGGGATGATCGGCAGCGCAGCTGAAATAGTAAAAGCCAGCCCTCGTATCAGGCTGGCTTCCAGTTCTGTGTCTGTCTACTTCTTGTCGTCGCAGAGCAGAAGGATTCCGCTGATCAGATTGAAGAAGAGCAGGGTGCAAATGGAGAAGCCGGTGCTGAGATCAGCGGCTTTCTTCATGTGGATCAGCATGGGGATCATCCAGGCGAGAGGAATCAGTAAGCAGATGGCAGTGACCCATAATGTTGTCATTTGGACGGCAGCGTCCGTATCTGCCCCGCTAGCGGCGACGGCGGAGATGGCTAGAAAGAAATAGATAAGACCCGTGACACCTACGCTGATGATGGTTAGAATCCCGAATGCGAAAGCGACCTTTCTTAATGTACTCATAGGAATTCCTTTCTTTGCACTGGTTATTGTAGCAATGGCTTAAAGTCTTTTCAATGATTCTTCAAGCTTATATGTAAAATCGTTACATGAAAATATATTTCGCTTAGGTCTTCGTCTGACTGATTCACGGATATTGCGTTGAGACGAAAAAAGCGATCCGCTTCTCTGGATCGCTTTCGGCTTACTTAGCCTCTTTCTTCGAACCCTTGACGAGAATGTTCTTAGGGGTGATAGGGTAGATCTTCCTCTTGATCCTCTGGGTCTTCTTGCAATCAGACATGCTGATCTCCTCCTTGACGCGACTCGACATTATCCCACACTGTGGAAAATTCAGAAAGTATATGCGCTTTCACCGCATGAGATACATGTATATTCTAATGATTTTTTCTCTTCCATATTAGAATTTCTGCCAGGAGGGCGAATGATGAGACAGAGAGGAATCCTTGTTGTCGATTACGGTAGCCAGTATAACGAGCTGGTTGCTCGCCGGGTTCGTCAGGCTGGCGTCTATTCCCAAATCTGCTCTTTCAAGGATGCTGAGGCTGAGCTTGCCTCTGGCCTGGTCGCTGGAGTGATCCTGACGGGCGGACCGATGAGCGTCTATGAGAAGGGTGCTTTTCCTCTGCCGGACTGCATCCTGAAATCCGGGTTGCCAGTACTGGGTATCTGTTATGGATTCCAGCTCCTCTCGTATGCGCAGCAGGGGAGGGTGGCCCCTCTCGACAGCGCGGAGTACGGCGATACTGTGGTCTTCAAGTCGGGTGATTCGCCGCTTTTGGACGGTGTGCCTGACAGCTTCCACGTCTTCATGTCGCACCGCGACTGCGTCGTCACCCTGCCCGCTGGCTATCAGAGATTAGCGTATACCGCTGGTACTCCCAATGCGATCGCCCAGGATGTGGCGAGGAAGCAGTATGGTGTACAGTTTCACCCAGAGGTCAACGATACCCAGTATGGCCAGAGGATCATCGAGAATTTCCTATTTAAAATAGTCGGTGCGAAGAAGGATTGGAGCATCGACAGCATCATCTCCGATTCTGTCGATCGAATCAGGGCGCAGGTGGGTGATGGCCGGGTTCTGCTCGGACTGTCCGGTGGCGTCGATTCCTCCGTGTGTGCGGCACTCATCTCCAAGGCGATCGGCCAGCGCCTATCCTGCGTCTTTGTCGATCACGGGCTTCTGAGGAAGAATGAGGCTCGCGATGTTATAGCGACCTTCCAGAACTTCGATCTGGATTTCCATCCGGTCGATGCTTCAGAGAAGTTCTTCCACGCCCTGAGCGGAGTGACCGATCCCGAGGCGAAGAGGAAGGTCGTCGGTCAGCTTTTCATCGATACTTTCCGCGATGAAGCGAAGAAGTTGGGAACTATCGATTATCTCGCCCAGGGAACTATCTATCCCGATGTCGTCGAATCTGGGCAGGGCGGTAATTCAGCGCGTATAAAATCTCATCACAACGTCGGTGGTCTGCCGGCTGATATCGGGTTCAAGGGGCTGGTCGAACCTCTGAGGTACCTCTTCAAGGATGAGGTGAGAGAGCTGGGGCGACAGCTGGGTCTGCCCGACTCTCTGGTCTTCCGTCAACCCTTCCCCGGCCCGGGACTCTCGATCCGAATCATCGGCGAGGTCACTCCGGAGAAGGTACGGATCGTTCAGGATGCTGATCAGATCCTCCGCGAGGAGATCGAGAAGGCGGGTCTCGCGCGGAAGATCTCGCAGTACTACGCTGCGCTCTCCAATATGAGGACTGTCGGAGTCAAGGGCGATGGCCGCTCCTACGATTACGCCTGCGTGATTCGCGCGGTGCAGACGATCGACTTCATGACCGCTAAGCCGTTCGCGCTCCCCTTCGATCTTCTGACTCGGATTGCTGATAGGATCGTAGACGAGGTGGTCGGTATCAACCGTGTGCTGTTCGACTGCACCTCGAAACCCCCAGCTACCATCGAGATGGAATAAAAAAGAGATCCGCTGCCTCATAGCAGCGGATCTTTTTATACGGTGGTGCTCCCGAAGGGACTCGAACCCATGGCCCTCTGATTCGTAGTCAGATACTCTAATCCAGCTGAGCTACGGGAGCGTTTTTGGAGGTTCCGAGCGGATTCGAACCGCTGATGAGCGAGTTGCAGTCGCTTGGATTAACCACTTTCCTACGGAACCAGCGCCAGCTATATTACCACATAAGTGGATTTTTAGAAGCGCAGATATGTATTTTACTTCAGATATTTCGAAATTTTGCCTGAATTTTACCTATATTCTCTTCAGTTCGATGATGGTTTTACTATCGAAAGTCGCAGCGGTTGTCTTTATACCATGGCCGGAGGTGCCTAGGAAGTTAGTGTTGAAGCGGTGCGAGTGACCGTCCTCGAATACTGTGATCTCGATGCGGTCGCCGGGCTCTAGTTGCTTCAGGGTCGCATCCAGTTCGGCGAGCTGGTCGGGCGATAGCTCAGGGCAGCTCTCGCACTCTCGCCTCGCGCGGTGCAGCGCAAGGAAACTCTCCTGCTCTGGGAGCGACTTGAAGGGTAACCACTTTATCATGCCACGATCGTGTATCATGCCTTGTGACCTCCTATCTGGATAGCTCGTCTCAGATGCGTCGATCCTCTATGGAGGGCTGAGAGCCGGAATATCGAGGCGGGACCGAAGGTATCCTTGATCCGCGCCATCGTTCGGTCCAGCGCCTCGTCCTTCTCTCTTTTCTTCCAGTCTGTTTCCAGATCGAGCTGCATGAAGGAGGAGGGAGACAGATCGTAGGCGACCGCGCCTATCCTGAAGATCCTCGCGGGTATCCTTCCCTCCAGCATGCGCTCTATCGATGCGACGATCTCGGTGGAGGTGGAGATTCCTCTCCCCGCTTCGAGGTGGTTTGACCACAGGTCATCGCCAGACATCCACAGGCATATGCCGCGGCAGGACAGGTTCTCGCGCGCGAGGCGGATTGCCAGTTCTCGCCCCATCTCGCGGGCCAGCAGGTGGATATCCTCTCCCGACGCGCCGAGGTGGAGCTGCTGCCCTACCGACATGGAAGCGCGCGGTCGGTCTCTCTTCTCCTCTATGATGGCGCGGTCGACCCCATTGCAGTGAAGCCATATCTCGCCTCCGATCACGCCGAATCTATTCACCAGCTCGTGCGGGTCGAAGGCGGCCACCTCGCCCGCGGTGTAGAGTCCGAGGCGGTTGAGCTTGATTTCCATCCTCTCGCCGATGCCCCAGATCTTCGAGAGGGGGGAGACGGGCCAGAGCTTCTTTGCGATATCGCCGCGGTGCCATTCAGCGATGAAGTCGGGATTGTGCTTGGCCTCGATATCCATCGCCGCTTTGGCCATGAACAGGTTGTCGCCGATACCGGCACAGACGGTGAGGCCGGTCTCTCTTTTCACCTCGCCGATGATCGTCTCGGCAATCTCCCGGGGAGTCTTTCTCTCGCACCGGAGAAAGTTGGTCACATCGAGGAATGATTCGTCGATGGAGTAGACGTGCAGGTTCTTCTCATCCACATGTCTCAGGTATATGTCGTTGATCGTTGCGGATACCTCGAGGTAACGAGCCATCCTCGGCACGGCGACTATCAGACCTGCGATATCTGGAACATCCTTTCGGCGGCACCGAGAGGGAATACCTTTTGCCTTCAGATACGGGGACACGGCCATGACTATCGAGTTGCCACCGCGGTCCGGATCGCAGACGATCAGGGGGACTTTAAAGGGGTCGAGGTGGCGGTCGATGCACTCGACTGAAGCGTAGAAGCTCTTGAGGTCTATGGCTAGTATGTTACGGATTTTGAAACTTAGTTCATCCATGGCTGACCTCCTCGGTTACAGGGGAGATTAGCAGTGAAACGGGGAGAATTTTTACCCTCTGGATGACTTTTAAACAACCTTTACCCGGCTGGTGAATCGCTTATTCGAATATCCTATTCCGGGAGTGGTAGACCGGTATCTTGAGGTATGAAGCGCATCATACAGCGAAAAAAAGTGCGGATGTCGATGTGAAAGTTTGACTTGAATCCCTTGCCTATCTATAATGTTTTGGCACTTCAGGGGTATATTACCTGAACGAGCGAGAAAATAGAGAGGTGCATTAGATATGGCTGTTCCTACCAGAAGAACTTCCAAGACCCGTAAGGCCAAGAGGAGAACCCACTTTGTTCTCCATGCCAAGAACCTTTCCGCTTGCCCCAATTGTGGCGCGATGATCCAATCTCATAGGGTCTGCACCGCTTGTGGTTTCTACAGGGGTAAGAAGGTCCTAGACGTCAAGGTCAAGGCTGAGTAATAAACTCGGTTCAAAGGTCGGATTCAGCAGCTGAGGCTGCTGTTTTTTTGTTTCTCGCTATCTGTTGTTTATCTAAATTGACATACCGGATATAGAGCAGTGATATCTCCGTCCGTATCGATAGTTTATGGGTGAAGGCTGATATTCGGCTAGGGTAGCTCTGGCGAATTTACATACATATAGGTATATAGAGTTATTGAATTAACGTAATTTATATAGATATATGCGATCGTTGTGCTAGGTGGTTCTTATACCTGCATATGTGGCGAAAAAAGCAGAAAATAGATAGATATAGTGATTTCCTTTGAGATTTTGTCTATATAATCCTAAATGTGAGGTAAGAAAAAATGGAAGAAACCAAGTTGACTGGTACCGTTCTGGCGGTCAGTGGAAACAAGACTCTTCTTCTCGTCAATGGAAGAGAGTACTACATCCTGCGGAACCGCAAGAGCGACAGCATCGGTCAGACCATAGTCTTCAATAAGGCTGATGGCCTCATGATGCCCTCCTACATGTTTGCGGTGGCCGCTATGGCGGAGGACGATCTGGACAGCACGCTCGAGAACATCAAGAGCAGCTGGTACGGATCCGGTAAGTAGATCGAGCGGTAGTCGGGCCGCGGAATCCCTGGTGATTCTGCGGTCTTTTTTTTATTTATCTGAAATGGATTTCAAGGCTTTATCGGTGGGAGAGCCGGCTTAATTAAACTTAATTTCAATAAAAGGGCTTTCATTTATAAGCGATTTCATTTTAGAAATAAGTGCCTTTATGTGTGCCAAAACTGTGAAAATATGAAACTTATGGTTTATTTTGTTTAAAACTGCACTTAATTTTTAAATGGATGCGTGTATAATCGTTGGCGACTTCAGGAAAGCGATTACAGCCATGTCCGATGCTGCTATCGCCTGAGGCCCTAACCGTTCGCTCATAGTATTGGAGGTTCAATAATTCACTATGAAAAAAAAGGTTCTAATGCTCGCTCTAGTCGCTTCCACCCTGGCTTCCTGCTCTAGCTCGCTGGCCTACGATTGGGATGCCGCTCCCAAGAACTCTGATGGCTCCTACAACATGTTCGCTCTGACCTACAACAACGCCGATCCCAATATGTCCAGTCTTTGGAAGCCTGGACTCGACGCTGCTACCAAGAACAAGAATGGCTTCTCCAAGATGTCCTGGAACGATGCGGCCAACGATGATTCCAAGGCGCTGACGTTCCTCGATCAGGCTCTGGGTGATGACACCTATGATGCCTACGCTATCAACGTCGTCTCCCAGCAGAATGGTGCCACCTACCTCGACAAGATCGCCCAGAAGGGCCGCCCCGTCGTCTTCTTCAACCGTGAGCTGTCCACTTCCTCTGGCGATGTCGATATGGAGACCATGAATAAGAAGACCAACGCCTACTACGTTGGAATCGAGTCCGCTGAGGGTGGCCGCTATGAGGGTAAGGCTATGGCCGAGGCCATCAACGAGAAGGGATTCGCTGCCGTCGACCGCAATGGCGATGGCAAGATCGGTGTCTATGTCGTCCGTGGTGAGGATGCTCATGCTGATGCTGAGGCGCGTTCCATCTGGGCTCCTATCTATCTGGATGCCTACCTCGACAACCCCAACACTACCGATGCTGAGATCACTGCTAACTACAAGCCCACGGCTGGTAAGTTCGCCTCTGCGTCCGGTGTCGATGGCGTGACCTTCAAGAAGATCACCTGGAAGGGAATCACCACCGCCAAGAACACTGCTGGTGCTACCTGGGATGCGGCTACCGCTGCGACCAATGTCGAGCAGACTCTGTCCGCTGATACCAACAAGGATATCGATGTCATTCTGTCCAACAACGATGGAATGGCGGTCGCTATCTCCAACAACGCTACCTTCAAGAGCTCCGGCGTCCTGATCGCTGGTGTCGATGCTCTGGCCGATGCTCTGCAGGCTGTCAAGGACAACCCTCAGTACGTCGCTTCCATCCGTAACGATGGTAAGGCGCAGGCTCAGATCGTCGCTAAGCTGCTCCAGAACATCCTCAACAAGACTGCTACGACCCACAAGGATGATGCTGGAACTGAGCTCACCGATGCGGAGCTGACCGCTGGCATCAAGGTCGTTACCACCAAGGAAGCTTGGAATGAGGATCCCGACTCCATCTGGTTCGATAAGGAGCACAAGGCCTTCCGTGTCCACCACGTCATCATCAACAAGAGCAACGTCAACGAGCTCGCTTAAGTCGACGAATATAGCTCTAGCTTAGACTAGTCTATCGTGATAACAAGGAAGCACAGTTGTGACTTCCTTGTTGTTGTGTTTAGGAAGTGTGGATAATTGTCGCAATTTCACCGATATATCCACCAGTTTAGAGAGATGACGTTGGAATTGGAGGTTTACAAACGTGGAGATAAATAGAAACGAGATAATCCTCGAACTGCAAAACCTTTCCAAGTCTTTCGGCAAGAACCAGGTTCTGAAGGGCGTGAATCTGAAGATTCACCGCGGAACCGTCATGGGTCTTATGGGCGAGAATGGTGCCGGAAAGTCCACGATGATGAGGACTATCTTCGGAATCCTTCACCGGGACGACGGAAATATCATTCTCGATGGCAAGTCGATCAACTTCAACTCGCCCAAGGAAGCTTTGGAAAACGGAATCGCCATGGTTCATCAGGAGCTCAATCAGTGTCTTGAGATGACGGTTCTAGACAATATGTACCTCGGCCGATATCCCACTATCGGCGGTATTATCGATAAGAAGACGATGGCTGCGGAAGCGACAGCCCTATTCAAGCAGCTGGGTATCAAGGTCGATCTGAATGCGAAGATGAAGACGATGGCTGTCGCTCAGAGGCAGATGGTCGAGATCGCTAAGGCTGTCTCCTATAAGGCCAAGCTGATCGTTCTCGATGAGCCTACTTCATCTCTGACGGACAATGAGGTCGATAAGCTCTTCGAGATCATGAAGAGACTCCGCGATCAGGGGACTTCCTTCTTCTACATCTCGCACAAGATGGATGAGGTCTTCAAGTGCTGCGATGAGATCTGCGTCCTGCGCGATGGACAGATGGTCATGAACAAGAAGATCACCGATACTAACCTCGATGAGATCATCAAGGCCATGGTCGGACGTCCGCTGACCAACCGTTTCCCTCCCGTGGACAACACACCTGGTGAGGATATCCTCGAGGTCAAGGGACTGACCTCGAAGTTCGCTCCCTTCCTGCACGATATCTCCTTCAGCGTTAAGAAGGGTGAGATCTTCGGTATCTACGGTCTGGTCGGTGCGGGCCGTACCGAGACTCTCGAGTGCCTCTTCGGACTGAGGACGCTCTCGGGTGGACAGATCGTCTACAAGGGTAAGGTCATGGACTTCCACAGCGCCGCTGACGCGATGAAGCAGGGGTTCGCTCTGGTCACTGAGGAGCGTAAAGCGAACGGATTGTTCCTCAAGGAATCGATTCAGTACAACACCTGCATCAACAATCTAGGCGCCTATATGAGCTACCATGTTCTCTCCAATAAGATGATGGAGCATGCGGCTGAGCACGAGGTCGAGGTGATGCACACCAAGTGCATGTCGGTTCACGAGAAGATCTCCGCTCTGTCCGGTGGTAACCAGCAGAAGGTGATCATCGGACGCTGGCTGGAGCTCGAGCCCGATGTCTTCCTGATGGATGAGCCGACCCGCGGTATCGATGTCGGTGCTAAGTATGAGATCTATCAGCTGATGATCAACCTCGCCAAGAGCGGGAAGACCATCATCATGGTCTCTTCCGAGATGCCTGAGATTCTCGGTGTCACCAACAGGATCGCCGTCATGTCCAATCACACTCTGGCTGGCGTCGTCAACACCAAGGAGACGAACCAGGAGGAGCTGCTTAGGCTGTGCGCTAAGTACATGTAAGGAGAAAAAGCAATGGAAAGCATTAAAGTCATCGCTGGTGCTTCCGAGCAGGAATCCAGCGCGTTCCTCAATTCGATCGCTGGTTACGATAGTCAGCTCAGCAATCTGAGGGCTGATGGAGTTACCAAGATCGAGAATCTCAATGTCGAGATTCTCAAGATCAAGAGGAACAAGAACTATTCGAAAGAAGATAAGGAGAGCCTGATCGCTAAGGATAAGGAGCAGATCAAGGCGGCTAGCGAGGTCGTGAAAGCCAATAAGGCTCAGGTCGCTGAGATTCAGGGCGAAGCGGTTCGGGTGACTAAGGAGTTCTATAAGAAGGCCGCTCCCGCCGCGAAAGAGGACTGGGCTAATCGAATCGCCAAGATCAAGGAAGAGCACGCTAACAAGGTGGCTGAGATCGTCGCTCAGAACCAGAAGGCGATGGCGGAGATCGAGGCTATCAAGCCCGCTGATAATAACGATGAAGCAGCGGTTACCCTGTACGAGAACAAGCTGAAGACTCAGAAGTCCTTCTTCAACCAGGCTAGGTTCGAGGAGAACACTCAGTACAAGGCGAAGCTTCAGGTCATCAAGAACGAGAAGCACGCGCACTTCCTGCAGCAGTACCATCTGCTCGCTTCTATCCGCAATGGTAGGAATACTCCGGTAGAGCTCGTGGAAGCCAAGGTCGAGAACTACCTCTACCAGTTCGATCCCAAGAATTTCTTCATCAAGAACGGTCTGTATCTGGTTCTGCTCCTCTTCATGATCATCTGTGTCAGTCTCGCCCCCAATGTTCTGTCCATCAACTCCATCATGCTGATCCTCAAGAACTTCTCCTACAAGGTCTTCTACGCGTTGGGTGTCGCCGGTCTGATTCTGCTGGCTGGTACTGATCTGTCGGTCGGACGTATGGTCACGCTGGGAACGCTGATCACATGTATGATCCTGAATCCCAATACCTCGACTATGTTCTTCGGCCTCAACTTCTCCAACATCTACAAGGCTGGTCTCGGCGTCGCGCTGATCGTTGCTCTGCTGCTCTCTGTCATCTTCTGCACCCTGTTCTCCGCCATCGCTGGTTTCTTCTCTGCCAAGTTCAAGATTCACCCCTTCATCTCCACTCTGGCTACTCAGCTGGTCATCTGGGGTATCTGCGTCGTCGCTACTAAGGCGGTCAAGACTGGTTCGATCTCCTCTGCCGCTGCTCAGGTCTCTATGATGATCGGTCAGACTCGCAGCTTCAACGGATTCCCCATCATCTTCATCTATGCGGCTATCACCATCCTGATCGTTTCCTTCCTCTGGAACAAGACTAAGTTCGGTAAGTATCTGTACGCGGTCGGCGGCAACCCCGATGCGGCTTCCGTCTCGGGAATCTCCGTCTTCTGGGTCACCATCGGCGCCTTCATCATGGCTGGTGTTCTCTACGGACTCGGTGGATTTGTTACTGGTACGACCTTCGGTTCTTCCGACTCGGCCTTCGGTCAGGGTTGGGAAATGGAGGCGATCGCGGCCTGCGTCGTCGGTGGTATCTCCTTCATGGGTGGTATCGGTAAGGTCTCTGGCGCGGTCATCGGCTGCTTGATCTTCGAGATGCTCAAGTTCTTCCTCAACGGTGTTCTCTCCAAGTACCAGGCTTCCAACTCCACCGATATCGCCAACATCTTCATCGGTGTCATCATTCTCACCGCCGTCACCTTCGATTCGCTTAAGTACCTCAAGAAGAAGTAGAGATACTTCTGATTGTGATAAGATGAACCCGCAGAAGCGGGTTCATTTTTAATCGTTATCTGGAGGGAGTATGTCAAAGATTGTTATCGATCTCGGGCTCGTCAAGGAGCCGATAAATTTCTCTTTCGGTCTGAAGACTTACATCAATAAGAAGAAGGGTTTTAGCTTCGTCGTCATCGGCAAGAAGAAGGATGTCTCTCTAGTCGATGGTATCGATGGTGTCCAGACGATTGCCATCGATAAGAACATCGACGATTATGCGTCGCTGACCGATGCGCTGGCCGAGGATGCTTCCTCGTTCGCCGTCGCTGTCAAACTGCTCAAGGATTGGGATGCGGATGACCTTCTCCTCATCGATTACGATCAGAGGACCGTCGATGCTCTCGGCGTGGTTCTGAAGCGGCTGGAGTTCCTCGAGACGCCGGTCATGTGCGGCTTTATCGCCACCCGGTTGAAACCCGTCGTCGTTGCTGATTACGGGTATGTCAAGGATCCGACCTTCGCCGATCTCACGGAGTTCTACGATCTGGCTCTGCTGACTGCTAAGACGATCAACGAACCTAAGAAGTTCGTCTCGCAGAAGGCTCGGTTGATTCCCAGCTTCAAGAAGGATGATGAGGTGGTAGAGGGGATCATCGCGATGCTCGACCTGGATGTCGAGTATGGCTATCCCTGGGCTCAGGATCTCTATCGGTTGCTGCAGGAATCGAAGCGGCAAGATTTCTTCGGCACCATCTCGTTGGAGAAGCTCTTCCTGGGCGAGTCGATCGATGCTCTGGTGACCTGCGGTGATACCGGCCGTGTCATCTCCGAGGCGGCCTGGGGCTACAACAAAGCTTTCCTGGCTCTGATCAACTCCGATTCTTCGCGCGCGCCGATGGCGGGCCTCGGCCTCTCCTGGGCGCGCAAGACCATCGCCGCGACCAAGCGGTCCATGGATAACGAGTCGCTCTCCAAGTCTAAACTGCTGCTCGGTTTCGAGAAGCCGGTCGTCCTCGCTACCACGGATAGCACCTATGCGGTCAGCAACGCGCTCAATATCGCGCTCGCTACGGCCAGCAAGAACCTGCAGGGGGCTATCTATGCCAACTATCGCAAGTATGCGCCGGCGCCTGTCCCGGCTCCGACAGCCGACCAGGTTCTGCTGGATACCGTCGCGCGGTTCAAGAAGATCAACGAGGATCTCGTCCGGAACGCTGGAATCAAGAAGTAGATGATCTTTTCGTCCTCTACTATTGAATCTGTGAGAATTTGGAGGTAAGCAGATATGCTGAAGATCTATGGTAGTCACATGTGCCCTGATTGTCTCGCCTGCCGGCGGAATTTCGATCACTACGGAATCAAGTATGAGTATTTCGACGTTGGGGATTCCCTGTCCTATCTGCATCAGCTGATCGTCTATCGTGATACTCTGCCCATCTATGATGAGTGCAAGAAGGTGCACGATATCGGCCTTCCTACGCTCGTCAAGGAGGATGGGACGGTCTTCCTCTCCTGGGAGAAGTATCTCAGGGAGCAGGGGTTTGATGTTCTGCCTGAGGAGCCGGTAGCTTCCGCCTGTTCGCTCGATAGGAAGGGATGCTAGGAAGAAGAGATGTTGAGTATCTGATGTTCGACCTCTGGTCAGAACTATCAGTTTGAGATCTCGGATCTGAGGTGGGGCCTTTCATCTTTCGTGCTTAATGTGGAATCTTTGGAATTCTGTCTCTGTCTTTTTTATCGTATTTTCGATCTGAGAAACTCATGGCATGCGCTCTCGTTGATGTTGATGGCGGTGACATGATCTGGAATCGAGACGGATTTTAAAGTGACTGAATTTGTGGTGATGATAGCCTGAGACATCTTTTATGGATTGTTCCTGATTGATGCTTGCATTGGAATTTTAACATGCTGATGATCTTATCTATATAGCTTTTATTTTCTTTTATATTCCGCATCTCTTATAAAGTAAAAATTTTATCCCTAGTCCTGCGATTGTTTATCTATCTAGGCGACCATTCAATCGGTGATGTCTTAAGCATTAAAGACTCCAAAGGGGAAGCCGGCACTATTATGGTCGCCTTTTAATGTATCTAAGCGTGTGCGTTCGAACTGACATTAGGAAGCTAACCGCTGTAAGAAATAAAAAAAGTTTGACACATTCTAATGTATCAAACTGGTGTTTCAATAATGGTGGAGATGACGGGAATCGAACCCGTGTCCAAATGCATCCTTGCCTAGGGCGACTACAGCTTAGGCTGCCATGTTACCCATCAGACTAAGGCAGTCGTTATTCTGATGGGTTCTCGATGAATTTACTGCATCCGAGCTCCCGTCGAGGTGGAGCTTGAAGAGTCCCCTTCATTTAACCCGGGTCTCTCGCTGATAGGGCTAGGCGAGAGTCGGGACCGCAGGATCGGAATCTAACCGATCAGAGCTGTGCTTGAACCGATTCTCTCGTGGAGAGAACTAGCAAGCGCAGGCAGCCATCTGATAAGAGGGCTGATTGCGGAAAACGAAAGTATTTTTCTTGGCACTTGTGTGTGGAAGGTCATTACGTGACCGATCGGCTGCTCCCTAGGTTTGAATGCACCTGTCGAAACCGATGCATCCCCACAGTCCAAACAGCTTGGACACATCTATTCTATCACATCGCTATCAGGTGGATTTCTGCGTGGAAGTCCCGTCGGGGGTGAGGTATTGGAATCGGTTACATTTTTTACCCGTGTTTGTCTTTAAATCCTGTTTTCAAAATCTTTAAATTTCTTAAATATTTGGTTTATGTCTCTTTTTGCGTTCGACTGGGCCTCTGAAAAAGCCTATGTAAAAAGAATCTGGAGGTCGGCAGTGTTCTTCGGCGCCCTTTAATATCCCTCTCGTTTAATCTATCATTCAAAGCGGATTGCGAGGTGGAACGCGTCTGCGTCCCCTGGGTGCAAGGCTTGTTGGTAGGTGCTGTAAGTTTATTGCAAGATCATAGGAGGAAATATCTGCAATGAAGAAGATCAAGTTTGCCGTCCTGGCTGTCGCTGGGCTCGCCACTGCTCTCGTCTCCTGCAACACCACTGGAACCAGTAGTGATGACAATGTTCTCAAGATCACTATGCTGACCGATGTCGGAACCATCGATGATAAGAACTTCAACCAGGGAACCTGGGAAGGTCTCAAGGCCTGGTGCTCGGCCAAGGGGCTGAAGGAAGATACCAATTACAGCTATCTGCGCCCTGAGGCAGCTGATACCACCCACTACGAAGCGGCCATCGATGATGCGGTCGACGGAGGCGCGGATGTGATCGTCTGCCCTGGATATCTCTTCCAGGAGGCTTTTGAGGCGAAGGCGGTCCAGTATCCTAATGTCGCTTTTGTCGGACTGGATTTTACTCAGAACAATATCGCTGAGACCAAGAACTCCGTGAACATCACCTTCAAGGAGAACGAGGCGGGCTTCCTCGCAGGTTATGCTGCGGTTGCTGAGGGCATCGAGAAGCTCGGATTCATGGGCGGTATCTTCGGCGATGCGGTCGCGAAGTACGGAATCGGCTTTGCCGCTGGTGTCGCTTATGCCAACAAGCAGCTCAATGGTAACAGCGCCCTTTCTAAGGATAATGTCTGGTACTGCGGAAGCTTTGCGCCTGGAGAAGATATTCAGAACACTATTTCCGGCTGGTATACCACTGGAGGTGTCGATACTGTCTTCGCGGCTGCCGGTGGAGCCGGTAAATCGGTTCTGAACGCTGCTAAGTCCTACAACAGCAGCCACGCGGAAGCGCACAAGAATATTATCGGTGTCGATATCGATCAGAGTGGTGATGATCCCCTGTATCTGACCTCCGCTATGAAGGGTTTGGCGGCTGCGGTCGGAGATGCGCTCGACAATATCGTCAATTCCGATCTGACCGGTATCAACGAGAGCTTCAGCATGGGTGGTAAGTCCTCTCTGCTCGGTGCGAAGGAGGATGCGGTCGCGCTGCCCACTTCCGATGATGCTTGGAGATTCACCAAGTTCACCAAGGATCAGTACCAGACCATCTTCGCTAAGGTCAAGAATGGCGAGATTACCATTCCTTCCTACAGCAAGGGCGCTGGAGAGGATTCGGCGCAGTTGAAGCAATTCTTCAAGGATTATGGCAAGGGTGTCGCCGACGATGTGGCTGACTACCTCTACGCTGGTAAGTAGAGCCGAGTAGGTGTGAAATAGGCATCCTTCGGGGTGCCTTTTTCAAAAGATGAGAAAAAAGCACCTACTTGTTTTAAGATTGTCTAGAAGAAGATGATGATAGGAGAAGGGATATGAACTCAAAGCAAAGCAAGCCACAGTGCTATGCTGTCGAGATGCTTCACATCGATAAATCCTTCGGCGCGCTTCACGCTCTTGACGATGTGACTCTCCAGGTTAAGTATGGCGAGGTCCATGCGATCCTCGGTGAGAACGGAGCTGGCAAATCGACCCTCATGTCGATCCTCTTCGGTCTCAAACATATGGATTCTGGCGAGATCAGGGTCGATGGTAAGAAAGTCAACATAAGGGATCCTAATGATGCTGCCGACTGCGGTATCGGTATGGTGCATCAGCACTTCAAGCTGGTCGATGTATTCTCGGTTCTGGACAACATCGTTCTGGGTCGGGAAGAGGCCACCCTGGGATTTAGAAATATCAGGAAGGAACGCGAGAAGGTTCAGAGGATCCTCGATACTTATGGGATCGACCTGAATCTGAAGGCGAAGATCTCCGACATCTCGGTCGCGAGTCAGCAGAAGACGGAGATCGTCAAGGTTCTCTATCGCAATGCGGATATCCTGATCTTCGATGAGCCCACCGCCGTTCTGACGCCTCAGGAGATCGACAATCTCATGCGGATCATCAGGGGCTTTGCCGAGCAGGGCAAGGCGGTGATCCTGATCACCCACAAGCTGAACGAGATCAAACAGGTGGCGGATACTGTGACGATCATGCGCCGCGGTCGCGGGATGGGCACGTATGCGGTCAAGGACTGCTCCCAGGATCAGCTGGCGGAGCTGATGGTGGGAAAGAAGGTCAATTTCACCGTCGACAAGAAGGCCCCCACTATCGGTAAGCCCGTGCTGGAGATCCAGAACTTCTCCTGCCTGCGCAAGGATAAGAGCCGCAAGGCTGACGACGATGTCTCCCTCGTGGTCCACGCGGGTGAGATCGCGGCCATCGCGGCTATCGAAGGCAACGGACAGGAGGAGCTGATCCAATCGATCACCGGTATCGACCGCTTCCCTAAGACCAGCGGAAAGATCATCTTCCACAAGGATGAGAAATCCGTCGATCTGCTGGGGCAGAATATCAAGCAGAGGATCGACGAGGGTATCTCCGACATTCCAGCCGACCGACTCCGCTACGGACTGCTTCTGGATTACGATGTTCAGCAGAACCTTATCTCTCGCGAGCTCAAAGCCCCTTATGTGCGCGCTGGATTCCTGAACAGCAAGGCCATCTCTAAGCACGGAGAGAAGATGGTTCAAGAGTTCGATATCCGTTCTTCTTCTGGTATAAAGACGAGAACTGGCGATATGTCGGGTGGAAACCAGCAGAAGGTCATCATCGCTCGCGAGCTCGGTCGAAAACCGGTGCTCCTCATCTCCGATCAGGCGACGAGAGGACTGGATGTCGGCGCTATCGAGTTCGTCAACAAGGAGATCATCCGCGCGCGCGACGCGGGTGCCGCTGTCCTTCTATATTCCACCGAGCTCGAGGATATCTTCAACCTCGCTGATGTGATATATGTCATGCACGAGGGAAAGATCGTTGCCACCCTCGATCCTAAGAAGACCGATTATCAGGAGATCGGATACTACATGGGTGGCGGTCGCCTCGAGGTGGAGGACCAGAAGTCAGAGTCGGTCGAGCAGGTCGTTAAGAGCGAGAAGATCGCGCTATCGCCCTGCTATCGCATCCTCGAAAGATGCATCCAGAAGGGGATGGACTATCCGCAGGCTAAGTCCGAGGTCAGAAGCATCAAGCGGATGCTGGCTCACCGGAGCGTGACCGCTCTGGGCAGTGTGGGCTGCTCGTTTGCCGAGCTCCCCCAGGTCAAGCGCTCGATAGCGAAGGATCTGCGCAACCTGTCGAAGAAGGACTATCAGATCCTGCAGCGGAGGTTCGAGAAGAATAGCCGCCTCGATGTCGTCGCCAGCGAGAGCGATAAGCCCTCCCTGACGATCCAGGAGGCTATCGAGCAGGATGAGAAGAGAACGGCTCAGGCCGTGGCGCAGGTCGCTGGCAAGGCGGATGTGAAAGGGGCTCTCTCCCTTAAATCCAAAAAGATTCCCTTCATCTTCCGCTCCAGCGGTTCCGTCGCCCTCCTCGATTCGATCCTAGCTATCCTCATCGGTTTATTCCTCGGTTTCATCGTCATGCTGGCGGTCTATCCCGGCGGGGCTGTTTCGGGATTCGCTTCCCTGTTCACCTCGTTCGTGCGCCGCAAGAATTCCTTCGGTCAGACGATCTGGTACACCGGTCCTCTGATCCTGCTGGGACTGTCTGTCGCTATCCCCAATAAGGGCGGTCTCTTCAACATCGGCGCTTCCGGTCAGTTTACCATCGGGGCCGTGTGCGCCTTCGTGGTCGCCAACTACCTGTCGCCCTATATCGCCAACCAGGGATTGTTCGTCCTAGTCATGATCACCGGTATCCTGGCCGGTGCTCTCTACGGTATGATCCCCGGACTGCTCAAGGCGTTCCTCAACGTCAACGAGGTGGTTTCGACCATCATGCTCAACTGGACTTCGGTGTATGTCAGCATGATCGTCATCACGCTGCCCAAGATCTACGACAAGTCGACCACCGCGGCTAACTATGCGGTGCCGGGAGCCAATGTTCCGACCTTAGGCCTCGATAAGATCTTCCCGGCGGGCAGCCGTGTGGATTTGGGAATCCTGGTCGCCCTCGTCCTGGCGGTGGTTATCTACATCGTCATCTCTAACACCAAGTACGGCTTCAAGCTCCGCGCTTCGGGTATGTCCAAGGATGCTTCTAAGTACTGTGGTTACTCGCGCCGTTCCATCGTGGTGTCCTCGATGACCCTCGGCGGAGCGATGGCGGGTCTGGCGGCGATCTTCTACTTCTTCCCCTCCTCGCCCCAGGGACTTCTCACTCCGGTCCGCTCCGTGGCTTCCCAGGGCTTCGATGGAATCTCAATCGCGCTGATCGCCAACAACAATCCTCTCGGCACCATCCTCTCCGCCTTCTTCCTGTCGATGCTCAAGCAGGCGAATATCCCTCTGCAGCAGGCAGGCTACGATAAGAACATCGTCAACGTCATCATGGGTGTCGTGATCTACTCCACCGCTGCGGTCAAGCTCGTTTCCTTCCTGGTCAAGAAGGGTTATGTGCGCTATGCCCTGAATCGCGCCAAGAAGGCGAAGAGCGCTCAGGTCGACAGATAGGAGGGGATAGGACATGTATTCGCAGAACACTGATTGGATCTATTCGTTCATCCAGATGATGATGGCTTCGATGATCCCTCTTCTGATGGTGGGATTGGCTGGTATGTTCTCCGAGAAGGGCGGTATCTCCAATATCGCTCTGGATGGCACGATGATCATCGGAGCGTTCGTCGGCGTCTTCGTGGCGAATCGACTCTGCGTGGCTTACGGCGTCCCTCTCCTCGAGGTCAATAAGGCTTCTAGCTACATCACTGGCTTTTGGCCCCGAGCGATCATCTATCTCGTCTCGATGCTCGCAGCGGGTCTGACCGGCTTGCTGTTCTCCCTGCTGCTGAGCTTTGCGGCTAACCGGCTCAAGTCCGACCAGATCATCATCGGTACCGCGATGAACATCTTCGCTCCGGCTCTCTGCCTCTTCCTCGCTTTCGTCCTCAACCTGTCCGGCAAGCAGGATGTCTATAAGCTGAACGTCGATACTATGCTCTTCCTGATCCCCAATATTCCGGGATTGGGTGATATTCCCTACGTTGGTCGCGCGCTGTTCCAGGCGGTCTATCCTTCCTTCTTCATCGGGATCCTGCTCCTCATCGGTTCGGCGGTCGTGCTCAATAAGACCCGCTTCGGACTCCGGCTTCGCGCCTGCGGTGAGAATCCCTACTCCGCGGCTGCCGCTGGTATCTCGGTCTACCGCTACCGGTACATCGGCACGGGTATATCCGGTGTGATCGGAGGTATGGCGGGACTGGTCTACGCCACCTCGTTCCTCACGGAGTTCGATGGCGATGTGGGTGGCTTCGGTTTCTTGGGACTGGCGCTGATGATCTTCGGAAACTGGAAGCCGCTGACCATCGGTCTGGCGGCGCTCATCTTCTCCTTCTTCCGGACGCTGGGATCCGGTTATACGCTGATTCCCGGCTCGTCCGAGTGGAACATCAATTCCAATATATTCTTCCTGATTCCCTTCCTTGCGACGATCCTGGTTCTGATCCTCTTCTCTAAGAGGAATAGGGCGCCCAAGTACGATGGTGTGCCCTACTTCGCGGAGCGGAGGTAACCGAGGGTGGAGGGCTGCGGGTGCAGCCCTCTTTTTTATTGTTATGAATGTTTTCGATTTGTTGTCATTTTTATATTTTTATGGTGTTTTCAGTCCATCTTTGCAAGTTCTTAACAATCATTAACAATGGCCTTTAAATGTTTTTCGCCCCGTATTGGATAATACCCTTCCGGAAAAAGAGGGAAAATCATGAAAAAGTTTATTCTGAGTGTTCTGTCTGTGGCGGCGGCTTCGCTGACTATGTTCGCCTGCAATCCTGCGGCCGATTCTTCGAGCCAGGGTTCCAGCGAGACTCCTGCTTCCAGCGCTGATTCCTCCAATGCTGCTTCTTCCAGTGTTGCTTCTTCTACTGGTACTTCTGCCAGCGGCTTCGATGCGACCAAGAAGATCACTCCCTACACCCGTGATACTACTTCCGGTACCCGTGATGGTTTCATGACCAAGATCGGTGTCGAGAAGGCGAAGAGCAACGATAAGCTTCTCGTCTCCAATGTCGCTCAGGCTACTTCTAACGGCGATATGATGACCAAGATTGCGGCTGATGAGTACGGAATCGGTTACGCTTCCTTCTCCGAGATCGACACTCAGCCCAAGATCAAGGGCATCAAGGTCAATGGTGTGGCGGCTTCCGAGGAGACCGTGAAGGATGGCACTTATGCTCTGCAGCGTTCCTTCAACTACGTCATCCCTTCGGCTGCGAAGACTAACAACGCTATCAAGTACGCTTTGATCGAGTCCTATGTGGCTTTCATGAACACCACCGATGGTCAGGATATCGTTGTCGATAAGGGCGGAATCATCGCTGATGCGAATGTTGCTCAGCAGAGCTGGGATGATGTGATCAAGACTGCTGATTGGGCTAAGACTCTGGGTCTCGACACTGGTAACGTCAAGGCTGAGGTCAAGGGTGTGGCCGTCAACTTCGTCGGATCTACTTCTGTCGAGGATATGTCTAAGGCTCTGTCCGATGCTTGGACTGCGAAGTTCGGCGCCAATGCTCCTGTCGCCAACCACAACCACACCGGTTCTGGTGATGCGGTCAAGAAGCTGGCCGATGGCTCTGGTGATATCGGCTTCGCCTCTCGCACTTTCACCGACGCTGAGAAGTCCGCTCACACGGATTGGACGTTTGGTACCATCTGCCTCGATGCGATCTCCGTTATCGTCAGCAAGGAGAACCCCCTCGAGAACATCACTGCTCAGCAGCTCAGGGACATCTACATCAATCAGGAGTCTCTGACCGATTCCAAGACTGTCTTTGGAACCGACTACAGCGCTGAGAAGACTCTGACCACCTGGTCTGAGCTGATCAAGTAGTAGTTTCTAGACGATGATTAAAGCCGAGCTTTCCCTGAACGAGGCTCGGCTTTAGTCGTATAAAGGGGAGAGGAAAAATGGGAATGGAAGAGAATACAGAAACAGTACTTTCCCACGCGCAGATCAAGCTCGCGCACTCGCGAGCCGCGCTCGTCAGCGATAGGGACCAGGCGATGAAAAATCACCCTTCCGTGTCCGAGGTGAAGAAAGAGGTGCTGGCCAAGAGGGCGGATAGCAAGAAGAGGATCGACAAGGTCGTGGAGTTCTTCTTCCTGTTTATTGCTCTCATCTGTGCTTCTGTCATCGTCTTTATCACCGTCTTCATCATATACAAGGGATTGCTTCCCTTTATCGGTAAGTCCGGCGTCTATGATCCCATCGATTTTGGATATTTCTGGACTGGTTCGCACTGGCAGAGCGATCCCACCCACTGGGCGGTGGGATACCTCGCGGTGAACACGCTGTTTTTGACCCTGCTCTCCCTCGTCGTATCGATCCCTGTATCCATCCTCACCGCCCTGATGATCACCCGGATCGCCCCGCGGGCGCTCTCCAAGATATTCCAGACGGGTATCGAGCTCTTGGCTGCGATCCCCTCGGTCATCTTCGGACTGTTCGGCATGGGCTTTATAAATCCCATGGTCAAGGGTCTAGCCGACCTGTTCGACCTGCAGACGGCGGGCGGTAACTCGCTCCTCTCCGGCGTGTTCGTCATTGCGCTGATGTCCGTTCCGACCATCACTATGATGTCCACGACGGCGATGAAGGCGGTCGATCCCGCCCTGATCAAGGCGTCGGTAGCTCTGGGAGCCACCAAGCTTCAGACCGACTTCAAGGTGGTCGTTCGCACTGCCCAATCCGGTATCTTCGCTGGCATCATCCTCGGTATCGGGCGTGCACTCGGTGAGGCGACGGCTATTCAGATGGTCATCGGAAACGCGATGTCAGGCCCCAGCTTCAATCCCTTCGGCATCTCGGCGACACTCACCACTCAGATGCTGATGGGTATCGGCGAAGCGACGCCGGGCACCATCGGTTACGATATCCGCTTCTCCGCCGGTGCTCTGTTGATCATCATCCTGTTCGTCGTCGATATCTTCCTCAACTCCCTCAAGGATCAGATGTACGACCGCATGGTCGGACGCACCCACGTCAGCTGGTTCAAGAAATTCTTCAATAAGCTCTTCCCGCCCGAGAAGCGCTCGCTGAAGAAGGAGAAGGAGTAGCTTATGAGAGAAGATATCTATATCACGAGAAATCAGGCGCTCAAGGCGATCCAGGCGAGGATAGAAGCGCTGAGCTCCCAGGAGTCCTATCCGCTCTGCCTCGAGTCGGTCGCGGCTGAGATCAAGCGGGTCAGAAGGTCCAAAGGCAGTGAGCTCCTCTCCGCTCTCGGCGTCGACAGGATCGATGCTGAAGGGGTCCAGACTCTGAAGTCGGCCTTCGCTGAGGTCTTCAACAACTATTATGGCCATAAGATCGTCGTGCCCCAGCTCCTCCGCCAGCTCTCCAGTGAAGGTCGGAGCGCTAAGGAGGCGAAGCGGCTGATCCTGAATGATGCGAAGCTGCTCCGAAGGAAGGATCCTAAGACCATCGAGAAGTACTCCCTGATCTCCGATGAGGCGGTTCCTGCGGCGAGATATATCCGCCATCTGTTCAGAGTGGATAATCTCTTCGGCGAGCAGCCGCTGCCCGATATTCGGGATCTTACCGATACCGTAGGTAAGGATTTCACCTATACCAAGGAGGAGAAGCTCCGCTCGGCTGAGCGGATCCGCGCCACGCGCACTCAGCGCCGTGGACTGAGGATCGCCTCCGATGCGACGCGCGGTTTCTTCACCGCGGTGCTGTCTCTTTTCACCCTCGTCGTTCTTCTCGGCATCGTCGTCTACATCTTCCAGACCGGCGGTTCGACGCTCAGCTGGAATTTCATCACGGGTAAGAATGCCTCGGAGAAGGTCTCTATCTACATGGATGAGAGCGATGGTGTGCAGCCGGGTAAAGAGTTCCAGTACAACGCTAAGGAGAATGAGTTCTTCTCTCCGAACTGGGGTGTCGCGCTGACCGATTCGACCGACTCCGAGGGCAAGTATGTCCTCAAGATCGCCTACATCGATAAGGATTCTCCGTTTCTGCGGCTCAAGGAGCACAACAGCGACGCGGATCTCGATGGCAGCTATGTCAATGTCGGAGCGGGCTGGTACCTGTCTTCGGCTATCCGCGGTAAGGATGCGGATGGTAAAGCCGTAGTTCTCTATCCCAACAAGGATAAGGCGGAGAAGACGATCGCCAAGCTCGATACCATGTCCTACATCACTTCGGGTACGATCACCTATGGCGGTGGCGGTATCGTCGGCCCCCTGATCACCACTCTGTGGATGATCCTCTTCTCGCTGGTCATCGCCCTGCCGCTGGGAATCGGCGGCGCCGTCTATCTCTCCATCTATGCTAAGAAGAACATCCTCACCAAGATCATCCGGTCGCTCGTCGATATGATATCTGGTATACCTTCCATCATCTTCGGCTTGGCGGGCGCCATCATATTCATTCCCATCTTCTCCAACGGTGGTTCGATTGGAAATATCCTTTCCGGATCGGCCACCCTCGCTTGCGTGGTTCTCCCGACGATCATAAAGGCGATGGAGGAGGCGATAAATGTCATTCCTCCCTCGATCAGCCGCGCTTCGCTGGCGCTGGGGGCCAGCCGGACTCAGACGGTGTTCAAGGTCATCATCCCCAATGCGGTCCCCGGTATCCTGACCGGCTCGCTCCTGGCGACCGGAAGGATCATCGGCGAGTCGGCGGCGCTGGTGTTCGCGACGGGAACCATCATCTCCGATACCATCTCACCCGTCTCGCAGGCGCCCGCTTCGCTAGCGGTCTACATCTGGAAGGTCATGTCGGGTGAGGCACCCAACTACCGTGCGGCTTCCGCGGCGGCGATCCTGATCCTGATTGTCGTCCTGATCCTCAACCTGCTCGTCAAGCTGATCGCTTCGAAGTTCGATAAGTTCACGCCGCGCGGTCCTAAGAGCTGGGCGAGAAGGCTCTGGGACAAGATGATCGCCAAGATCAAGACCCGTCAGGAGATAAGGAATAATATAAGAGGTGGCTCTAAGCCGCTGAAGGAAGGAGCTTCAAATGAAGACTGAAGAGCAGATTGAACAGAAGCGTCAGAAGCTTCTCGAAGTCATGCACGAAGCCGATAATCGCACCGATCTGGAGGAGGGTCGGGTCTCGCTCGTCGGAGCGCCAGCTCAGGCGATGAGCGACCTCGAATACGAGAAGAACCCCGGTGACACCATCTTTGAGGCCAAGCATCTGAACCTCTGGTACGATGACGACCATCAGGCTCTTCACGACATCAACATCAAGATCTTCAAGAATAAAGTTACAGCTTTTATCGGACCGTCCGGCTGTGGAAAGTCCACTTTCCTGCGCTGCTTCGACCGGATGAACGATCTGATCGAGGGATGCAAGATTAAGGGTGAGCTGCTCTTCAACGGGGTCGATATCAAGACGATCAATCCCATCCTTCTCCGCTCCCGCGTCGGCATGGTCTTTCAGCAGCCTAATCCCTTCCCGATGTCGATCGCTAAGAACATCACCTACGGACCGCGGTGCCAGGGAATCAAGGATAGGAAGTACCTGCGTCAGCTGGTCAACGACTCTTTGGAGGAGGCGGCTCTGTACAACGAGGTCAAGGACCGTCTGAACTCTTCAGGCATGGCGCTCTCGGGAGGACAGCAGCAGCGACTCTGCATCGCCAGGACCGTAGCTATGCATCCCGATGTCATCCTGATGGACGAGCCCACTTCCGCGCTCGATCCTATCGCGACTAAGAAGATCGAGGATCTGATACAGAAGCTCAAAAAGAAGTACACTATCATCATAGTCACCCACAATATGCAGCAGGCGACCAGGGTGGCGGACTATACCGCGTTCTTCGTGCTCGGCAAACTCATCGAGTTTGCTCCTACCGCTCAGTTCTTCTCGCATCCTAAGGAGAAGGAGAGTGAGGATTACATCACCGGTCGGTTCAGTTAGAGCTTTCGATGCGGCAGGCCGGTGGATTCGGAACGACGGGTATTAAAGTTAAAAGGAGAATTGGTATGAATCTCGATCAGGAAGTAAATCTAATAAATGAGGAGCTGGAGAAGATGTTCTCCCTCACTAGAGAATTCCTTCGTCGTTCTCTGGTCTACTATCTCTCGGGCGAGGATTCTAAGTTCATTCCTACCATCGATGATAACCAGGTCAACGCCTCGGAGCGGAATGTCGAGTCCTGGTGCCTCTCCATCCTGCTCAAGGAGCGGGTCTATGCGAAGGATCTGAGGAGAGTGACCGGCTGCCTCAAGCTGGTGACCGATATCGAGAGGATCGGTGATCACGCTCGCGACATCAAGGAGGCAGCTGATAAGATCGGTAGCCTGAAGGAACAGGGAATCGACATGAATGTCATCCAGCCTCTCGTCGACTACGTCCTCAAGATGTACGATGATTCGGTCTGCGCTTTCGTTACGTACGATGTGCCCCTGGCGGAGGAGATCTGCTCGCACGACAACGAGGTCGACGATCGCTATTCCAAGGTTCTGGCGGAAGTTATCAACGAGGCTAAGGGAAATCGTATCTCAGCTGAGTATGCTATCTATACCAACCTTGTTTTAAAATATCTCGAGAGGGTGGCGGATCACGCGGTGAATATCGCTGAGTGGACAGTCTTTATCAAGAATGGTTTCCATAAGGACTCTGTCATCATCTAGATAGGAGGAGGCAGATGTCCGCTGATGCATCGGGTGTTCTAATATACATCGTCGAAGATGATCCTGCGATTCAGGAGTTGGAGTTCACAGCTCTCTCTCGACAGGGTTATGAAGTTAAGGCTTTCTCTACAGGTGCTGACTTCTTTAAGGCTCTCGAGAAGGAGAGACCGAATCTGTGTGTTTTGGATCTGATGTTGCCCGATACCACGGGTGAGAATATTTTGCGTGCTATCCGGGTGAATGGTGATTACGACGGAATTCAGGTGGTTATCGTCTCGGCGAAGAATCTGCTCTCCGATCGCGTCGATAATCTCGAGATGGGAGCGGATGACTATATAGAGAAGCCGTTCGATATCATCGAGTTCATCGCGCGGATCAACGCGAGACTCCGCCGCTCATCCGCGAGGACGCGAGTCAGTTCCGATGGCATATGCGTGGATGAGAAGACTAGGTCCGTGCGCTTCAAGGGCGAGAATCTGAAGCTGACCAATGCGGAGTTTGTCCTTCTGGCCATGCTGGTCAAAGGTCAGGGTGCAATCGTATCCCGCAAGGATATGGTCGAGAAGCTCTGGGGTAGCAATGGCGATGTCACCACGCGGACGATCGATACTCACATCAACTCCATCAGAAAGAAGCTGGGCGATGTGGATGGCAATCTGATACAGACCGTCTACGGGGTTGGTTACAAGCTCCCTGGGGAGAATAGCTGATGAACCTCAAGCGGAGATGGGCCCTGCTGCTGGTCCTTCTAGCTACGGCTAGCCCCACCATTTCAGGACTGGTGGGGTCCGGTATCGCCTTCGGTCTATCCAAGGCTGATATCGAGGATGAAGTCACGGTTCTCTCCGAGCATCTATATAGTGCTTATAGCTCATATAATAGTGGCGATAAAACTCTTTTTGAAGATCTAAAATCTCTGTCTAATGATAGAGGTTGGTATATTGATTACCTCTCGGTAACTGAATTTGAGTCGCAGTTAGGATTCCCCCTTGAAAGTCATACCTCCAAGATTATGTATGTCAGTGGTAAACCTCTCGGTAAGGCGATCTATCGGGTGAGCAAGGTCAGGGATCAGGTCTATTCAGTGGTGGCTGCTCCCGTCCCCAGCTATATAGCTGCCGAGTTCTGGCTGGTGTCGACTGTCTTTCCGCTCGTGACTGTTCTCGTCACCGCTATGGATGCACTGGTATTTATCTGGAACCGGAAGAAGAATGCCAGGCTCGCGGGGAGCGCCGCTCGTTTGGCTAGAGCGAGCGGTAGCAATACGAAGGGATTCGACCTCTCAGATGAGGAGGGCCTACTGGCTGCCTGCATCGATGATGGGACGGATAGGATTACCGATCTCAAGCGCGAGATCACCTTGGCTAATAATCGGGGAAACGCCATCCTAAATTCCATGCCTGATAGCCTTGTGCTGCTGGATGGAAGAGGGAAGATCCTTCTATCCAATAAGTCTTTCAATAAGTATTTCTCTGCCGCAGTCCTCTCCGATTCCTCTATTGTGGACGCCTTTCAGAGCTGCTTGAGGGATCAGCGAAAGATCAGATTCGATTACGAGAGGATGGGAAGAACCTACCTTGTTTCCGTGATTCCCTGCCATCTGCCTCCTGATGATGGGGCGTCCATCTGCTTCTCCGATATGACCGAGCAGCGGAGGCTCGAAGCGGCGAAGAGCGACTTCTTCGCCTTTGCTTCTCACGAGCTGAAATCGCCTCTCACTTCCATCATCGGATATCAGCAGCTGATCAGATCTGGCATCTTGAATGATAAAGCCTCCATCGATAATGCTCTCGATATCTCTCTAAAGCAGGCACAGGAGATGAAGGAGATGATCCGCGATATGCTGGATATTTCATCCTTGGAGTCGCGTAAGCAGCGTACGCAGTCGCTCATGGATATGGCTGAGGTCTGTCGTCAGTGCATCGATCAGATCAGGCCTGAAGCGGAGAAGAAACACCTGAAGATCCTGACGGATCTGGAGAAATACCGGATACTGATCAATCCTCAAGACGCGGAGAGGATGGTTAGAAATATACTGAGCAATGCGGTCAAATATAACAAGGTGAATGGAACTATCCTCGTCGTCCTCAAGGCCGCTGATAATACGCTCGAGATATCTGATACGGGCATAGGGATACCTAAGGAAGATCAAATAAAGGTCTTTGATCGTTTCTATCGGGTTCAAGGAAATACGATCGAAGGTACTGGTTTGGGGCTTTCGATCGTTAAGCACGTATGTGTCTATTATGGATTTAAGTTGTCTTTGACCTCCGATCTCGGGAAGGGAACTACCATCAAGATAAAGATGAATCGCGATAAGGATAGGAATTGATCACTGATTCTTATTTTGACTAGCGATGAAACTATTTTGGATCCTGATCTCGAGCTGAGACGAGTTTTTATATTTGTTTTTAGTGTAGTGAATAATGGCTGAATGAGGTGTTGAGGGTTATCGATAGAATCAAGTTCCTAAAGAAAGAGATAAACGATATGCCTATATTTTCCGAATCTATTGTCCCTGCATTTTAGTGTATGAAAAAAGCCCGTTTAGGGGCTTCTTTATCACTTATCTTTTGGGGATAAGTATCTAGTGGAACTCACATCTATCGATTAGGGTTCGCATAGAAATCTGATGGCGGAGAAGAAGGGATTTGAACCCTTGCTAGGCTTGCGCCTACTGCTGGTTTTCGAAACCAGTCCCTTCAACCACTTGGGTACTTCTCCAACAAGCGAATATTATACACTTACAGAGAGCTTATTTAATTTAATATTGAGCATTAACAAAGTGGTGAAAACGGTGCAGGCGCGAGATTTAAAGATTACTCAGGTTATATGATGTCAAAGAAAAGACTTGTGTATTTATAAGAAAATAGGCAAGGTGTTGATTAGATGAGACTATCGGATTAGGCTAAAAACGAAGATTTTCTATTATTTACCATGAAAAAGTTAAATATAGGTAGTAAATAAAGGTATAATTTAAAGGCTGTGCGGATGTGATTTGCGACTTATGTTGCAGACCGCTGCGGATGGCAAGAGGGGTGTGCGGACGTCACCTGAGGCGAAAGCTTCGAAGAATCCGATAGATGACGATGTCCTGGTGGCGAAACTGGTACACGCGATAGACTTAGGATCTATTGGAGGAATCCATGCAGGTTCAAGTCCTGTCCAGGACACCATGATTGAACAGACCTCTGATTCCTATGAGTGGTTTCGGAGGTTTTTTGTTTCTGAATCAGTGAGGTGCGGCTTTGAATTTCAAGTCTTTTAGATAGGTTGATGATACTGGGCGGAATATTTAGAAAGGATTTAATATAAAAACCATGATCGTAGGACATTTAGTTTTTAGGCGACCTGTTTAAGACTTGAGAAGATTATCAATAAATTCTTGGGTCACTCGAATTTTTGGCTGAAAATTTGGACTAAAAAAGCGGCCATCAGCCGCTTATTTAGATGAACCATCAGCTTCTTTCTCATGAATCTCTCTAGAGAAATTGGATGAGATCGAAGTGAGGATCGTCATGATGCAGGTCGGAATCCAGATGGTGATTCCAGGATAGAACAACTCTGGGACGACCCATTGTTCCGGCGTGGCTCTCAGTACTACGCCGAGGATGACCAAGGTCATTCCTATCAGGTAGAAGAGGACCAGAACGAGTATATAAAGGGCAGCATGTTTTCTATTTAGGTCGGCTATTTTGCCTAAGAACCTAGCTAGCATGTGCCCTCTCCTTCGATGGTGCGCCCGAGGGGACTTAAACCCCTGGCCTTGAGATTCGGAGTCTCACGCTCTATTCAGCTGAGCTACGGGCGCAAAGTGAAAAAGTGGCGCTCCCGGCAAGATTCGAACTTGTGGCCTGCCGCTTAGGAGGCGGCCGCTCTAATCCAACTGAGCTACGGGAGCGTCGCACCGGAGATTATACACATAGGAGAGTCAAAATTCATTGTTTTCCTCTTCAATTTATCGATGTTTGTCCATATCAGGGATATCTAGTATGTAAGGAGGTGCTTAAATGCGCATCGCAAAGAAGCTGTTAGCTCTACTTCCGCTCCTATCTATCTCTACTTCGCCCCCTAGCGCGAATGATCCGTTCGCCCTTTTGTCTGATAAGCCAGTTAATAGGGCTGTGGATGATTCTTCGATTTTTAGTTTCCATCAGGCATCTCCCTATACCAATATTCTCAGCAATACTGATCTGAAGCAGAATGGATCCAGCATTAGAGCGAGATTCGATCACCTCAAATATGGAATGATGTACAACATCGTCTTCAGGTTTGGTGCTAAGCCATATTCTGAACATCTAGGTTTCTCTTTAAAGGCAGACTTTGATGACTATCGTGGTAATCGTGATAGTTCACAGCTTACTTTAAGTTCATATCCCAATGCTAAGGTGACGGAGGATAAGGGTTATCTATCTTGTGTGTATATCAATGGGGATTGGTGTTTCTCTTATACTCCGCCCTATTCGTATGGTGGCTCGGTTAGTATTGAGGCATATGTCAGTAATACTCAGTCTGTTCTCTCCCGTTTCTCTGCCTATCAAGGGGATGAGGCACGAGGGATAATCCCTTATAAAGGTACGGTAAATCCTAATAGAGTCACATTTAAGGTTCAGGCTAATAATCGGGTTAATATCCAGGCTTCACCGCTTGTCCCAGTTCAGCCGGGTGAGCTCTTGGATGGCCTAATCGCTTATGATGACTATGATCAGGAGTGGATTAGACCCGAGCCGGATGGCGATTCCTTGGATAGGTATGCTGAGCTTCTAGGACGGGGATTCGAGGTGGGTGATGCGCCTGTTATCCGGTTTATTGCGACTGATAAATCTAACAATTCCTCGAAGATTTCAGTGGTCATCAACTACATGGATCTACAAGCTCCTAAGATATCCTTCCCTGATGTCGATGGAGATGTGATCTCCATCTCCTATACTCAAGCGGAAAATAGCGAGAAGGCGCATGCAGCCGTTCTAGCCAAGGCATCAGTCGAGGATGATCTTAGAGAGGACATTACGCCGACCGTCGAGATAATGGACTTTAAGCCTCTTACCTTGGGTACCTATCCATTTAAGGTGGTCGCTACCGATGGATACAACAGTACCATAAGCAATGGATATCTAGAGATCTTCGACGATGTGGCACCTCGGGTCGATGGTCCTTCTGTCATTACTACCTCTGTCTCTTCACCGCTAACTCCTCAGGGCATAATCGATATGTTCGACATCGAGGATGCAATAGATGGGGACAATCTGACCGTCAGTCTGGAGAATAACACCTATCACAAGGGTAGCAACTGCGTGAAAGTGGGATATTACAGTTTTGACCTGGTAGTTGTAGACAAGTCAGGAAACAGAACCACTGAATCTGTATCGGTAGAGGTCAAGGATATCGATGGCCCTGTCTGGTATCTATACGGGTCTAACCTAGTCGTTCAGAAGGGAACCAAGGTTACGCCGATGCAGATGGTTCAGCAGCTGGTACAGGAGGGGGTGATCGATGACCTGGATTATGTGCGAGCTTCTATCGATCAGGGTCAGGAGGTCGACGGCACTCACGATGTAGGAACCCACAAGCTAATAGTTAAGGCTGAGACGATGGATGGAACGGCTAGGTATGCGGGAATAACGCTGACTGTCCTTTCCCCCGAGAGCTTGGGAGTCGACGATAATCCGCCAGTCAGAAGAAACGGATTTGTCCAATTCTTTGTCGATATTTGGGAGTCGATCGTCAACTTCTTTAAGAAGTTATTCGAGAAGCAGGTCTAAAATTAAATAATAGGTTGAAAAAGCGCGGGGATGGTTGTATTATCTACTGCGCTTTGAATTGGGCTCGTGGTGAAATTGGTATACACGTTAGATTCAGGGTCTAATGGGGTCAAACCCGTGAGAGTTCAAGTCTCTCCGAGCCCACCACTCGAATGAATCACCTGGGTTTCCAGGTGTTTTTTATTGTCTAAATTGCGTCCTCGTATATATCAACATATTATTATTACTTTTGATTTGAGGAGGTTAGGGCATGTCTTTCATCAGTATCAGAAATCTTCATGCTTCCGCTGATGGTATGGAGATACTCAAGGGTGTCGATCTAGATATCGAGAAGGGGGAAGTGTTCGGTCTTCTGGGCCCCAATGGACATGGTAAGTCTACTTTGCTGTCCTGTATCATGGGAAATCCTCGTTACAAGATAACTGAGGGATCGATCAAGATCGATGGTACGGAGATAGTAGGTATGTCTCCGGATGAGATATCTAAGCTGGGTGTTTTCTACTGCTTCCAGAATCCCCCTGAAGTTCAGGGTGTGGTCTCGATGGATTTCTATAAGGCTGCGCTGAACGCTCATCGCGAGAAGAGGATCTCTATCCCGGAGTTCTATTCGGTTCTCAATGCTGCCTACAAGGATTCTGGGCTTCCGGCTGAGATGATGGAGAGACATCTCAATGAGGGATTCTCCGGCGGTGAGAAGAAGCGCAACGAGATCCTTCAGATGCTCCTTTTGCAGCCGCGTATCTGCATGCTGGATGAGATCGATTCCGGACTGGATGTCGATGCTATCAGGAACGTGGGCGAGAATATCAACAAGCTAGAGAAGAAGCACACCACCTTCATCATCGTGTCTCACTATGCTCGCCTCTTCGAGGAGATCCATCCGACCCGCTCCGCGGTGATAATTCAGGGAAAGGTGGCGATGGTGGGTGGCCCGGAACTCATCAGTCGCGTCGACAATGAGGGCTATGGATTCCTGCGTGACGAGTACGGTATCGATATATCGAAGGGTGAGGTGAAAGAGAGCATCGAAGATCCCTTTGCTCAAGCTGTCAGGGGTAATAAGTGATGGCTGATTCTCTCGTTTATGATGAGAGTCAGGTCGAGGTTCTCGACCTGACCCGAACTCTTAAGGAGAATGAGAAGCTCAAGCTTCAGATTATCGATAATCAGAGAGTTGCTCCTCTAAAGATCGTGGGAAAGATCGTCCTTTCGCGCGGTGCTACTCTCGATATGCTTCAGGTCGATCTGGGAAGGCTTGATGTGGATTGCCGCCTGCAGGTCGAGGTCTTGGACGATGCTGAGTTCAATTCGACCGTCTGTGCTATGTGCCAAGGAAATGAGCACAAGAGATATGCCATAGATGTGGTGCATATCGGTCACCGCTCTAAGTCCTTGACTAGCATGCGCGGGGTCTGCTCTGATACCTCGAAGATGGAATTCCTCGGCTCTTCCGATATAAAGAGGGGTGCTTATAAGACGCATACGAGGCAGGAGGGAAAGATCATCAATCTATCGGGGCGGGCTAAGTGCACAGTCTCTCCCGCGCTTCTCATCGCGGAGGAGGATGTCTACGCCTCGCATGGCGCTACCATGGGCAGCGTCCCGACTGCAGACATGTTCTACATCATGTCTAGGGGACTCTCCAAGAAGACGGCGGAGAGGCTGATTACGGTGGGCTATCTCAAGCCGGGATGTCAGATGATTGCGGATGAGAAAGCTAGAGATCTAGCTATCTCCATGCTGGAGAATGAGATATGAAACTTCTCGATAGCAATGATATAAAGGCGATAAGAGCTCAGTTCCCCATGCTGAGGAACACTTTGACCATGCAGGGGAAAAGGTTCTGCTACCTCGATACTTCCGCTACATCGCTGAAGCCCGATAGGGTGATTGAAGCTTCCGACTCATTTTATCGATTCTGGAATGCTAATACTCATCGTGGCGATTACGATATAGCTCATAAGGCTGATGTAAACTTTAGTAAGGCGCGCGCTGAAGTCGCGAATTTCATCGGCGCTAAACCTGAGGAGGTCGTCTTTACCTCCGGGTGCACCGATTCTTTGAATAAGGTCGCACTCGGTCTAGCCGACTATTTTCAGCCGGGTGATGAGATCGTCATCGATCGGGCCGAGCACGCTTCCAATGTCCTCCCCTGGTTTAAGCTCGCACGGGATCGGGGAGTCAAGATCGTTTTTGCTCCGCTCAACGAGAGGGGAGAGGTGACGCCGGCAGCTCTGAAGGGAGTTTTGACCGCACATACTAAGCTGGTGTCGATCGCGCGTGTCACCAATGTCTTCGGCTCTTTCAACGATGTGGAATCGATCTGCCGCCTCTGCCGCGCTGAGGGTATTTTCACCTCTGTCGATGCTGCTCAGTCCATCGCCTGTGAGAGCACGGATGTGAAGAGGATCGGATGCGATTTTCTCTCTTTCTCCGGCCATAAGATGTATGGCCCTACCGGGATTGGGGCGCTTTATGTCAGGAGCGGTATCAAAGGGTTTGAACCCGGTCTGCTCGGCGGCGGGATGAATGCTAGGTTCTACACTGACGGGACCTGGACTCTCGAGGATGCCCCCTATCGGTTCGAGCCTGGCACGCAGAATATCGCTGGCGCAGCTGGTCTGGCGGAAGCTTGCCGCTTCATCCTTGAGATAGGGGTGGATAGGATAGGTGAATACGAGAATAGGATGAGGAACCTGATCCGCGACTCCGTCAAGGATGTTCCGGGAATCACCATATACAACCCCGATTCTCACTCAGGAATATTCACTTTTTCCCTCGAGGGAGTTCCGGCTCAGGATGAGGGGACGCTGCTCAATTCGCGGGGAATCTGCGTTCGCAGTGGACTTCACTGTGCCAAGATCCTTCCCGGTATACCCGCTGATGGAACGATTCGCGCTTCCCTGGGTGTCTATACTGACGAGGAGGATTGCCAGCAGCTCATCGAGGCGCTGAGGAAGGGAGGGAGTGTTCTAGATGCCTATTTCGCTTGATCCGACCATGATGCGTGAGATCATCATGGATCACTATGAGGCTCCGAGAAATAAGAGCGACAGAAAACCTGAAGGTTACCTCTCGGCTCATATGGATTCCGCTTCCTGCATCGACGATATCACGATGAATCTGAAGCTCGATGCGGAAGGAAGGATTCAGGATATCTGTTGGAATGGAGTCTCATGCGTGATCTCTACGGCTGCCACTTCGGTGGCGACTGAGATGGTTAAAGGGATGAATCTGAAGCAGGTGCAGGATCTGTATAAAAACTTCTTCGATATGCTGGAGGGGCGGCCCTATGATGCTACGGATCTAGGCGAGGCGCTGGCTTTTGCTAACACTGGACGCCAACCTTCGAGGATCGGATGTGCCACCATCGGCTTCAGAGGAATTCTGACCTGTTTAGAGAAGGAGGAAAATAAGGATGCCTGATAAGAATAGCCATGCTCTTTACGATCCTACTGCGGGTGCTGAGGAGAGGAGAGCAGAATACGAGTTTAGGGATAATATCAAACCTATTCTCGCTACTGAACCTGGATTGACGGAGAAGGTTGTACGGGAGATTTCGCGATATAAGGGTGAGCCGGCGTGGATGCTCGACCTGCGACTCAAAGGACTGAAGAATTTCCTCGAGCGTCCTCAACCTCATTTCGGACCTAATCTCGATTTTATAAAGTTTGACCAGTATACCTATTTCAATAGGTATGCCAACAAGGTCTCCAACACTTGGGACGATGTGCCCGAGACTATCAGGAACACTTTTGAAAAGCTGAAGATACCTGAACAGGAGCGAGCTTTTCTAGCTGGCGTCAATACTCAGTATGAGTCGGAATCTGTCTATTCATCGATGCTGGACGAGGTGGAGAAGAAGGGAGTGATCTTCCTCGATACGGATACCGCACTGAAGAGGTATCCCGAGCTGGTCAAGAAGTATTTCGGCACGGTTATTCCTTTCAATGACAACAAATATGCGGCCCTGAATACCGCGGTCTGGTCCGGTGGAATATTCATCTACGTTCCTAAGGGAGTTAAGGTGGAGAAGCCGCTTCAGTCCTACTTCAGAATCAACAATGCACTGACTGGTCAGTTCGAGCGGTCGCTCATCATCGTCGATGATGATGCCTCTCTGCATTTTGTCGAGGGGTGTACTGCTCCAGTCTATTCGAAGGATTCGCTTCATGCAGCCGTGGTTGAGATCGTCGTAGGCAAGAGGGCCAAGTGCCGCTATACCACCATTCAGAACTGGTCTACCAATATCGTCAATCTCGTTACTCAGCGTGCGACCGTCGATGATGATGGCCTGATGGAGTGGGTCGATGGAAATATTGGATCGGGGACCAATATGAAGTATCCCTGCTGTGTTCTCAAGGGTGATCGCGCTAAGGGCTCCTGTATCTCAATCGCGGTAGCTGGAAAGAATCAATACCAGGATAATGGTGCGAAGATGATACACATTGGTCGCGATACATCCTCCACTACAATTTCTAAATCGGTTGTAAAGCAGGGCGGTCGGGCCAACTTTAGAGGTTTGATATCCATCTCGCCTAAGGCGGTTGGTTCGCGGTCGCATGAGGAGTGCGATACGCTGATTCTCGACGACACCTCGGCCTCCGATACTATTCCTGACAACATCTGTCTCAACAATGAATCCTACATCGAACACGAGGCAACCGTGTCAAAGCTGAATGAGGAGGACCTCTTTTATCTCATGTCGCGCGGTCTCACTCAGGCACAAGCGACTAAGACAATCGTCATGGGATTCATTGAGCCCTTTGCGAAGGAGCTGCCGATGGAGTATTCGGTGGAGCTCAGTCACCTTCTGGATCTCGATATGGCTAAGGTGGGCAGCGTCGGCTGATTCTAGTGCGCTGCGGCTTTCTAAGCTGCTATATAGTTATTCGATTCTTATGGGGGCAGATGATGGAAGATCGAGATTTTGATGCGATCATCGTCGGCGGTGGGCATGCGGGAACGGAAGCTGCCTCGGCTTTGGCGAGGATGGGCTTTAAGACTTTGATGCTATGCTTGAATCTGGACAAGATAGCTAATCTGCCGTGCAATCCTTCCATCGGTGGTTCGGCCAAGGGTATCGTGGTTCGCGAGATCGATGCTCTGGGCGGTATCGAGGGAAAGCTAGCTGATCGCTGCTGCCTTCAGATGAAGGTTCTCAATCTTTCGCGTGGTCCCGGCGTCTGGTCGATGCGCGCTCAGGTCGATAAGCTCGATTATCCGAAGGCGGTCAAGGAAGAGATACTGTCGACTCCCGGTCTTCAAGTCCGCGTGGCTCAGGCCACCGATCTCTTCAGGCGAGAGGATGGCTCGATCGGGGGAGTGATCCTGGAGGATGGCACGCGGATATCTTCTCGCACTGTCATCCTCTGTACGGGGACTCATATGGAAGCGACCAATCTCCGGGGACATACGAGCGTTTCAGCCGGCCCGGATGGCGAGCCTCCTTCCCATGGTATTTCGGCTGCGTTGGAAAGGATGGGAATCAAGCTTTTTCGGTTGAAGACTGGGACGCCTCCTAGAATCAAAAGGAGCAGCATCGATTTTTCTAAGCTCGCAGTTCAGAAGGGAACACCCGGTTTTTGGGCTTTCTCTTCCGACACTAAGCAGATGATTCCTTACGAGGATCAGATCGACTGCTATCTTACCTATACGACGCCCGTGACTCATCAGATCATCCGTGATCACCTGAAGGATTCCGCTATGTATGGCGGTCTAGTAAAGGGAGTCGGTCCCCGATATTGCCCTTCGATCGAGGATAAGGTGGTGAGGTTCGCCTCTCATCCTCGCCACATGCTCTTTGTGGAACCTGAGTCCCGGCATACCGATTCTATGTATCTGCAGGGCTTTTCCACTTCGATGCCGGAAGATATTCAGGTTCAGATGGTTCATTCTCTACCTGGCTTTGAACAGGCTGAATTCTTGAAGTATGCGTATGCGATCGAATACGATGCTATCGCCCCTCTCCAGATGGAGAAGTCGATGATGATCCGCATGGTTCCCGGACTCTTTTGCGCTGGTCAGATCGTCGGGACTTCGGGCTATGAGGAAGCGGCGGCGTTGGGTTTGATCGCCGCTATCAATGCGGCTAGATATATGCGGCATGAGAATCCTTTTATCCTTCGTCGCGACCAGGCGTATATCGGGGTCATGATCGATGATCTGATGACCAAAGGGAGCAATGAGCCTTATAGGCTTCTCTCCTCTCGGTCGGAATATCGTCTCTTGACCAGATCCGATAATGCGGAGGACAGGCTGCTCGAGATCGGTTATAGATTGGGCTTGAATAGCCAGTCCCGATATGAAGCTTTCTTAGAGAGAAAGAATGAGTACCATGCGGCGGAAGAGACGCTGAAGTCAACGCGTTTGAGTAATAACTCTGATGTCGCTAAGTACATAGAGGGTTTGGGATATCCCACTCCGGTGGCTGGCACCACGCTGTATGACCTGTTGAAGCGGAAGGATGTTACCTATGAAGGCCTTAAAGAGGTCTGTTCCTCTCTTCCTTCTGTTCCACATAGTGTGGGTCAGAGGATCGAGATCGACTGTAAGTATGAGGGGTATATCGCTCTAGAGAGCGAGGAGATCGAGCGCACCAAAGCCTATGAGAATCTTGAGCTGCCCCGCGATATCGATTATTCCCAGGTGGATGGACTGTCTTTGGAGTGCCGGGAAAAGCTGAATAAGTTTCATCCGGCTACGGTGGGAGAGGCCTCGAGAATAGTCAACGTGCATCCTGCTGATATCGATCTACTCGTTTATTATGTGCGGAAAGTCTGGAATAAAAACGATTAGATAATTTAATATGTGATATAAGCAATAATGCTTATTAGATGACATATATTTGTCACTTCCAATTTTGTTTGTTATTGATGTGTATCTGTGCATGCACTCTAGTTTTCTCTATCTTCGACACTTTGAGATTCGTGTCTCTTGAGGCTTGTCTGTCGCTATTTTGATCTGCCTTAATAATTACTTTTACATAGATAGAAACAGAAACTTTAATTTACCCTAGGGTTGGCTCTGTGTTGTAAGCGCATTATTCGTCCCGCTGTATATGTTGTTTCTATAATTCTTTCGATAAATAATTGAGGAGCAGGGCATTATGAGGAAAAAGGGATTTGTTTTAGCGCTGTGTAGTCTTTGTGGTTTGCTTCTTCCTTTGGCCAGCTGTGGTGAATCAACCTCGGTCGATTCTTCGACGGTCAGCACCGGGATCTCATCTTCGGAGTCTAGTTCTTCTGTGAGCCAGGATTCCGAGTCGGATCTCGGTACCGTGACGGTTGAATATCGGGATGATGCCGGAAATGTCCTTGAGACTTTCGCTTGGCATCAGGCTTCGGAAGAGCAGCCTACATACGATCTCACCCAGCCTACTAAGGCGGCTGATGAGAATTATTACTATGTCTTTAAAGGATGGAAGAGGGATTTCAGCATCACCGATAGGATCGTCTATGTGGCTGAATTCGAGGCTATAGATTACAAGTCCGAGGACAATTGGTCCTGGGGTTTCGTCTATTCTTCCAGCAATAGTTCCAAGATTGTAGGCTTACAACTCTATGGTTTCTACGATAGCACCAAGAGCATCACGGAGCTGACTATACCCAGCGAGATATATTACAAAGGCGTGAAGTATCCCGTCCTTGTTCTGGGGAGCGGCTGCATTCAGTCTCAGACTCTGAAGGTGATCAATATCCCTGCCAGCGTCAACAAGATCGATCCTAACTTCATCATGAATTACTATTCGCAGGAGGTTAGTGAGATCAACGTCGACAGCGACAATCAGACCTATAAGTCTGTGGATGGAGTCGTCTATTCCAAGGATGGCAAGACCTTGGTCAAGGTGCCTTTCTGCTGGCACAATGAGGACTACATTCTTCCTTCCGAGGTCGAGAAGATCGGTGACTCCGCTCTAGCTAGCACGGTCGCGTTTAGGAACTTTGCGACTGCGACCGATTCGCATCTCACGGTGATCGGTGAGCAGGCGTTTGCTGGTTCGTTGGTAAGGACCCTCTATCTGCCGGAAGGATTGACCACGATCAAGAATCGCGCTTTTTGGCTCTGTGATTCTCTGCAGGTGGTCGAGATACCTTCAACCTTTGTGGATGATGGTTCATTCCTGCAGTTTGCATCCTGTGAAAATATCAATACTGTAACTTTCAGGGAGGGGACGGGTAATTCTGGTGTTACCACTATCTCCGATAGTATGTTCCAAGGATGTGATCTCTTGGCTTCGGTCGTTTTCCCTAAGACTCTGAAAGAGATTAAGGCGGGAGCTTTTAGCGGTTGCAGCAGGATCAAAGGAATCTATCTGCCGGAGGGGTTTGAGAAGATCGATGAGAGAGCCTTCTATGAGACCAGTGCTTTCTGTGTCGATATCCTGGGCGATAATCTTTCGGACAATGCCTTCGATAACCCCACTAGTAAATTCAATCTGCCCAGCACGGTAACGACTATCGGTAGCTATGCTTTTGGGTCTACGAGTATAGTTGGAACTGTCAACATCCCCGCCAAACTTACCAGCCTCGATCCGCAAGCTTTTGTTGGCGATGCCTCGATAGATGGGTATTCTGTGGCTGAGGGGAACAAAGTTTATGCGAGCAAGGACGGAGCGCTGTATTCTGCTGATCTCACTTCGCTGTTAGCTTATCCCACGGGGCGGAGCGGTGTCGTCACCATCCCGGATGGAGTCAAAACTATCGGTACCTATGCATTGGCTTCCAACAGCAATCTGAGGGAAGTAAAGTTCTCCTCCAGCGTTCAGACGGTAGCCTCCTATGCTTTCTTTGGAAACTCTAATCTAGTCAGCGTCACCTTCAATGAGGGATTGAAGGAGATCGGTGTTTCGGCGTTTAGCTCCTTAACCAGTCTCGAGAATATATCCTTCCCGTCAACTCTGACCGATATCGGCAATAATGCTTTCGCTGATGATACATCCCTAAAGACTATTTCCTGGGGTGGAGTCACGACGATCGGCAGCTCGGCTTTCACCAATTGTTCGGCTCTGACCAGTCTGGATTTCTCGAAGTCCAAGGTTATCGACATCGCTGGATTTGCCTTCTATGGCTCTAACAATACTTATACGAGCATCGATTTTGGTGATCGGACCTATCACAGTATCGGCAACTATGCTTTTAGCTCTGCTTATGTGAAGGATGTCGTGGCCCCGGTGATCTCGGGGTCCTCGCAGGATCCTGCGATGTTTGGTGGATTATCCAATCTAGTCTCGCTCGATCTAGGAAATATGGTCTTGAAGAGTCTGCCCTACGGCTTTGATGGTAATTCTAAGGAACTCACTAAGTTGGTGATCCCCAGCAGCGTTACCTCGATTCCTGAGTATCTTTCTCTCGGTAGCCATCCTAAATTGACTCAGGTCGATTTCCGCGGGACGAAGGCCCAGTGGAATGAATTGATCAGCGGCATGTTAGAGAAGAATAAGGCTGCGAACTTCTTCGGTAGCAACACTCAGATCACTAAGGTCGTTTGCGCGGATGGTGAGGTGGCGGTTACTCATTCTTCGACTGGTGATTCATCTAAGGTGCAGTAGATAGGTAGACCTACATCTAAGATAAAGGCCTAGAGGATTGAACCTCTAGGCCTTTACTTCTAATGGAGTTTATATCGCCTTTTAATCAGTCTTGAAGCGAGACTGAATTTTGTTTAGTCCGATCGATGGAAGATCAGTTATTCACCTTCTTCTTATTGAGATTTAAGCTGAAATTGCGATACTTCAAGACAGCACAGCCGATGTATATCGCTAGGAAAAGAAGGATACCTAACAGCATGGTAAGATACATAGCCCAGACGGGTACATCGTGGGAGAAGAATTTGAGGCTGAAATCCATACTCTCTTTGAACATATCGAGCGATTCACCCGATATACCCTTTTCTTGTAGAGCTCTTACAACGCCGGACAGCGCATGTCTTCTCAGCAGACATGTTCCGTAGGTTCCAGGCAGGAACATGAAGAAATTTCTCAGTCCCGAAGAGAAGGTGTTTAGCGGCATATAGGCTCCGCAGACAAAGCCGTATCCCGCTGAGACGATCGTTCCGACGCAGGATATCTGCCCTTCGGTTCTCAGGAAGAAATTGATGGCGGAAGACATGGCACTTCCGAAGGCGGATAGCAGGAAGATGTCGGAGATAAGGAGGAAGACATCTCCGGCTGTCAGGAGCCAACCGGTGATCACTACATATATTAAGCCAGCCGCTAGTGCGATGAGGTTGACTATGAGGGTCGAGATCCAGGTGGCGAAGAAGTAAGACAGCTGCAGAGTCGATCTCTTTACGGGGGACACCATAAAATCGTTCACGACTTTCTTCACCTTATCCTCGGACATCAATACGTTAGAGCAGAAGGCTACAGTGATGCAGCAGACGGCCAATATGGATGAGACGATCTGTCCCGAGACAGCCGGTTTGATTATGTCATCCCCGAGATTGACACCCGCGGGGATGTAACTAGTAAATGTTCTTTCGTAGATACCTGCCAAAAAGGTGCCGTATAGGACCAGGAGGATGATGGGTGTGATCATCGAAGCGAAAAACATACCTTTGTCGGTGAAGAAGACTTTGATGTTTCTCTTAGTGAGGTAAAGGAAAGTTTTCATAGTTAGAATCCTCCTTCCAGATTCTTGCCGGTCGCGGCTAGGAATACATCGTCCATCTTGCCTTTGGTTATCTCGAAGTCCGTAAAGATATCCGGGTGCTCGACGATGAGGCGCTTAGCTTCATCCGTATTCTTTACCTCTATCCGTATCGTATCTTTAGTTTTCGTGTAGGGCAGATCCAGTTTTTTGATCTCTTCTTCGTCAAACTTATATAGGACGATGAAATCACCCGTATATTCATTCTTGAGATCGAGAGGGGTTCCTTCCGCTACTATCTTTCCCTTATCTAGAATTACAACATAGTCTGCGTCGCTGACCTCTTCCATGTAGTGCGTGGTCAGGAATATGGTTACGCCTTTCTCCTTGCGATACCAATCGATGACTTCCCAGAGGTGCTTTCGAGTCTGAGGATCCAATCCAGTCGTAGGTTCATCCAGGATCAGAATCTTAGGATCTTGGATCAGGGCGCGGGCGACATCTATTCTTCTCCGCTGTCCACCGGATAATTTCCCGACTGGACGCTTTAGCAGATCTTCAAAGTGGAGGATGGTCGATAGCTCTTTGAGTCTCTTTTTGAATTCTTCTCCATAGATCTTGTACAAGGCGGCGCGTGATTCCAGATTATCTTTCACCTTTAGACTGTAGTCTAATACGGAGTCCTGAAAGACAACGCCGATCTCTCTGCTGATCGGAAGGAAGCCGTGATCGATATTTTTCCCGTCGATGATCACCGTTCCAGAATCCTTCCTGTTGATGCCAGTCATGATGGAGATCGTTGTGCTCTTGCCTGCGCCGTTGATTCCTAAGAAGGCGAAGAACTCACCTTTTTTCACGTGGAAAGTCAGGTCATCTACGGCATGAACATCCTTATAGTATTTTTTTAGATTTTTTATTTCGATTATATTGTCACCCATCTAACTGGTTCCTTTCATAATCTTTTGCTCTTTTGTGTTTTTATTTATACACGAAAAGGATTTTACCATAGGGTAAATGCATATTTGGTATTTAGAAGGGCAAAGCAGCAATAATTTACATGTCCTTAACAATTGGCATAAAGAAATATCTGATCTCTTTATTTTCGATATTTTTATTAAAAAAAGATTTCATCAGTCTTGCAATCGTAAGATAAAATTGTGGTTTGCTGATAGATTTTCGATGACGATTTTAGATATTTTGAAGTTTGCTGATTTTATTTGTCATCGATATTCATCTCTATTTTTATCTAAATATATAGAGCTAGAATTGATATTAAAAATGTCGGAATAGAAATTATCGACCCATAAAGACAGAATTTTGCGTAGGAGAAGTTTATCTGGTGCTCCTTTAAAATGCTCATCCACATCATGCCGGCTAGAGCGCCGATAGGGGTCAGTATCGCTCCCAAGTTGCTGGAGATTATCACGGCATAGAGGGCTTGATTGCTGGCCTGACCCAAGGTGAGCAGATCGCCGAATAGGACAGACATGGGAAGATTGTTCATGATGTTCGAAAAGAGGAATGAAGATAGGCCGTAGCTCCAAACCTGATCGAATCGATTCAGAAAGTCCACAAGTTTTTCACTGGCTCCTGAGATGGAGAGGCTCATCACGATTCCGAACATCGACAGAAGGAAAGGAGCAAGGGTAAAAGGGAGTCCTTTGAGTGCGGACAGCAACAGTGTTGGCTTCTCTTTCTTTGCCAGCGATGAGATGAGGATGATTAGAATCAGGATGATCGCTCCGGCTCCGGCGAAGATCCACATCGGTAGATCTATGTATGAACTGATGGCCATCAGGATTGTGACGGCGATCAGGATGGTTAAGGAGACGAAAAAGATCGGTCTATCTTTTATTTTCTCGATGCTTACTTCTACATCTAGTTTATCTTTGAGCATTCTGCGAAAGAGAAGGTACATGATGATTAAAGATACTAGTGCAGAGAACAGGGTGGGTAGAGCCATGTGGAGAAAATAGCCGCCGAAATCGATATTGAATTCGGAGGCGAGATAGACGTTGGTAGGATTTCCGAAGATGAAGAGCATGGACCAGGTATTGGCTGCGACGAATTCACAGATTAGATAGGGGATGGGATTTATCTTCGCATCCTTCGCGAAGAAGAGGATGAACGGGGTGAAGGTGATCACTACGATGTCGTTGGAAGTGAACATGGTTAGAAATCCGCATAGACCATATAGGAAGAAAAATAGAATCTGCTGTGAATCCTTGGCCTTCATGACCATTCGGCTGGCTAGATAGGAAAAGAAATTCAACCTATCCAAAACGGTTGAGATGAAAGTCATCGAAAAGAAGAGGACGAGTATCTCCAGAGGGTTCATCTTGCTGTCTTTTGCCAGCCCGGAGAAATACTTGTCAAAGGGAAGCGCTCCGCTTATCAATAGGATTAGAAGACCTAGAAGAGGGGCGAGATAAAAGGTCGAGAAGGAATGACCGTGAATAGTTATCTTGGGAAAGAACAGAAGGAGGACGAGCATTCCTAAAATCGCTAGGATCGCAGTTACAACCGGTAGTACCATATGTGGTGAAACTCTTTTTAGAGCGAAAAATCGAATCTATTCGGACGATCTCGATCTGATCTGTCCGAGTTAGTTCTTTATCAGTCCGTTTGCCTCCATCCAGGTCTCGATATAGACGGTCTTTCCATCCTTGATGGTTCCATCCTTTACCATCTTTTTAAATTCTGCGAGAGTCACTTCGAATGTCTCGATAAATTCATCTTTGTCTTCATGGATTCTTCCTTTTATCAGGTCCGTGGCGATAAAGAGGCCGATCACTTCGGTTGAATAGGCGGGAGCGGGATAGTACTCACCGATCTTTTGAAGCTTTTGCGCTCTATAACCCGTTTCTTCCTCCAGCTCTCTATACGCGGTCTGTTCGAGCGTTTCGCCCTTGTCGCTCTTTCCTGCGGGAGCGGCGATCAAGACGGAGTTGAACGGATGGCGATACTCTCGCTCGAGGAGGACTTTTCCATCCGGCATGATGGGGAGAACTGAGATGCCGGGGACGCGCTCGACTACCTCTTTTACGGTTTCGACATCGTGAGGGCAAATTACGGTGTCGACTCTCAGATTGAGTTTGTAACCATCGTAGATTCTTTTGCTGCTTTTAACTTTTTCCATTAGATCCATATATAGTTCCTTCTATTTCATTTCATCCTTTCGTAGATGATCGGCTTTCCTGCCGTGGTAACAGAGAGATATCTGCTCGGATCAACTGCGATTGCCTATTGCATATCCAAGGCAACTTTATGGTTGGGAGAAGGGAATACTTTATTAAGCATAGCCTTTTCTTGAGGCGTCAGAGATATATTGAGAGTTTCGATGTTTTCTTTCATATGTATAGGATTAGAAGCCTTGGGGATGGAGATCACATCATCCTGGCTCAAGGTGAAGGCCAAAAGCACCTGCATGGGAGTGATACCGTGATTCTCGGCGATGGATAGTACAGATCTATTCTCCAGCATCGATGCTCTCAATCTCCCGCCCATAGCTAGCGGGCAATAAGCCATAAAGCCGATGCCCCTATCCTTCAAGAACGGAAGAAGGTCGTATTCAACCCCTCTAGATCCTAGATGGTAGAGGCACTGATCGACGAGGCATCTGTCGCCTCCTTTTATGGATAGGAGCTCTCTCATGTCATCTGTATCAAAGTTTGAGACTCCCCAATTCCTGATCAGGCCTTCTCTCTGAGCCTCCTCGAATAGCTGAATAGTTTCTTCTAGGGGAATCTCGCCGCGCCAATGGAGAAGATAGAGATCGATATAGTCGGTCTTAAGGCGGCTCAGTGAGCCCTTTAGACTGTCCATAAAGGAGTCTTGACCAGCATTCCAAGGAAGGACCTTATCTACTATGTAAAGCTTGGAGCGATCGTAACCTTGAATCGCTTCAGATATCAGGGATTCTGATTTTCCTTCGCCGTACATTTCGGCTGTATCTATCAGGGTCATTCCATGATCGAGACCATAGCGGAGAGAAGATAGTTCCTGCTCGTGTTTGCTCCGATTCTCTCCCATCTTCCAAGTTCCCATTCCTAGCACGGGAATTCCATTTACTTCTTTCATGCTTTTTCCTCGCCTGGCTAATAGCCTAGCACGCCTGAGATGGTAAGAATTAAAAGCATTTTTAATATTTGCTGGATGTCATATCGCTAGGTATTTTTGTCTATATAGGGTCATTTCAGCATAAGAGAAAATAAAAGGACCTACTTTCGTAGGTCCCCCTATTACTATCATCGGGATTATATTTTCGATGCGATAGCCTGACTAGCTGGGAGAAGTTTAAGTGGCTAGTACATCTGAGAAGGTGCAAGAGATATACCGACGAGATCCCCATCGCAAATGTAGAAGCAAAAAATAGAGAGCTTTCAGTCATGCTAGGCTAATTCTTTTTCCCCTTCCCAGAGGCTTTTGCCGTCCCATATCTTGGCTTTAAGAATTCTTTCCTGAGTGCGTCCCCATTAGGATCTTCCATTTCAATTTGATCGAAATCGATCTTCTATCTTAAAGCCCTAAAGGCTATATTCCTCTTTCTTTCTTATATACCTAAGCAGTTCCATCATTTGACTAAGAATCATTTCTTTCGATTACGCTAAGCAGCCGATATTTTGGCTATAAGGTGACATAGGAAGATAAAAAAGTCGGATATTTAGCACAGTGTGAATGAAAAAAGACCCGCATCTCTGCAGGTCTCATGTATCAGCTATTCTTCCTTCTGTCAGGAAGTTTTGCTGTGAATGTGAATTCTCACCTTAATGCGGTGAGTGTTCGCATAGGAATCCGATGGCGGAGCAATAGAGATTTGAACTCTAGCAGGGGTTGCCCCCTCTACGTCCTTAGCAGGGACGCCTCTTGAACCACTTGAGTATTGCTCCATCCCTTGCCAAAACGGCTTTACAATTATCGTCTTTCTTCCTTTGAAAGTCAAAAGAAAAATAGGGATCTAATTACTGTTTCTCCTGTTTTTCCTTAGCGAGGCAATCGGGGCAGATGCAGTAGAGTATGGTCTTGCCATAGTCTAGTCGGCAACCATGCTCTTTCTGAACATGCTCATAGAAGGTCTCGAGAAGGGTGCACTCCAAGGGGAGCAGTTTTCCGCATCGGAGGCAGACCATCCTTCCGTGCGAGAAATCTTTAGCGTCCAGGCCCGAATATCTATATAGACCTCTTTTTCCATCGTTCGACGTTACTCTAATTACGGTTCCGTCCTCCTGGAGCTTCTCGAGGAAGCGGTATATGGTCACTAGGGATACCGCTACCCCTCGATCGGCCAACCCCTGTTTGATCGTGTCGGGGCTTACTAGTTCCTCTCGGTGTGTTTTGAGAAATTCGAGCATAGCGGTCTTCTGCTGAGTCTTATAGACTATTTTCTTTGTGGAATTCATCGTGCACCTCCTGATTCATCTAGATTCTATCAGTGCTGTTATTCGATGCTTCAAAAGTCTTACATCTTCTATTCCAATAGCTCTTTCAAGTTCAAAAGGTATTAAAAAAGTGGCTTAAACACTTGATTATTTCTCATTTTGATAAATAATCATAACGGAGGAAAACACAGATGGTCATTAAAGATCTGATCGATGATGTCGCCGCTAGGGCCCGACTCACCAAGAAGGACGCGGAGGCTGCAATCAACTCCGTATTTGCCGGAATCACCGAGGGACTCACCACTGATGGCAAGGTCTTAATCTCAGGATTTGGAATTTTCGAGGTTAAGGAAACTAAGGCGCGCAGAGGTGTTAATCCCTCCAACGGAGATAAGATCAACATCCCTGCTTCCAAGCGTGTGACTTTCAGGGTCTCTTCTACTCTGAAGGATGCTATCAAGGGCGAGAAGTAGCTTTCGGTCGTCGCTCACAGATGATCCCATCGCCGGATGATGTATCATCCGGTTTTTTTATGCCTGCGACCCGGGGTATAGTCTTACTCAGAAGAAAGGTCATTCAGATGGTAATAGTCCTAAAAGATGTCGAGAAGACCTATCGAGCTAAGGGGAGTGAATATACTGCTCTCAAAGGTATTTCCTTTACCTTTCCCTCCACGGGATTGGTCTGTATCCTCGGTCCTTCCGGCTGTGGTAAGACTACCCTCTTGAATCTTATGGGTGCTCTCGATCAGCCTACTAAAGGCGAGATACTTGTCGATGGTAAGAACCTAGCTTCATTTACGAGCAAGGAATGCGATGCCTACCGCAATCAGCGGGTGGGGTTTATCTTTCAGGACTATAACCTGATCTCTGGAATGTCCTGTGCGGATAACATCCGCACGGCTCTCGAGATCTCTAATACGCCCCGGAGCGAGAGGGAGCACACCATCGAAGAGGTGATGGATGCGGTGGGAGTAAGGAATCTTTGTGATCGTCTTCCTAATCAGATATCCGGTGGACAGAGGCAGAGAGTCTCGATCGCCCGCGCTATCGCTACGAATCCGGATCTGCTCCTGGCTGATGAACCTACTGGAGCTCTGGATTTAAAGCGGGGCAAAGAGATACTTCAGATATTGAAGCGCGAGAGCCAGAAGCGGTTGGTCGTCATTGTCACCCACAACGAATCGTTGGCGAATGAGTATGCCGACTCGATAATAAATATCGAAGATGGACGCATTAAATCCATTTCAGAGAAAGCTGAGTTAAATCATACTGCTAAGGGCGATTCTAAGCCCGTTAATGCCAAGCAAAAGATCGGCTTGGGGCTCTTTAGATCCTTCAGGATGGGCATTCAGCGCATCAGGGAAGGCATCGGTCGATTCCTCGCCCTCTCCCTGTCGATATCGTTTGGCATATTCTTCCTGATGTTTACCCTGAGCCTCTCCAATGGATTCAATCGCTATGTGGAGCGAGTCTCGAGACAGACTGGCTCGATGATGTCCTATTCGGTTCCTTCTTATATAGCTCACTCTAAGAGCGACGAGTGGCAAGAGTACAATCAGAGCGAGGACTATCCTAGCGGTGATCTGATATATCCCTATTACCAGGCTGATAATCTAGTCAGCTATCAATACAATCATTTCGATCCTCACTACATATCTTTTCTGGAGCAATTGAAGAAAGACGAGGTTCTCTCTGACTATGTGATTAATTATGCCGGAAATGCTTCCATGATAATGCTGACTAGTCAGCCGGGAAAGATCTCTGATAACACTGGAGCTGGTACTGTTGAGGTGGATACGACCAGGACTGCTTCGATGGCACCGGGTACTGGTGGAATGAACTTTGCTCCCACTTCTATCGTTCACACTCTCTTCGGAAACTATGAGCAGGATTACGATGTCCTTTCTGGAAGATTACCTAAGGATGATTCTGAGGGGGTTCTGATTGTTGATAAGCGTAATTCGATCTCCTTCGATACTCTTAAATCTTTAGGCTTTTACAACAATCAAGATACTAAGCAGGACATCTTGGATGCGAGCGGGAAGGTTCAAGGGTTCGATTTCGAGGTGGCACTAGGTAAGGAATATCGTATCTATTCGCTGGATGATTACTATCAGCTAGTCAATACGGTAGCGGTGACTGATGGGTTAGGTGAAAGTCACTCGCTAGACTTGTTCTCCTCGGCGTATCTATCTAGTGAAGGCCAAGATACTCAGGAGAAATTAGATAACTATTATGCGGACCATACTCCTTTCAAATCCTTGAAGATCGTCGGGATCATTCGTCCGAATAAATCTATAGCTAATCCATCCATGCGTACTGGTTTAGCCTATCTGCCATCTCTCATGGAAGATATCGTGGAGGTGAATAGATCATCGAAGGTTTCTACCTCATTTGAGAAGTCGTTGATAGTAAGGGAAAACAGCTCGTTAGGAGATATGGTTTCTGATCTCGAAAAAGCTATATCCGAAGCTGAGCAGGGAGATGATGACTCCATATCCCTGACTCCGATAAAGGATGTTTTGGATAAGTATCTCTACGGAGCGGTTACAGTAGCGGATTCCTACTATCAAAATAAGGACGTCTTATATGCATATACCACGCTGGCGGGATTCTATAGGGCGGCATCTATATATGGAGCCCAGATGATATCTGACGATATGAGTTTTACCTCGCTCTCCTCTGTTGATGATCTGAAACCTTATATTCAGAAGCTGACAGCTCTCTATACCGAGGGAAAAGTTGAACAAGCCTATTCGCTTCTCACATCTCTATGCGGGATACTGAATGCGTATTCGACTATTTCCAGTATCACCTTGCTTCCGTCTTCTATGGAGAACTCCACTAAGCTAGCGGAGATTCTTGAAGACTATAACAATATCGAAGTGGGATCGGTCTACCACGCTCAGAGTGAAGAGGGAAAGATCTATACCATAGATTATGTCTCCTGGGCTATTTCGGATGTGGGTACGGCTATCGATCTCGGCTCGACTCTTCTGATTGTTCTCTCGGTCATTTCGCTGTTGGCAGCGGTAGTAATCGGTGCTGCGGTGACGAATATGTCGGTGATGGAAAGAACGCGCGAGATAGGAATCCTGCGAGCTATCGGGGCAAAGAAGAGCGATGTGTGCGTGATATTTGAATCTGAATCGATGTTAGCTGGTATATGTGGAGCAGTAATGGGCAGCCTCTTGGCATATGTAACAACCTTCCCGGTCAATGCGATAATCAATTACTATTATTCCGTGTATAGCATGGATAGTATCGCTAGTATGGCTTGGTGGGCTCCGCTTATCGCCCTTCCGATAGCGGTTCTCATCTCCTGTGTTTCAGCTCTGATCCCTTCGCTTAAAGCTGCTAATAAGGATCCTGTGATCTGCTTGAAGAGCAATGAGTAGAGAGTAGAAGCGAAAATAGGTTGAATATTGATTCTTCCCCTATTTTGTTTCTTCATTCCTAGATAGTTGTCTTGGGTATAAATTACATTTGTATGCCTATGGTTACTCTTGCATATTTTTAGCACTGCACATAAAAACCACCCCATACATCGGGGTGGCTGCTCAATCGAATCGGATATCTGCGAACTTGCGGTTTTCCTTAAACGTCTCAACAGTTCTGATGCGCTTATCTCTCAATCTTCCCTTCCAAATAATTGAGTCGCTGCTTTTGGAACTAATCTTGAATTAACCTATCAAGATAGTTCCATCAATTCTGAGGATTAACCTACCTCAGTGGTCTCAGCTTGATCCGTTACTCTCTTATGCTAAGGTGAATGGATCTTCAACAGTCAGATCAGCGCTTTCGTCAACCTATCGGTTAGATTCATAATCGTACGCCTTATATCTAACGGATAGACAACTACTTTTGACTGATAGTCATCGCCTAGCACTAGAAGAAGTTTCTAAGCTTTTCTAGTTCGCCTTGCAAACATATCGGATGACTTATTTTGTGATTTTGTAGAAGGTACAGTCAATTCTTCCCAGGAGACTTCAGCGTAGTGCCGATGCCTTAAACCCTGTACTCGACTCTCCGGTCCCGAGGTTACAATCCTGATACCGCTTGTAGTCAGAAGCGGACCAGACCCCTTCGCCTCAACTGAGCTTATCTTCCCATCAAGGAGGGTTCGTCGCCTTGTCGTCCCCCCTCCTTCGTCTATGAATATACAGGATTCGTGTAGGCTTGTAAAGTATCCGCTTTCACATTTTTTGATAATTGTTAAAAAGTTGGCTATTTATCGGCATTTTTTGACCATAAAATATTTATAAAGCAGGTGCTTTCGATGGGGCAAATGTAAGCGGTTATATAGATTTGTACCCGATATATCAGGATGGAATTTAGCGCAGCTAAATGAGGAGAAGGTATCTTAGATTTCTGTCTTTTATTGCTCGATATAAGGAAGATGTCTTCTTTTATAGTCCTCTGTATTTTATTTTTTGGGTCGAGAATTCAGGCGATTTTTAACATTGGATGAAGCAGGTCTTTCTTAAAGTTCTGAGTATGACGATCGTTGTGCTTCAGCCTTATTGAGTCTCCCCGTAATTTTTGATTGCACACCCAGGGTATGGACAGGGAAATATATTTTTATGAACAAAAAAGAAGTGATCTTTCATCACTTCACTAAGCCACTTTTAGTGGAATAAAAAAGAAGCGACATCGTGTCACTTCTGTTTTTCAATATGGTGGCGGGGGTGGGAGTCGAACCCACGACGTAGCGGGTATGAGCCGCCTGCTCTGCCAACTGAGCTACTCCGCCTAAAAAAAATGGTGGAGCTGACGGGGATCGGACCCGCGACCTCCTCCATGCCATGGAGGCGCTCTCCCAGCTGAGCTACAGCCCCATTCTTTACCGCCCTTTTGCGGACAGCTCGATAATACTAATCCTTGTTTATTGTTTCGTCAATAGTCAATTTAGAAATAACCCATAGTTAGGGATGGTCTTACACCGAGTCTACTTCTGAGAATCAGTTTAGATCTTTTTTCTGTCTTTCACTTTTAGGGCTCAGCTCTACAGTGTGTTAGCATTGATGGGGTGGTGGCTTTTTTGGTAACAAAAAACCTGATCATCAGATCAGGCTTCTCATATTCATGGTGGACCGAGCCGGACTTGAACCAGCAACAACCCGGTTATGGGCCGGGGACTCTAACCATTGAGCTATCGGTCCAAGATAGCGAGGGATATTTTAAAACAAACAACTGCTTTTTAGAATAAATAATGTTGGCTTCCAGGCGCCTATACGTGGCTGCTATCGCGCTTTTTTTCCTCGGCTGAGATGATGGTGCCGTTGGTGAGAAAGTCCTTCAGCACAGCGGTGAGAACCTCGATAGCGAGGTTTGAGATCTCATCGTCGTTATTTATGATCAGGTCAGCATATATCGAAGAGGGGGCGATGATCTCCTCGTACATCGGCTGGACGGTGTAGAAATACTGGTTGACGATGGACTCGAAAGACCTTCCTCTCTCCTTCTCATCCCGCTCGATTCTCCTGAGGAGCCTACGTTCGCGCGAGCAGTTGACGAATACCTTCAGATCTCCCAGCTTTCGGATTCTCGCATTGACTAGGGCCATAATCCCCTCGACCACGATCAGCTTGGCCGGCTTGATCAGCTCGGTCTTATCGGATCTGTTGTGTACCTTGAAATCGTAGACGGGCTTCTCGATCGCTTTCCCGTTCTTGAGATCGGTCAACTGCTGCTCCATCAGCTTCCAGTCGAATGCTTTAGGATGATCGTAGTTTATCTTGCATCTCTCTTCGAAGGTGAGACCGTCATTCCGCTTGTAGTAATCGTCGAGTGTCAGGCGAGTGACATTCGCTCCTCCGAGGCGCTTGAAGACCTGCTCTGTCACATAGCTTTTACCAGAGGCGGATCCTCCACCCATAAGGATTAGAAACGGCATATAAAAAAAGCCCCTTTCGGGGTCTTTATCATACCAAAAATATAGAGGATTGCTGTATTCAAAACAAAAAAAGTATACTTTTTAGAGCGGAGGTTGGATATGAGAAAGATAATCGAAGGCGATATACCATTTTTGGGGCTGAAGACCCACTATAGGATGGTGGTAGGGACCGATTCCAGCAAGCGTCCTCTGATTCTTCTGCACGGTGGTCCGGGATCGAGCCACAATTCTCTCGAGGTCCTCGATCCTATCGCCGATCAGGGAAGGACGCTGGTATATTACGATCAGATCGGCTGCGGGCTATCGCCTGCTCCAGATGATAGGACGGACCTATTCAATAAGGAAACATGGTGTAAAGAACTAGACAACCTTAGGGAATATTTAAAGTTGGATAAGGTTCACCTGCTCGGACACTCCTGGGGTGGCATGCTGCTTATAACCTACCTCTCGGATTGCCGTCCGCAGGGTGTCCTCTCGGCTGTCCTCTCCTCGACGTTGGCTTCGACCAGCCTCTGGGCTCAGGAGACGCACCGTCTAGTCAAGCTGCTTCCTGCGAGGTATCAGGAGGCTATCGCCAAGGCGGAGCAGAGTGGGAATTGGACTGATCCTGAATATCTCGAAGCGAATACCGCCTTCATGCATGCGCATGTGGGTGGTCCGTGGGGACCGAAGGCGCCTGAGTGTTTAAAAAGACCGCGGATCGGTGGCAAGGTGGCCTATGAGACGGCCTGGGGACCCAACGAATATACGCCTCTGGGAAATCTTAAGGATTGGGAGTATCTAGATAAGGTCAAGAGTTGGACTACGCCCACGCTAATCACCGATGGAGCCGAGGATGAGTCGACACCGTATATGAATATGGTGCTTCACCGGTCTATCCCCCACTCTGAGTGGCAGATCTTCCAGTTCTCTCGGCATATGTCCTACTACGAGGAGAATGCTAAATACATCGAACTGGTCGAGAATTTCTTGGAGAGGAACGACCGGTAGGTCGATCAGGGTTCAGCGGGGCAGAATGTAGTTCTTCATCTGCTCGGCGGAGAGGGAGGCATCCCTCTTTTTTAGCATACTGTTGATGATCTCGTGGCAGATGAGCATCAGGAGTCCGGATATAAGCGTCAGGTATGGAAGGACGAAATAGGCGTTGCCGAGGGATTCCACGACGCGACCGAAGACAGAAGGAATAGTCATCTGCGCTATGTAGGCGAATCCTAATTCGAATCCCATGAGGCGGGGGGCAGCGACGATGGAGAGACGGTATGATGTCGAGCGGATGATGGCCGGATAGATCGGTGCACAGCCGAGACCGACGATGGTGAATCCGATGATCGAGAGGATCCAGCGCGATTTGAACACTTGGCTAGGGATGAGAATCGAGATGCAGGCGATCACTGCACCGGTGAGAAGGACGCCCTCTCCTAACCTGATCATCGTCTTCTCTTTCAGCTTTAAGGAGAGAGGACCGGAGATGAAGCGGCCCACGGTTATGCCGATATAGAAGATCGATCCCAGGGTTGCACAGAGGGAATCGTCTAGCTGTGAGGAGTACTTGAAGAACGAGGAGAGCCAGAGCCCAGTTCCGCCCTCGAGTGCTGAGTAGAAGAAGAAGCCTAGGCAGGCGAGGTAGAGAATGGGATTTTTGAGTCCAGATTTTAGGTTGTAGTTGTTTTTGGCAGCATCCAGATCCTTCTCCGCTTCCGTCTCCTTCCTGGCGACTCTATTCCATAGGGGAAGAGTGAGCAGGGTGATGAGCAGGATTGCCCCTTGGATGCAGGCGATGGTGATCACCCCTAGATTCCAACCGGAGGAGTGGTGGCTGGGGTCGATGAAGGAACCGATGATCAACGGGCTGGTCGAGGCGCCGATACCCCAGGTGCAGTGGAGCCAATTCATGTGGATGGCCTGATAGTGGATCGAAACATAGGAATTCAGTACTGAATCGATGGCTCCTGCCCCTAATCCGAGAGGTATACAGGCTAGATAGAACAGCCAGACATAGTTCGACCTGACGAAGGAGAACATGACGAGACCGCAGATGGTCAACATGATGGAGAAGGCGACGATATACTGAGATTTGAATCTCTTCAGCATGAAGGACGAAGCGAAGGAGGAGATGATGGTTCCTATGCTGACGATTATGCTCAGCACTCCGTTCATCGAGGTGTCGACACCCAGGTTGGTGGCGATGGCGGGCCAGGAGCTGCCCAGGATCGAGTCGGGGAGTCCGAGGGAGATGAAGACGAAGTAGATGACGATGAGAAGCACAGTGGCCATAGATATCTCCTTAACTTTTTTAAGCTTTCGATCTATATCATAATAGAAATCTATTTTTGGAGATTAGCGAAATTGATTCTAAAGGTATGACTTTACAACATCTCTAATATCTTTATCAAAGTTGTACTGCGGCTTAAAACCTAATTTTTCAATTTTATCGGTATCGATCAGGTATCGTGTATCGTGGCCTTTTCTATCCTGGACGAAATCTAGGAGAGGAGGTCTTCCCATCACTCTTCCGATCGTCTGAACGACTTCTAGAGCCGTTTTTTCACAGTGGGCTGAGATATTGTAGATTCCACCTTTTTCTCCCTTCTCGGCTACGAGGAGGATGCCGGTGCAGTCATCCTCTACATGGAGCCAGTCGCGGAGGTTCTTTCCGGTTCCATAGATGGGGACTGGGAGGCCTTGAAGTATTTTTTTAATCGTCAGGGGAATTAGTTTTTCGGGGTATTGATGCGGACCAAAACAATTGGAGGAACGGGTTATCCTCACATCTAGACCGTAGGTCTTGAAGTAGGACAGAGCCAGGAGGTCGCCACCGGCTTTGCTGGCGGCATAGGGGGATGTGGGATTGAGGGGGTCCCCTTCTCTGGCTGGCTTACCACCATTTAGGTCTCTAGGCCCATAGACCTCATCGGTGGATATCTGGACAAAGGTATTTACGCCGTATTTTCGACTCAGCGATAGCAGGTTATTCAGTCCGTCAAGATTCGTATGGATGAAGGGATAGGGGTCGGCGATGGAGCGATCAACGTGGGTTTCAGCTGCGAAATTTAAGATTCGATCTATGTGTTCGCTCTCGAGTATTCTCGATAGTCCATCGCGGTCGGCGATGTCGATGATCTCGAGCGAGAGGCGCCTGTCGGAGAGACACTCCTGGATGTTTTCAATCTTTCCAGCATAGGTTCTCTTATCGACCAGGATGATCTTTTCCTGTCGGGGGTCAGACAGCAGCCTTCTCACCATGGCGCTGCCGATAAATCCTAGACCACCGGTAATGAGAGTTTTCATCTGCCTTCCTCCTCGGGTGGGATTTTAAAGCAAAGTGTGGGTGTGTTAAATCTAAATAGCGGTAATAGAATATTCGAAGGGAGAGGGAATGTATGGAATTCAAGGATGTAATCGCTGCTCGCCGCTCTAGAAGAGAGTATCTAGATAGAGCTGTGGAAGTCGAGAAGGTCAAGGAGATCATGAAGGCTGGAACCTTAGCTCCTACTGGGATGGATAAGCAGAACCTCAGATTTGTAGCGGTCATGAATAAGGAGGCTCTTTCCGAGATCAGGAAGAATACTTTCGGTGGAGATGATCTGTTCTACTCTGCGCCAGCTGTCGTCTTCTGCATCGAGACTGAGGAGACCTCGACCACGGAATTGAATGTGGGTGCTGCGATGGAGAATATGGCTCTCGCTGCGACCGATCTCGGCCTAGGCTGCTGTTGGATCCACTGCGCCAGGGAGCGACTCAATGCTGATGCAGCGCGCCTCAGTGATATTCTTCATCTGTCTGCCGGTGAGAAGTTCCTCGAGTGTTTGACTCTAGGTTACTCTGCGCAAAAGAGGGAGCCTAAAGAAGTTAGAGAGACTATTACCGTTATTAAATAGTTTGAAATAGTAGTAATAAAAAGGGCAGCTTAGCTGCCTTTTTTATCTATTGTTTTTATCGTTGTTGTTGCGTGTTGTATAGACCAGGATCGCGCCGCCGACCAGCGCTAGTAGGATGGCTACGGCGATAACCACATAGAATCCCCATCGGTCGTGGGCGAGCGGGATATTATCGAAGTTCATACCGTAGAATGAAGCGATGCCGGTAGGGATCGAGATGGCGATAGTGATCACGGCCAGAGTCTTCATGACGATATTTAGATTATTGGAGATGATGGAGGAGAAGGCGGTCATCATGCCCTCGATAATCTTTCGGTAGATGGTGCACATCTCGATAGCCTGATCGAGTTCTACCTTCGTATCCTCCATCAGGTCTAGATCGGTCTCATACTTCTTATAGGAAGGCGATTTGAGAAGCTTGGATAGAACAGCCTTGTTCGCGGATAGCGCAGTGGAGAAGTAGACGAGTGATTTGTTGATCGCCATCAGCTCGAATAGTTCCTTGTTCTTCATCGAGGAATGGAGGCTGTGTTCAATCTTCTTGGTCTGCTCATCGATCTGTTTCAGATAGTAGATGAATTCCTTGGACATCTGGTAGATCAGGTTCAAGGTAGTGCGGACATGCTTCTGAGGCTGGATGTTCTTGATCTTAGCCATCATGTCCGGAATCAGGAACTCGTTGTACTGGTTGATCGTGATGAAGCTGTTGTCGTTGTAGGTGATGATGAAAGGCTTAGTTATGTAGATGCTCTTGTCATCATCGCTCTCGACAGGAGCGTCGAGAACAACGAGCACGGAGCCGTCTTCGGTATCTAGACGCGCTGTTTCTTCTTCATCCAGCGCGGCCATGAGGAAATGAAGAGGTATGTTCGTATCCCTGGAGATGATCTCTAGGATACGAGAATCCGCCTGTGATATGGCAATCCAGTTATTGGTGCCGATATCAGTGCTCTCATCGATGGACTCGAGACTTTTCTCGTCCACCTTTCCTTCTTTATTTTCACCGTAGATTTTTATCATAACGGAATTATTCTACTCTCTGCTGGCCTCAATTGCGTTGATTATGCAAGCGAGTTTATCTCTGGATAGCTGGATGGCTGAAACTTCTGACTTTGGATCGGCTAAATTTTGTCTTATTGCTTCTGAATATATAGGAGAAATAACCATCGGTAAGTTAATATAAAAATGAGGAGGAATACAGCAGTGAATCTAATCCAAAAGACAGAGCAGTCATTCAGCGGGGTAACTGTTCTAAAGGTGGTTGCGGAAGGTGTTAAACCCTTTGCGGCAATGCAGATCATCCACGGCTCTTTGGAGTACAAGGAACGCTACATGCCCTTCATCAAATTCCTAGCGGAGCGGGGATATGTCGTCTACATCTCGGATCTAAGGGGACACGGTGCCAATGTCTCAGCTGAATATCCCCGCGGACATATGAAGGATGTGTGGGAGATAATCGATGATCAGAAGGATGTGAACAACCTGATCAGAGCGGAATATCCGTCGATTCCCCATATTCTTTTTGGCCACTCGCTCGGATCGATATTCGCTAGGCTCTACACGGCTAAATACGACGATTCTATCGATTGCCTGATTCTCTCCGGTACCGCTAATCGGCGGCCGTTTGCTTCGTTGGGACCTATCGTGGTCGATATAGTATCGATATTTACTGGCGGAATGAAAGGACACGCGAGGATCCTGAATAGGATGTCGGGACTGGATGCGCCGACCGACGAGTGGCTATCCTACTCCAAGAGAAATCTCGAGAATCACAGAAACGATCCTAATATGATTCCGATGTTTACTAATGGTGGTTTCAAAATCCTATTTAAAGCAGACTCGCTACTCAATAAGAAGAAGCTCTATAGATTTAAGAATCCTAAGCTTCCAATTCTATCGGTGACTGGAGAAGATGATCCAGTTACTGGATTTAAGAAGGGATTGACGGCCTCCATGAGATTTCTCGGCAAGGTCGGATATCACAATCTGGAGAGCATCGTCTATCCGCACATGATGCACGAGGTGCTGAACGAGGACGAGGGTGAGAAAGTTATGAAGGATATCGATTCCTTCATCAGGAAGAGCCTTAAGCTCTTCTGACGCGGTGCTTGATCGGACGGGGGGCACGTATTCTGTTGGTGATCTTCTGCGCTCTCTGATAGATATCCTCCGGGTCGAAATCAGTTTTGAACTCTCCATCCATATAGAGGATACGACCGTTGATCATGGTCATCTTCACGCAGTCTTTCTCGCCGGAATAGACGATGTTGCGGGCGATATCGTTGAAGGGCTGCATGCTGGGACGATGCAGATCGATCATGATGATGTCTGCTTTCTTTCCTACTTTGAGGTCGTCGCAATCGAATAGTCGCATGATCCTGGCGGAGTTTACGGTGGCCATCTGCAGAACGGTTAGAACATCGAGAGCGGTGGGATCACTGTTCTGCAGCTTCTGAAGGATGGTCGATAGATACATCTCCCTGAACATATCCAGGGCATTATTCGAGCCCGGCCCATCTGTACCTAGACCGATATTGATGCCCTTTTCCATGCAGTAGAGAATGTGCATTATTCCTGAAGCCAGTTTGGCATTGCTGCCGGGGTTAGTCACTATTCCTACTCCTCTGTCTCTCAGGATATACTGCTCATTTTCCGACAGGTGAACGCCGTGGAAGATGCCTCCCCCGCAGTTGAAGATTCCGAGGGAATCGAGATACTCGATAGGACGCATCGATCGGTTTCTATCTATGCAGGAATCGACATCTCTGAGCGTTTCGTTCGAGTGGGTATAGACGGGGAGATGGTATTTTTTTGCGAGGGCTGCTGTCTTGACCAGATCGTCGTGGACGACTGTGTACTCGGCGTGAAATCCCAGCTGATAGGTGACTAGCCCGTCCTCCATATGGCCGTTGAGGTATTCGGATTCGTATCGGCTATATCTCTCGGGATAACCGGCAGGCTGAAGGAGGACTACGGAGCGCATTCCCATATCCTTGGCGGCTTGGGCTTGCTCTTCGGGGTTTAGATACATATCGAAGACGGAGGTTATTCCGCTGGTTAGATACTCGAGGAAGGAGACCTTCGATAGTTCCCGGATGTCGCCCGGCTGCAGTCTGGACTCCATGGGGAAGATCACCCGGTTCAGCCAGTCCCACAGTTTGTAGCCGTCGGAGGCGGAGCGCGCAAAGCACATCGCGGAGTGGGCGTGCCCATTTTTGAAACCGGGCATCAGCACATTCCCGTCGCAGTCGATGATAGTGGTGTTGGATCTATCTTTGATTTCGATGTGTTTTGCGATCTGGGCGATGCGATCTTTGCATACTAGAAGATCACCTTCCTTTATCTTGACTTTCGGAGTTACAGTGAGAATCCTTGCGTTCTTGAAAAGCGTATCCATATTTTGTCCTCTTTTTTAATGTAGGATTCTATACGAAATGAATATTTTTTAACTATTCAAATAACATGGTGGCGATGATAAATTACAATCTATCAGAGTGACGGAGGAATCTAGTGTACATGTTTGTCACGCGGTCGCAAAGGGAGCGGGTTATTGCTGATTGGAAGAGCGAAAGGGAGAAGAGAGCTGGTATCTCCATTGCTCACAAGCTGGATGTGAAGACGGAAAATAAGACCTATAACTGGGGCGGAAAAGATTATGCATTAAATCTAATACACCCCTTGGGAAAGGCAAATCACCTGCCTACCATCTTTGATATTCACAGTGGAGGTTTCGCAAGGGGAACCCATGTTACCGATATTCCGATGGATGAGTACCTCGCTAGGCAGGGACTGACAGTCGTGAATATTGAATATCCTCAGCCGGAAGTCGCCTCGTACAGGGATACCCTCTTGGCTATCGTCGCCGCGATGAGGGAAGCGATGAAGAGTGAGTGGGTCGATCGGAATTACCTGTTCGACATGGGTCTCTCGGCCGGAGCTAGCTATGCACTGGTGATCGCGTGCCTATCTTCCGATGCCCAGCAGGCTGAGGAGTTCCTCGGCCAAGCGCTCTCCGATCTGCACTTCCAGGGAATCATCCTCAATCATCCCGTCGTTTATCTGACGCAGTTCTATAAGGGACTCAAGCCCGCTGAGCGATCTGTCTTAAAGAAGTTTATGTTCCCGCGAAAGGATTCGCTCTATCGTCTGGTTAAGGATCCTTCAGGCCTCCTTCATTCAGTGCAGGATAAGCTGCCGCCTATCAGGATTATTGCTTCCCAGGGGGATATCAAGTACTTCTATCAGAGTCAGCAGCTGATCGCCTATCTGACCAACCAGGATTTTAAGATCGCCTCCCAGGTCCTCTCTGATGAGAATCTTGATCATCTGTTCAATGTTAAGGATTATGAGAATCTCAATTCGTTCATCGTGAATAATACGACGGCTAATTTTGTCCTCACCAATTCGCGACTGAGGAGGGTTGAAGATGTCTCTAATAGCTAGGAGGCGTATGGAGAAGACCTGGAAGAGGGTAGCGGAATCGGACAAGGAGCGACTGAGCAAACTGGTTATCCCTCGAGGCGTGAGCTTTAGGACCTTCAGGTATGTTGAGGACGATAATCCGCTTCATACTCTCTCTATCTACTGGCCGAGCAATCGTACTTCCGATTCTCCGGTGGTGATAGATATCCATGGCGGTGGTTGGATGTATGGTTCCAAGGAGGTGAATCGGCCTTTCGATATTTCACTCGCCTCGCTGGGGGTGGCAGTGGTCGGTATCTCCTTTCGGCTCCTGCCGCAGACCGACCTCTCTGGCATGCTTCAAGACATCTTTAAAGCGGTAGAGTTTGCCTATTCCAAGAGGATTGCGCTTCGTCTCGATTTCACTAAGACCTTTATCACGGGCGATAGCGCTGGAGGACAGTTAGCTGGTCTGATCACGGGGATGCAGGAGCTTCCCTTTCTTTTGGATAAGGTCGGTGTAAAACCTTTTCCATTCAAGATAAGAGCGGTAAATTTCAATCATCCCGTTCCTTATATTAAGGATTCGGTAATAGTATCGGCCGGCAGATTAGCGAGCCGTCTGGGAGTGGATGAGATGATGCGCATGATGTTTGGTCCTCGACTCTTCCGAGATAAGAAGTATGCGAAGCTCTGCTCGGATTTTGATGCACTCATCGCCGATGTGAAGTCTTTCCCTCCCAGCCTGATAACCACTTCTACTGGCGATAGGTCATTCAATGCGCAAGCGCATCACCTCTATGAGACGCTGAAGAATAGAGGGGTCGAGGTGGAGCTGTTTGAAGTGCCTGATGAGAAACACGTATACAACGTGATACACATGGATACTCCAATAGGTATAAAAGCCAATAAGAGAATTGTAAATTTCTTTATGATGCATCAAGGGAGAGACTGATATTAGTTTTATTTAGAAATATTTTCCTTAGATAACAATCTATAGATAAAAGTAAATGGACCATATCGGATGCAAGAGATAGATTTTAGAGATATCGAGCTCAATGCGGATAGGATTTTCGCTGAGAATTGGGGCTTGCTCGCTGCTGGAGATAAGAGCGATTGGAACTGTATGACCATCAGTTGGGGGATGCTGGGATCCATCTGGGGGCAGGGCTGGGGTGAACCCAGCTGCATTGTCTTTGTTCGCCCTCAGCGCTATACCAAGATATTCATGGATAGATCCGTTAGATTCTCGATCTCCTTTTTCCCAAGGTCCAATCAAGAGGACTTGAGGTACCTCGGCTCTCATTCCCGGTGGCAGGTGCCAGACAAGGTTGAACATACCTGCTTGACTCCCGATATTTTGAACGGTGAAGTTGTATTTAAGGAAGCGGTCCTCACACTCGTCTGTCGGAAGCTCTATCAGCAGACGATGAAAGAGGAATGCTTCATCGATCAGGATACGATTAAGAAGTGGTATCCCTTGAAGGATTTTCACGACCTCTATATCGCGAGAATCGAAAAGACACTGATTCCCGACGGTAGTTCAGTGTCTGATCTCAAGAGACTTCTCAGCTAGATATCTCTCTTCTTTAAAATATTTACCGATAGTAAGTATGAAGGGTAGAGGATCGCTGGGGCGATCGCTATCCCTATCAGAAGGTATATCCAAGAGTATTGGAACGAATCTATCGCCTTCTCTAGAGTTGGAATCAGTGCAGGGACGATTCCGAATATGCCGACGCCACCGATCAGACCAGTGGCTAGGGCGATGATGAAGGCGAGTGACCACTTTGGCGCATTTCTGAAATATATCGGTAGCAGGGTCGCATCGAAGAGGGTGAAGCAGATAACGCCGATACCGGTGAGAGAGACGATATTTGTTATCGTATCGGTATTGTTTGATTCTGGGTATATCACTAGGTTAGATATGAGACCGAAAGGAATGCAGAGGAGTAGAAAGGCTACTTCAATAATTATCAGTACCAGGAATTTTGAAGCGATGTACTGCTTCTTGCTGATAGGGAGCAGCGAGGAGAACATGAAGTCGTTTCCTTCAGCCATGGTCGTGAGGATGGCGTTCAGGAAAGTCATGGGGTAGAAGTATATGAAGGCGTAGGGAAAATTAGGGGGAACGAAGAAGATCAGGACGAACAGGAAGAGCGTGTAGCAGATAGGTTTGACAACTAGTTTAAAATCTTTATAGATTAAAGTCTTCATAGTTATCTCCTCTCTCGGTCAATACCATGATCTCCTCGATGGAGGGTATCGTGGTCTTCAGGTCGGGTAGATCGCTCGGAACATCCTTAGCGTTCACTAGAGCTGAGAAGTGGTCCTGTTCGGTTTTTAAGCCGATTATTGGAAGACTTTTAATCTCTTCTAATCTATTATCGGGTCCTTGGATCAAGCGGTAGGACGATTTGAAACTGACTAGACTTCCTGAATTGATCAGTCTTCCTCCCTTGATATAGATGATGTGATCGGCTACCTGTTCTAGATCCGATACTATCTGAGTCGAGAAGAGAATCGCACGTTCTCTGTCCTTGACGAAGTCTTTGAAGATCGAGAGGATCTCGTCTCTCGAGAAGGGGTCGAGTCCCGAGGTGGGTTCATCGAGGATCAACAGCTTTGCGTGGTGTGAAAGGGCGAGCGTCAGGAGGTATTTAGTCTTCATGCCGTTCGAGAGCTCTTTGAATCTCTTACCATCCTCGAGTTTGAATCTAGACATCAGCCGCGTATAGATGTCGTAGTCGAATCGCTTGTAGAATGGGGCGATGGCCGAGGTTATCGTCTTCAGCCTATCTTGGGGAAATATATTCAGACCACCCAACAGTAGCGATACGTCCTGCTTGAGCTGGATGTCCGCGATCTCATCCGTGTTCTGTCCGAAGAGGGAGACTGTTCCCGATGTTTTTTCAATCAGGTTGTAGATGGCTTTGATTATGGTGGTCTTACCAGCGCCGTTCATTCCGATCATCCCGACGATACTGCCCGGTTCGATCGCGAAGGATATGTCCTTTAGTTTGAAGGTCTTGTAATCCTTGCTGAGGTTTTCTACTCTGAGTATTTCCATAGGTGTTACTCCAGCGTTCTCTTCCAACTGTTATCAGGTTGTTTTCTAAAAACGATGTCGGTTATCTCGGGATTAGAACACACTTCGAGTATCGCATCCATGTCAGCGGCCCAATCGTCTTTGGCGATATCTTCTAACTTCGCGAATCTGAGCTTGCCCTCGACGGAATCGTGTAGCTGACCGGTAAACTTATTCGCTGAGTAGATGAAGACCAGATAGGCATCCTGTCCCTCGGTGGTCTTGAATTCCATGATCCCCTCGAGCTTAGGATTCAGGATTGTAAGACCCGTCTCTTCTTTTATCTCTCGCTTGATGCTATCGACGATCGTCTCGCCTCTTTCGACATGTCCGCCGGGGAGAGTCCATCCTGGCCAATCCTTTTTTAGTCTCTTCTGGATGAGAAAACGTCCTTGATCATCTCTGATCAAGCACATATTAGTCATTTCCACTCTGAGTGTTCTATCCATATGAACTCCTTAGCCGAGGTTGATTCTATCAAAAAGTAACTTTGGTAAAAAAGCGACATGCCACTCTGAAAGGGAAGATAAAAGGCTAGAAATCTCTTCTAGCCTCAGCGTATTTAAGTCCGTTTCTATGTTATTAAACGGCCGCCAGATAGAACAGGCTGGACGCGGCGGCATAGATGCAGACATCGACATTCAAGGCTGAAATCAGATGGTTGGTGGGATTATCCTTCTGAAGGCTGTAGGCGTCGTTGAAGCGGGTCGCCAGCATCGCGAATCCGAGGAGGATGGGGACGATGTAGCGGAAGTCCATAGTGCAGCCGTAGGGCATCTTGATGTTGAAGTAGAACATCATCAAGACCTCGGAGAGGATGAGAGCCACCGCAAAACCATAGTCTTTTCTTACGATGCCCTTCTTCTGAACTAGATACGCGATACCTATAGTGACGAACAGGAAGAATTGCACATAGGCAGCGACGAAAGCGACGAAGGCGAAGGCTTCTCCCTGCCAATATGAGAATTCACCGAAGATGGAGGTTTTCACGAGGTAGGTGGGGAGGTTATAGTCCTCGAAGGGTGAGGCGAAGAAAACATTGGTGGTCAGGTCGTGGATGGACAGAGGAGTCAGGAAGCGACTGAAGAAGTTGACATCAGCCACCGATAGAGCTGAATTGAGGTTGGAGAACACCCAACCGAAGGGGAAGCCCATCACGAAGTGGGAATAGAAGACGAACCAGAGACCTAGGGGAGCTGCAATGCCGAGGAATATTAGATACTGTCCTATCAGGGATCCGACCCTGTCCTTGGCGCGTATCCTTTCGATGAGGACGACGAGGAAGCAGAAGGCCATCGGCAGGGCGATGATCGCTCCGTTGAGTTTGGTCATCATGGCCAGGCCGATAGAAGCAGCCGCTAGGAGCAGGGGGATGATTCCTCTTTTATTCTTATAGAATCTCAGGGTGAAATAGAGGCTTAGGCTCGATAGCATCACGCATAGAGTATCGTTGTTCAGCTGCCCTCCCAGCTGAACCAGACGGGGGAAGAAGAAGCAGAAAATCGCACCGATCAGGAGTCCCTTCTCAGTTTTGGCGAAGAGGCTGACCGATCTGAAGAAGAAGAAAGAGGCGATCAGGGAGTAGAAGCAGGAGAGGATCTGGTTGGCGCCGTAGAGGTTGTAGAGATCGAGGGCAGAATCTTGGGTGTATCCCATAGCGATCCAAGGCTTGAGGTAATCGATGTTGATATCTTTCATGCGACAGAGGGAGAGGAAGGGTTGAAAGAGTCGCATGAACATGCCTTGGATGAAGGCGTTCAGCGGTGGGTGATAGAACTGATAGGCAGTCTCTGGCGTGTTGTACTGGGTCGGCAGTTTTCCAGTGAGGTAGAAGCTGACGGCGTAGGGGAAGTGACCATCCTGCCTAGTTCCGGTGGAGAAGGTGTCGTACTGCCTCAGCGTCATCGGGGTTACCAGCATGTAGCAGAGGTGCACGAATACGGAAGCGAGAAACAGGATCAGCAGCAATCTTCGGGTGGTGAGCTTTCCCGTCAGTTTCAGGTAGATTCCCACGCAAGCGATGATCATGATCATGGAGACGGAGAAGATCTGGGCGATCATGCCGTTTCGCACGACTCCGTATAGCGGTTTGAAGATCAGGTAGGAAGCGAAGATCAGGATGAAGATGAGAGCGAAGAGGAGCGTCTCCCACCACGCCCGGTTTTTAAAGTCCAACAGGTCTTTAGGTTTTCGACTATCGCTTGGAGCTGTTTCCATCATTTTCCTTCTCCTCGTGATAGCTCTGCTCCGTATTGACATTCCAGAGTTCATCCTTGCTGGTATCGCCTTTGATGATGTGTCTAGCGGCGAGGATGGCCGTCATCATCGAATGGTCCATATTGTTGTAGCGGTGTTGTCCATTCCTTCCGACGCAGAAGAGATTGTCAATAGTATTAAGATAATCTTTAACCTTATCAAATTGTGAATAGGTTCCAAAGTAGGCGGGATAGGCTTTCCGGATTTTGACCTGGGTTGAATCGAGGATGTCATCAGCTGAGGCGATCACACCTATCTCCACGAGTTCGCCGATAGCTTTGGCGATGAACTTCTCTTTCTCCATCGTCCACATCGCATCGCCCTCGTTGCAGAAGTACTCGAGTCCGATCCAGACTTTCGTATTGTCCTTCACCATGTAGGGAGACCAGTTGTTGAATATCTGGATCCGTCCCAGTCTCACCTCGCGGTCCTGAACATAGATCCAGGTGTCGGGGACACGATCGTACAGGGTCTTTAGCTTGGTCTCATTGTGGATCTTCAGCTTATCCACTAGCAGACCTACGGTGATGAAGTCGCGATAGGGAAGCTCGGTGGCGATGCGGTAGACTTCCTCGCCGGTCTTCTGTTGACCGATGGATTCGATGAGATCCTTGATGGGCATGGAAGATACATAGTAATCTCCCTGGTATTCTTTACCGCCTGCCCGCAGGGAAGCGATATTTCCTCTGTCGTCTAGAGATATGCCGTCCACCTGGGCGTTGAAGATGATCTCACCACCCATTTCGATGATCTTCTTCGCCATCTCCTCGTACAGCTGTCCCGGTCCCTTCTTGGGGTACATGAATTCCTCGATCAGCGAGGTTTCCTTCTTCTTGCTATTCTTGACGAAGGGTTTCTGAAGGATATTTAAAATGGCTTTACTCAGGGATAGACCTTTGACGCGCTGGCGTCCCCAATCAGCGGAGATGTCCTTAGGATCGCGGCCCCAGACCTTAGCCGTGTAATCCTCGAAGAACATCTGATAGAGCGGTTTGCCGAAGCGGTTGATGTAGAAATCCGCGAGATTGTTTTCCTTTCTCTTGTGTATAGCGCTGCCGAGGTAGCCGAATCCCGCCTGCATCGTCTTTTTGAAACCCATATTGTGGAAGGTCTGCCACTTGAGAGATATGGGGTAGTCGAAGAAGCGCCGGTTGAAATAGATACGGCTCACTCTTCTTCGCCTGAGCATGATCTCGTCGGTCTTCTCCGGATCGGGTCCCCCGGGAGCTAACTGTACCTTTCGATCGATGGCGCGGTCGTCGCTCGCGGGTGCTCCCTGCAGGGGCATCACTTCCAGCCATATCCTGTTCACCTCATCGAGTTTGGTGAAGAAGCGGTGTCCACCGATATCCATGCGGTTCCCGTGGTAAGAGACGGTCTGAGAGATGCCACCGATAACGTGATCGGAGGCTTCAAGGATGATCGGATGAAGATCTTTTCCCTCTTTGAGAAGGGTGTAAGCGGCAGTTAGACCAGCGGGACCGGCTCCGATGATTATTATATTTTTCATAGTATGTTCCTTTCTCTCTGCAGAAAATTATAAGCGCTAGGGAGCTGCTATCTATTTTTATCTTCAGGCGATCTGATGCTGTCGATAAAGAAGCTGGGGCGCCCGCGGGTATTGATTAGGATATTGTGGAGATAGACGCCTAAGAATCCCACGAAGAAGATGATGAGGAACACACCGAAGAGTATGAAGAGGATGATGGTAAGAATCATCATCGAGGTCACAGCGGAGAAGCTGATGACTCCCGTATCGGAGAGGAAGAAGAGAATCAGAAATATCAGGGCGAGAGGGAGCGAGACAGCTGCACCGATCGCCCCTATTTTAATCGGTAGGTAGAGGGGTTTAGCCGTCGCGGCCGAGATGATGTCGAAGGCGTAGTTGACCATTTTGTCGAGGTTGTACTTGCTCTGGCCCGCCACTCTCTTCTTCCGCACGAAATCGATCTGGCAGGATCTATATCCGATCAGAGGTATCTCGGCGACGAGGAGCCGGTCCTTCTCGGGAAGGACTAGGATCGTATCCAGTGCCTTTCGGGAGAGACCGCGAAAACAGTTGACATTCTCTGGAATCACATTCTTCTTTTCGAGTTTGTTCGTCAGTTTATAGAAGAATCCAGCCGACTCTCTCTTGAAGGCGGAATCGGTCTGGCGCGAGACTCGGTGAGGTGAAACGACCTCGTATCCTTCGCGGAATTTTTCGCATATATCCTTGATCAGGCAGACTGGATCCTGCAGGTCGATATCCATCATGATGACATAGTCGCCCTTCGCGACTGAGAGGCCGGCGGTGAGGGCGGGATTCTGTCCGGAATTTCGCGACAGATCGACGATCGTGAAATCGTTTCTCCGTTCATAGATGCTGTTCATGACCTCGAGGGTCTTATCTGTGGAGCCATCGTTGATGAGGATGAAGCGGAAAGTAAAATCGGGAATATCCTTGGTGATCTGGTCGACAGCCGCGAAGAATAGCGGTATGGTCTGCTCCTCGTTGTAGCAGGGCGAAACGATATCTACTACTTTATTCATGCAGTTCCTCCTCTCCTTTAATGATTTATTTTATACGGAGGAGCTTTTATACGATAAAAGTATTTATGCCAAGACCTCAGTCAAGGTAAAAGTTGGAAATTATTTTAGTTTTTCTCTTTGGATATTGAACGTTTTTATGACAATCGTTCAAAAATAGGAAGGACTGGGTAGATTCTATTGCTGGTGACGAGTCCTATATCAGGACCTGTGAATTATCGCTCTCCTTCTTCTTCCGAGCATACGAGATGAGATAGCAGGGAATCGAGAGCGCCTGGGCGGCGATAGAGACGACGATGAGGGCGATGATGGAGGTGTCGTAGAGAGCACCCATGAGCCAGCTCCCGAGGAATCCGAAGAGGCCGAAGGAACATTCGAATATGCCATAGCCGGTGGCGCGGCTATCCTTGGGTACCATGGTGGTCACGACAGCTTTCATGATAGATTCTTGGGCTCCCATGCCGATGCCCCAGAGGGCGACGCCTATCAGTAGCATCGGTACTGAAGCGAAGTTGAAGATGAATAGCGAGAAGATGCTCGAAAGCGCGGTGGCGATGATGAGCGAAAGAACGCCGAATCTATCGTAGAGTCGACCGAAGATCAGAGCGGATATAGCGTCGATGATCATCGCTCCGGAGTAGATGAGCGGGAGGGTCTGTGGAGTGATTATCTTGCTGCCAGCATCGACGAATACTTTAGTGATGTGCATTCCTATGAGAGAGTAGTCGAGGAATCCGAGGGCGAAGAGACTGATGCCGGCGATGTATAGAACGAAGCTCGCTCTCATCTTGAATTTCTCTCTCTTCTTAGGCTGAGGCTCGAAGTTCTCTGGATTGGGGAATTTGTGCTTGGTGAAGAGGAGCATGAAAATGGTCGCTAGAGCGGGTATCAGCAGGAGCAGGAAGCAGAAGGCGTAGGTGCGATAGGTATCGCTGTCCACTTTGAAAAGCATGATCACATATAGGAACAGCGGGCCCAAGAAGGCTCCGATCTGATCGAGCATCTCTTGGATGCCAAAGCTTTTACCAACTTTTTCCTGAGTAGCGGCAAACGATAAAATTGTATCTTTAGAAGGCTTTTTTATAGCTTTTCCAACTCTTTGAATACTAAGTAGAACGCAAGCCCAGATCCAGCCGTGCGGGCCCACGAATGCCATCAGGGGTACAACCAGGGTATCGATCAGGTAACCGGCGATGGTGAGCGCCCAATACTTTTTGGTTCGGTCGGCAATCTTTCCAAAGACATAGCGGAGCGAATAGCCGAGGAGTTCACCTAATCCCGAGATGAAACCGATGGTGGTCGCGGAGGCCCCGATCAGCGAGAGATACGATCCTTGAATGCTGGCCGCTCCTTCGTGTGTCATATCTGAAAGCAGACTCACGACGCCGAATAGGAGGATGAATACCATCGCGGGTGAGATGCGTCTATTTTCCTTATTTTTCATAGTTTTGTTCCTCTATGATTTTTCTGATATTTGGAAAGCCTGCCTTACTTTCGGCTTTAGAGCGCAGATAGATCTTTTCGAGCAGATGGGCGAAGGTGCCCCTTTCCTGCTCGGTCAAACCCTCCAGGAGATATTCGTAATAGGCCGTTTCGACATGGCGCTTCGATACTTTCAGTTCCTCAGCTTTTTCAGTCGGGTAGATCAGGGATGATCTGTTATCGTCTGGATCCTTCTTTTTGATCAGGTACCCTTTCTTTACCAGACTGGCTACTTCTCGGGCGACTGCTGCCTTATCTGTGCCCAATATCTGGCATATGTTGGATTGGCTGATGCCATCGTGTTTTCTCACGACATGGATCAGATCGAATTCAGAAGTGCCGATGCCATCGCGCTTCAATGTTCGCACGGCTAGTTTATTCACTTCGCGGGCAATCTTGGTTATTTCCGCCTTTGTTATATCCATATCTCGCCTCGTCTATAGGTCATATATTTGTTGATATATCAACTAACCTGAACATGCTACTACAAAATTTAAAGTCTGGAGAGCGGTTTCGATGGATTGTTAGAATCCAGTTGATTCGGAATTTTAAAGAGCGGACGAATGATAGATCGGTAAGATATGTTCTTTAAAGGTGTGGCTCTGCTATCTTAAATAGAGCAGCAATGCCGATATTGGTAAAATATCCCCGGAGATGATGCGGGTTACATCAAGGCAGATCTATATCACCTCTCGGAAGAGAATATAGCTATAACAACTTTGGAGGAGAGCGATGAAGCTTCTAGAGCAAGCGATAGGTCCAGTCCGCGAACTGGTCTTTCTAGATTTAGAGGGAACTCAGACATCCCACGAAACTATCGCTATTGGTGCCTGTTCTTATATCTGCGATGAACATCTGCTGCCGGTGAAGGGCAAGCCTATCAAGATATTTAAAAGATTTATTCGTGCGTCCTCTAAGGTGGGCAAGGTGGTGTCGGATCTCACCGGCATCACTGAGGACACGCTCGTGTCGCAGGGAATCGATTTCAATCGGGCGATCTCGGAGCTTATCGAGTCTACTAAGATCCCTGGCGGAAAGAGAAAATATATAACTTTTGGGAATCAGGACATCGTGATGTTGAAAGCTTCGACCCTCAAGGATACTTCGGGCAAAGCTATGGCCTATTACAATCACATCAGGAGGAATTGGTTCGACTTTCAGGATTTCGTATCTCGCTATGTTTTCGATGGGAGACATGTTACTTATTCTCAGCCGAAGCTGCTCCAGATCTTTGAAGCCGAGGATCTCAAACATGCTCACGATCCGCTGTACGATGCGGAGAATCTGAAGAACCTCTTTATCGCTGTCTCTACTAAGCCGGAAATATTGATCGAATGGTTTCTCAAGAATGTGGAGAATTCACGTCATTCGGGCAAGATCCTGAAGCCCATCGTCGATCGGCTGCTCAGCGGCGAGACGATATCCCCGGAGAAATTCAGCGCCTTCCTCAAGGAGTACTTCGGATGAGCGATATCAGATATCCTGGCGGTCACACTTTCAAGGAGAAGGTCGCCAGCATCAAGGTGGATACTGGCGTCAAGCGCGTGTCTAAGAGCATGGCCGGACGGGCTAATATGGGCATGCAGCTGGAAGGCGATGTGATCAAGAGCTGCGATATCTTTCGGGAGCGCGGTTGGGCCAATATCTATAAAAGACCAACTCCTATTAGGATAGTTAAAGTTGATCCTAAGAATCCCTCTCATTTGACTTCGGCTTTCTTCGCCGAAAAATCCACGACCGATTTTGTCGGCGTCTATCGATCGAAGTATATAGATTTCGAGTGCAAGGAGGAGAAGACGGATACTCTCCCCCTCGCTAACATCCGTCCCCAGCAGCTTACTCATCTGGATCAGGTGCTGAAGATGGGGGGAATCGGTTTCTTCATGGTCTGTTTTACCTCGAGGCAGGAGGTGTACATCCTCGATGCGAAGTACATACTCAAGAGTGCACTCGAGGATAGATCTAGGTCAGGATTCAAGAGGGATCTATTCATTGAGAAGGGAGCTCTAGTTCAGCAGGGCTACTCCCCTAGGCTGGAGATCCTCAAAGCTATCGATTCGCTGTACTTTGATAAGCCTTTCGACCCTAATAATCCTAAGAGTTAACTTTATTTTCACTGAGTTTGGCCCGTATATAGTCCCACGCCTGTTGACCGGTGATGTTTGGTCGGCAGTAGGTTCGACCGAAGAGGATCAGCTGCCGGTGGATATTTATCGGCTCCCCCAATCCTTTAAACGATCTCTCGAGACTCGCTTCGATCTGCACTCGATCCAGGTTCCGGCGTACGAGTTCCAGCGTTCTAGATACGCGCTCGACATGGGTGTCGACAGGTATATAGGGGAAGTCGTAGATCTCTCCGAGGAAGACCCCAGCCGTTTTGTATCCCACACCTGGAAGTTCGGTCAGCTTCTTTCTATCCAGCGGTATATCTCCGTGTAGAGGACCAGTGATGGATCGGGCTGCCGCCACGATATTCTTCGATTTGGTCGGAGCTAGACCGACGGGTCTAACTATCGCTTCGATTTCTCTTGGATCTGCTTCAGCTAGGCTCTGGATCGTGGGAAATCTGGCGAAGAGCGTCGGTGTAACCCTATTGACGGATCTATCGGTAGCTTGGGCGGATAGCATCACACAGAAGAGGAATTGCCACGGTTTCTCGCGGTCGAAAGAGAGAAAGGTGGCGACCTGTCCAAACTCCTTCTGCAGGAAGGCGGCGACTAACTCCGCTTTTTCGCGGTTCGTCACTTCTTCTTGTCTCCATCTTCGAGCCAGGAGCCCATGAGCGTCTCTCGCAGTTTGCTATCGTCTCGTGACTCCTCGTTCCTGGCGGTATAACCCTCCTTGGAGAAGTCATCCTCCTTCTCGAGGCGCAACACCTCGCTAGCGATCCTGTTGATGGTTGGATTCTGACCCTTGTTGCGGATATTCTCGATGGCGACCTTCATCATCTTGACCGTGGCTCCCTCTCTCAGCATCGCGGAAACCTTATCCATCTCCACAGGTGAGAGGGAGGAGCGCTTCAGTTCGGATAGCAGCATCTCATGTATTTCTGACATGACTTTGCCGGAGTCGTCCTTCTTCAGGAGGATGTCCTTCTGCAGATCGGAGAACAGCTTGTCGAACAGTCCTTTCAGGGAGAGTTTCGGAACCAGGTCAACCACTTCGTAGGTGATCAGTTTCTTGTCGAGGAGCCTAGACAGCGACGCGTCGATCTGGTCGGCGGGTACGGTCATGTAGGTGGTGAGAGTGGAAGAGAGAATGGGGGTCTGGGGATCGATCTTCTCCAGCTGGTCGATCAATAGCAGAGTGACCACATCTATCTCTTTCAGGTTATAGAGTTTGTATTTTTTCACCAGCAGTGCGCGCCAGTCGATATCGGTATAACTGAAATCCATGTTGTTAACCTCCGTGTGAATGATACATAAAACAAGTATATTATCTCGTGGGTGTATGTAATTATCTTCCCTTGATCATAGTAAGGAGGAAAAGTGAATGAGTGGAAAGAAAGTCTCCAGCGCCTCTGAATCTGCTCTCAGAGCGCTGAAGGAAGCTAGGACGAGAAGAAGTATGAATTCTCTTTTCTCCGCCTCCTACGAAGCTCAGATCAGGACTCACCTCAAAGAGGTGAAGAGAGAGTTTGGCTCACAGGTAGAACCCGATATGGTGCCTGCCGACCAGATTGAAAATCGTTCGAACGCTACCTCTCACCCTGAAACAGCAGGTGAAGGTGGTATCTCCGGCGAGCAGAAGAGCGACAAGGATCGCCTAGATAAAGGCATCAGCCTGGAGAAGCACTCGGTTAAAAGCTGGTTTAAATCGGCGATCAGCGGAATGTTCATAGGGTTGGCGGTCGTGGTTCCTGGCATATCGGGAGCGACTATCTCTATAATTTTTAAATTATATGAAAAGATAATATTTGCGATATCTTCGCTGTTGAAGCAATTTAAGAGATCTGTTATTTGGTTGCTTCCTTTGATCGTCGGTATGGCCGTAGGAGTGATCGGTGGATTCTTCGGGGTTAAGGAGGCGCTCAACTATATTCCCTTCGCCACTGTGTGTCTATTCGCAGGATTGATGATAGGAGCCTTCCCTACTGTCTACTGTGAGGTCGCTAGAGCTAAGAAGAGTCCGCTGCGGATCATCATGCTGATACTGGGGGTGGTAGTTCCCGTGGGACTCAGCGTTCTCACGACCAATGTGATTCATGCCGACGCGGCTGGCGATCCTCTCGCGGTCATATCGTGGTGGGAGTACTTGTACATGATCCTAGCGGGAGCGGTTGTCGCTCTGACGCAGATAGTCCCTGGACTCTCCGCTTCCTCCTTCATGATGATGATCGGTTATTTCACGCCTATAGTGAACAGTATCAGCCTCACCTATTGGAAGTCTAATCCCCTGGTCTTCGCGGTCTATGGATGCTTGGTCCTAGGGTTCCTTGTGGGACTTATCGCCTTCTCCAAACTTATCAACGTCCTGCTGGAGAAGAAGAGAGAGACCACCTTTTTCCCGATCGTCGGCCTATCGATCGGCTCCATCATCTGCATGTTCTATAACCCGGAGATCTACAAGATCTACCAGGGATGGATCAAGGGTGGAAATTCTTCCGCTACCGTATCTATGTGGACCGATATCGATATTGCCGTAGCTCTATTGCTAGTCGGGTTCGCTATCTCGATCTCCTTCGTTATCTATGAGAGAAATAGAGCTAAAAGATCTCTAGCGATGAAGGGAAAGAACAGATGAGATTCAACTTTGAAAAGAAGGAGCGCACCTCTTCAAAGGAGAGGAGACTCGAGTATATAAGGGAGCTCTCCGACTCCTTTGATATCGATGAGGATAAGCACGAGATGCTTATTGAATTCAGATACGATAGATTCTCCGATATATTCAATACGAGTTTAGGTAGAAAAGGTGGTATTCCGCTGATTAGAAACGAGATGATGGAGACGCTCGAGAGGTGCTTTCGCTTCCGCCCGATCGGTTATTCTGTGCGGTTCGATTTTGTGGTATCCGATCTGGAAGGACATACGGTGGAGGAGGCGGAGAAGTGCTTTGTCCACAGCATCTCTCTAGGCGGCTATGTCTCTTCCAAGGAAGGAAAGGGCAAAACGATGACCGCCCTCGTTCTCACTATCGTCGGTATTTTGATCTTGGTCTTTACTAGCCTCTGTACTGGATTGGGTTGGGTCGATGTGGAAGGGGCGACATGGAAGATCATGAGCGAGGTTCTAGATATCGCTGCTTGGGTATTCATCTGGGAGGCGGTGACCATCTACTTCATCGATAGACCGGAACGGAAACTATTTATCCGCAATTTTAAGAAGAGCCTAACGGAAGTGACCTTCAGGGAGGACAGGAGTGACTGATAACAGGGTTTCACTATTACCGGGAATACTGGTGTCTCCGGATCGGGCTGAACACGATACCTGGGTCGCTTTCGATTGCATCTTTCCTGATGGTATGAAACTATCCGATGCCGATCTTGCTAGGTATCGCCAAATGGTTGGTAAGCCGCTATCCAACGGTGGGGTGAAGAGCCTCTCCAACATACTCAGGCGACTCGGCTTCGTGTGCATCGCGAGAGGAACGTATGCGAGTCCGCTCAAACGGGTGAAGATCCCTGAAGAGATCCTGTCTGCGATCGACTCTTTCATCTCCAAAAAAGGCGGCTGCTCCTACGAGGAGATCCAGGTTGAATTCCATAAGTCCCTGATCGCGATTGGGATAGATAATCGGTACATGCTCAAGTCCGCTCTCGATCCTGATCTACCTGAAAGCTTCAGGCCGGGTAGGGATGAGATATCCGTGGGATCAGAGGATTCCTCGCTAGAATCCTATTTTTCACAGGAGAGGGTCGATCTAGGGGCGATCTCTAAAAAGTATCCCGGTATCAAGCGATCCTTCCTTCTCAATAGGCTCTATTCACAGGCGGGAATGGTCCGGATCACTGCGGATGTCTTTGAAAAGTACTCGGCCCTCGGGGTCTCTAAGGAGGATGAGAACTCCTTGCGCGCCTTTGTCAGCGAGTGCATCAACCGAGATGGCTACGCTCAGATCTCGCTAGTCGAGAAAAAGATGTCCTCTCTCCAATCGAAATGCTTTAGAGATCTTGATCATCGCTATATCGATTCTGTCATTTCCGAGATATTGGGTGAAGGGTTCACCGTCGGTAATACCTTGATCATCCGCGGAAGAAAGGGAGCGAAGATCAGTGCGACCCAGGTGGTACTTGCGAGCTCTAGAGGGATCGGGACGATCGAGCAGTTGCGGAAGAAGGTGGCGGAACTCACGGGAAAAAGACCGGGTCTGGTCGACACCCTCATCGCGATGGGTACGCGAGCTATGCTCGTAGATTCGACTGCCGGTCGGATACTCGAAGTAGATCGAGAAGGATTGAAGTCCGCCTATAGAGTTCTGGTGATGAGACTTGATAGAGGCGTCTTTAATTCGGACGAAAACCTGGTGCTCCCTTCCGTTTCCGGTATCGTGTGGGATAGGTATTCGATCTTCTCTCTGGCTGTATACATGGGAAAGAACGATATAAAGAGGATGATTATCGATAGATCCGATAGAGGTTTCTCATACACCTTGAGGAGTGCCTAGATTTCTAGATGACATTCATGTCATCAGCGAGCATGCTGTCGATGATTCCATCGCCTAAACCGGTCATCGGCACGACGATGAAATCGGCGTCGGTGAGGTTCGCTACGGTTAAGAACAGTTTTCCAGCTGGGATGATGACATCGGCGCGATCGGGTTTGAGACGGTATTTGAGCATCCTTTCGGGGACGGAGAGCTCATCGAGTCTCTTATAGAGATCCTTGAGCTCCGAGGAGGCGAGGATGTGATTTCCCTTCTTGTCCTTCTGGCTGGATAGTTTCCAGTATCGGTTGATATTGCCCCCGGTTCCTACCAGGTTGATCTTGCCAAACTCCTTGCGGTACCCCGCGACCGTCTTCTTCAGCTTTGTCCATTCATCGGGGGAATCAGCGTGGGCGAGGATCCTCAAAGTTCCTAGGGGATAGCTGTGGCTATCGATGATCTTCCCGTCGGAATACATGGTCACTTCGGTGGATCCGCCTCCGACATCCATGAAGATCCAGTTGCCGGAGTTGAATTTCAGATCGCGCGCGATCTTGACGATGGTCTTAGCCTCGGTTTCACCGGAGATGATCCTCACATCGACTCCGGTCTCCTTTCTTATGCGCCAGATGATGTCTTCACCGTTCTTCGCTTCGCGCATCGCGGAGGTGGCGAGAGCCTGGTACTGCACCACGCCGTAGATCTCCATCAGGGCCTTGAAGCAGGATATGGTGCGGATCAGCTGATCCTCCTTCTTCAGTCCGATAGATCCTGTGCGAAAGACATCCACACCTAATCTCAGGGGGACGCGGAGCTCCTGAACCGGATAGCTTCCTAACTGTCCTCTCTCGTTGAGGTAGACGTTCTTGATGACGAAACGAGCGGCATTGGTACCGATATCGATGCCAGCGTAGAATCCCTGTTTCAAATCGATGTCCTCCTACATGTGTGATTCTGATATCTGACGAGCTCAGTTGGATCTGGTCTTATCTGCGAGAGCCAGCTGGGTCAACACCTCTTGGCTGCGGATGATCTTCTCCTTCGGCTTCCGGGGAACGGGCAGGTAATCAGGTCCGCCGTTCACGATGCTGGCCTGGCAGTTGTCGGCGAGTCCAGCATCCACGATGGCTTCCAGTTTCTTCTGGCAGTCAGGGTCGAATACGGGGGTGACAACCTCTATTCTGTTATATAGATTTCTCGGCATCCAGTCAGCCGATCCCATGAAGTATAGAGGGTGTCCGCCATTCTGGAAGATGAATATTCTCGAGTGCTCCAGATAGCGGTCGATGATCGCTTTTATCCGGATGTTCCCCTTCAGTTTAGGCAGGGTAGTCACTAGCGAGTTGTTGCCTCTTATCAGCAGATCGATAGGCACGTTGTTCGCGGCCGCTTCATAGAGGAGCGCGACCATCGGTTTATCCGTTATATGGTTGATCTTGATCTTGATGCCTGCTGGCTTTCCGGCTAGAGCGTTCTTCTCCTCGTTCCGTATCAGGCGCTGGAAGACCGATTGCATGTGGTTCGGTGAGACCAGGAGGTAGTGGAATGTCTGCTTGCGGTAGGGCTCGGCGATAAAGTTGAATATCTGACCGACCTCCTTGACGATCTTGCGGTTGGCGGTGAAGAGGAGACAGTCGGTATAGGTCTTAGCGTTGCCCTCGTGGAAGTTTCCGGTGGATACTACGGCGATATTCTTTCCGCCTTTGATATTGACCCAGACCACCTTGCCGTGGACCTTGAATCCCTCGGTGGAGGGAAGGACTTCGACCCCCGCCTCTCTCAGCGTCTGGGAGATGAGGATGTTCGAGGACTCGTCGAAGCGGGCCATGAGCTCGACCATCGCAGTGACCTTCTTGCCATTTTTGGCGGCTGCCGCGAGCGCCTTTACGACCTGGGATTCGTTGGCGGCACGGTAGATGGTGGCTTTGATCTCCTTGACTTGGGGAGAGATAGCGCACTCCTGCAGGAATTTGACGAAGGTATCGAAAGACTCGTAGGGCACATGGATGAGAAGATCCTTCTTCCGGATTCTCTCGATCAGCGAGGTGCCGGAGTCGACCTCCGAGATCTCGACGGTGGGCCAGGGTTTGCTGCGCAGGGGAGCCCCGGGCTTATCGATATAGGGGAATTTCGAGAGGTCGCGGTGGTTGTGGTAGCGTCCGCCGACGGATACTAGATCCAGCTTATCGACGTGGAGGCGACGGTTGAGGATGGATTTGAGATCGGAGGGTATACCTTCGCCGAAGATGACTCGGACGGGCATGCCCTTTCTCCTGTCCTTGACGGCCTGGGTGATGGAGCGCAGTATTCCCTCTTCGGGATCGCTTTCGACCTCCATCTCGGCATCCTTGGAGAATTTCAGTGCATAAGCGGAGAAGCGCGTGTAGCCAGAGCCGATGAATATGTGGGGGAGATGCATTCTGACGATGTCGTCCAGATACATCACACAGGAGGTCTTATCGTCGCGGTCAGGGATCTTGATAAACCTGCCGCAGAGGGCTACGGGAAGGGCGAGAATCGCGTAGGCCGGCTTCTTGTCATCAGCTTCCATCTTTACTGCTAGATAGATGTGAGCATCGTTGACCGACGATAGGTCCGCCCGGTCGGTGATGATGGTGGGGTTGATGTAGTCCGAGACGTGGCGCATGAAGTAGTCGTGCACATAATCCCGCTGCTTCGGGGTGAGTTCTGACTCGTTCACCAGCGCGATTCCCCGTTTCAGCAGGCTGGCGAATACCTCCTTCTCCACTTCGACATATTCGTTGTTGTACTCTTCGGTCAGATCCTTGATGATGCTGATCTGGCGCTTAGCATCCTTGCGCTCATCCTTGATCCCACCGGCTTTGGATTCGGCGATCCTCTGGAGGGAGGCGACACGAACCTTGTAGAACTCATCCAGGTTGGAGGAGTAGATACCGAGGAACATCAGCCTGTCATAGAGGGGGAGTTTGACTTTGCTAGCTTCTTTGAGGATACGATGGTTAAAATACATCCAGGATATGTCGCGGTCGACGTACTCGTTGCTCTTCAGGTCGAGTTTTCTCTTGCTGCCCATTTTCCTTACCTCAAACTGTATTTATTTTACCTTAATAGCGCGTTTCGATTTTCACCAGATATGCTTTGCATATCGGTGGCTCGCTTAGTTCACTCGTTTATAATCTTGTCTGTTCAGGAGGGTTGGCGAATGAAGGTAGTGAAAGTTGATCCGACGATGTGCATCGGCTGCGGCACCTGCGCCGCGATCGCGGAGAACATGTTCGAGATAAATCCTGAGGACGGACTCGCGGTGGTGAAGAATCCTGACGCTGCGCTGACTGGCGATGATCTGGATCTGGCGGAACAGGCGGTGACCTGCTGCCCCAGCGGTGCAATCTCGATTCAGGACAAGTAGAAAAAGGCCGGGTCTCTGCCCGGTCTTTTTGTATTCGACCTACTCTCCGTACTTCCTGGGTGCCTTGTAGTTATTGTGGGCCTTTCTCATGAGGCAGTCTCTTCTCATCCTCTCGACGATATCGGGGGGCAGGACTACGTATGAACCCTTTCTCATCTTGCCCAGCTTGACGATGCCGATCTGAGTCCGCTTGAGGTGTACTACGTTGAAGCCGAAGTACTGCATCATCCTTCTGACCTCGCGGTTCTTACCTTCCTGCAGAGTGATCTTGTATAGTCCGTAGACCTTTCCGGAGAAATCGGGGGCCTGGCTGCAGCCGATCTCGATCGCATCGCAGGGAGCGGTCAGCCCGTCCTCGAGGACGATCCCGTTCCGAAGCTGTTCCAGCTGAGCTGGGGTGAGCCGACCATCGATCTGAACCTCGTAGACCTTAGCCGGAGCCGAGGATGGGTGCATCATGAGGTTGTCGAACTCGCCGTCGTTGGTGAGGAAGACCAAGCCCTCAGAGTTGATATCCAGTCGACCGATGGGGTAGACGCGACCATACTGAGGGGGGACCAGCTCGGTGACCAGTCGGCGATTCTGCGGATCGGAAGCCGAGCAGATGAAACCCAGGGGTTTATTGACCGCGATATAGTACTTGCGCGAATCGATCTCGGCTTTGGAGGGGAGCTTCTTGCCGTCGACCACCACCTCGCAATCCACGGGGAATGAGGCACCCAGCTCGGTCACGAGCTTGCCGTCGACCTCGACCTTGCCAGCTTGGATGAGCTCTTCCGCCTTTCTTCTGGAGCAGAAGCCGCGCTCGGAGATGATCTTCTGAATCCTCGCTATCTCTGGGCTGGTCGGTTGGGTCGTGGGTTTATCCTGTTCCTCGCCTGCGCCGTCGACCTTCTTCTCCTCGGTCTGCTCTTCCTTGTTCACGATATCAGCCATGCTTGACCTCCTGATGATTTTCTATCTTCTTCAGCTTCAACCTATCGATCACCTGCAGCCCCAGCTCCCTCGCGAATCTTACCGCCTCGGCGTTGGCCAGGGGATCCGAGAGCTGTTTGGGTGCATGCGCATCGATGCCGATTATGCATTCGGCGCCCATGCGGCTCGCCATCTGAAAGAACGAATAAGTAGGATAGCACCAGCGATAATTATCGCCAATCCTCTTTTTTCCTGAACGTATGCCACCGCAGTTTATCTCGAGAGGAATCTGGCACTCCATAGCGGTTCTGATCAGCTCTCGCGAGACGCGGCGGCAGTCCAGATCGAAGTAGGGTACTTCCGCCAGGAAGAGATCGGGGTGGACGAAGCACGAGTAGAGTCCAGTCCTCATGGCCTGGCAGGCCGTCTCGCAGTACAGGTAGATGTTATTGGCGGTGGGAGAGCGGCCATAGCGGGCGTAGACCTGATGCCTCTCGTTCATGGAGGAGTGATTGCCTAGGAGCAGGTAGTCTATTCCACCTGTCATCAGCAGCTCTTTAAGATAGGGGATATAGGGTTGAAAGTACTCTGCCTCGTATCCCAGGAGAACCTTGATCCGATCCTTGTACTTCTGCTGGAGAGCGCGGACGCTCCTGAAGTATTCGGCGTTGAGACTGAAGCTTCCCCGCAGTCCCGGTTCGTCGTAGTCGGGATACATCGCGTGATCGGAGATGCCGATCTCCGCCAGCCCCATACTGAGGGCTTCCAGGATGTACTCCTCTTCCTTGCCTACCGCATGGCCGCAGCGATAGGTGTGGGTGTGATAGTTGGCATTGAGCATTATCGTCCCCTCCTATACGTGGTCCGTATCAAGCATAGACCTTCTGCGGGGGCCTTGTACTTGCGAGCGTCGATATTCGGGTTAACCAGCCGGCTTTCAACCTCGTCGAGCTTCTCCCGGCCTGAAGCGACGCCGATGGCGGCTCCGATCATCATCCGCACCTGGTAGCGGTGAAAGGCGCGTCCGATTATCCGGGTCTCGATGATCTTCCCTCCTCTTCGAGCGGTGATGTGTATCCGGTCGATGATGCTTATGAAATTCTGTTCCCGATCCCCTTTGGAGTCCAGGCTGGCGAAGCTCTTGAAGTCGTGTTGACCGATGAAGATATTCATCGTGCGCACGAATAGATCCAAGTCTAATCGATGGTTTACCACTCCGCAGTGGGAATCGAGAACCGGGTCGAATATTCCGCAGTCGATCGTGTAGAGGTAGGTCTTTCGGTGAGGGGTGGCGCGAGCATCGAAGTCATCTCCAACCTTTTCAATCGAGTTGACTCTGATGGACTTGCCTATTTGGGAGTTGAGATAGTAGAGGATTCGGTCGGGAGTTATTCGGCTGTCCACCCGGAATGAGAAGCAGAAGTCTCGAGCCGAGACCCCTCTATCTAGCCGGGAGGAGCAGCGGATCTTTATCTCGGTAGCGAACAGCTTCGAGAGCAGGTGCTGAAAGACGCCCTGGATCGTCTGGCGATCATCGGGCTGGATCTGGGTCCCTTGGAAGCAGAGCCCATCGAACGAGATGCGAAGCAGGTAATTAGCCATATGCCTATGCTCCTAGATGATCTCGATCCTCAGGCCGTCGCGGCGGTAGAGGGATAGGAAGAGCATACCCGCAAGGACTAAGAGGATTGCGCCTATCCAGATGCCGTCGGTCGCGCGGAATCGGTTCTGAGTGTATCTGGTCCGCTCCGCCCGCGGGTCGTAGCCGCGCGCTTCCATGGCCTCCGCTGAGTTGATCGCGTCGGTCATGGAGATCACGATCAGGGGGATGGTCAGGCTGAAGAGGGATTTGAACTTCTCCCTTAAGGTGCCATTCTGCACATCGAGTCCCCGTGATGCTTGGGCGCGCTGGATCCTTTTGGCTTCGGAGGCGAACAGGGGGATGAAGCGGAGAGCGAGAGACATCATCATGGAGAAGGAGGTCACTGGTACCTTGATCAGCTTTAGAGGGTAGAGCAGCAGCTCGAACGAGCGCGATAGTTCCATGGGTGAAGTTACGGAGGTTATCACCATGGTCGACATGACGGTGAGGATTATTCGCTCGATGACGTACCCTGCGAACCACAGGCCGGTCTCGTATACGGGGTAATCGCCGATGGTGAAGAGAACATCCTTGTCCATGAATGAAGATCCTGGGCGATAGAAGAACAGGTTGAGGAGGATGAGAAAGGCGATCAGAAACCACATCTTCAGTATAGCTTTGAAAATGTTTATTACCGATATCTTACTTAATATAATTAGAATATTTATTAAGATAAGGATTGCACCACCGATGATCATATCGGTGGCGTAAGGGTAGTTGCTAACCTCTGGATTGCCGTAGGGAAGGAAGATGATCACCATCAGAGCGATGAGGAGAAGGAGCTTAACCATTCCGTTGAGGCGGTGAAGAGGAGTATTTAAAGGACGGTATGAACCTAGGAGAGAAGCTGAATCAGACATGGCTCACGCTCCTTTCGATCTCGCGGGCGAGGGAGTCGGGATCCCGAGCTAGATGGGGATCGATATCCAAACCCTGCGATATCAGGTACCTAGTATAGACGAAGGCTCGGGGAGGAAGCAGCCCAGCCTGGTGGATGAGGTCTCCGCTGTCGAACGCTGAAACGATATCGCTGTCGAGAACGATCTTACCCTCCTGCAGGATCACCATCCTCTCAGCCACGGCATACGCTAGATCCATGTCGTGGGTGATGAGGATGATGGTGGTTCCATCCTTTCTGTTTCTATTTCGAATCAGATCGAGAAGCAATCTCGCGCCACCTCGATCGAGACCCACGGTAGGTTCATCCAGAATCAGCACCTTCGGGTTGAAGGCGAGAACTCCAGCGATAGCTATCTTCCTCTTTTCTCCTCCGGAGAGGGTAAAGGGCGAACGATCGAAGAAGCTTTTATCGATTCCGATATCGGCTAGGGCTTCAACCGCCATCTTTCTCGCTAGCGATTCATCTTTAAAGAAGTTGAGAGGACCGACCATCACATCGTCGATCACTCGCCTCTTGAATAGCTGATCCTCAGGGAACTGGAATACTACTCCTATATCCTTTCTGATGGATTTCCAGTCTTTGATCCTCGGTTTCTTCCTGGGCTTGATCGTTCGGTTGCGTTTTATCTTCGGTGTCATATCCAGAACGTAGCCGCCGGGGAATTGAATCTTTCCGAAGGTGGGAGTGAGAAGCAGGTCGAGCTGTTGGATCAGGGTGGATTTACCTGATCCGGCGCGACCGCACAGGGCGATGATTTGACCCTGGGGAATGTCTAAGTTTATCTTATCGAGCGCGAGCTTCTCCAGGGGTGTGTGGTAGTCGTAGTAGAAGCTCAGATCTTCAGCTCTTATCAGTGTTTCAGACATCGCATCAGCTCCTCTGGAGTCCGGAAGGATTTCATATTTCCCAGACTCTTCTCTAGGTCGCTCTTGAGTTCAGCTTCGAAGCTCGGATTGACGCCGAGCTCCTCGGCTCTCTCCACATCGTCGATAATCGCTGCTGGATCGCCCTGATAGGCGACACGGCCACCTTTGAGTGCGACTAGATGATCGGCTTTCGCCGCTTCCTTCCAGTCGTGGGTCACCTCGATGATGGTGAGGTCGGGATCATCTTTCTTGATTTTAGATAGGAGTTCGAAGATAACCCTTCTAGATAGGGGGTCCAGCATCGAGGTGGCTTCGTCCAAAAGCAGGATCTTCGGATGCAGCGCTAGGATGCTAGCGATGGCGCAACGCTGTTTCTGACCGCCCGAGAGGGTGTTGGGTTCGCGCGATAAAAGATCTGTGATACCTGTTTTTTTAGCTACCTTGTCGATGATTGAATCCATATCGGCCGGCTTGATCCGGCGATTCTCGAGACCGAAGGCGATGTCCTCCCTTATCGTCGAGGCGACGAATTGCGCCTCGGGATTTTGGAAGACGATGCCGATATCGCGAAGCAGCTTATCCACATTGTCATCATCGACTCTAGTGCCCTCGATGTCGAGATCGCCATCTTGGGGGATGAGGAGTCCTGCGATGATTCTCAAGAGGGTGGACTTACCTGAGCCGTTAGCGCCGATGACTGCGGTCGTCTCTCCGGAAGGAAAAGAGGCAGAAACCTCATCTAGAGCTTTCTTCTCGCTCTTAGGGTAGGAGAATGATATGTTTTTAAATTCTATCGCTGCTCTATTCATGCATCCTCCTAGGGAAGGCTTTCTCATCGTAGATACCAGATTCGATGTCTCTCCTTTCCTGTCTGGTGAGCTTTCTTCCTTCCTCGTGGCAGATTATTCTGGCCTGCTTCAGGATGAGCCTACGGCTCAGCTTCGTCTTTCTGGCAGTTATCTTCTCTACATCTATGGAGCGGGTTTTGTATTCGTAGATCGCGTGTATCAAATATCCTAGGTAGGAGATAGAAGCTAGTGAACCCCAGACGATCAGAGTTATGTATCTAGCCTTATCAGAGGCGTTCTTCGCTATGGGATAGGCGATGCCTAGCAGGACTGCGAGGATCATCGTGATGGCGAGGAAGGCGACGGCGTTTCTCCGCACGCGCCGGGAGAATCTAATCCTCCCTCTGGACATATTTGATATCTCCAAAATCGATCTGTGGAATCCTGCCCGTATATCTGACCATGTCTACACCAGCCATGGAAAACAGTTTCCTAGCTGCGATGGAAATGGTCGAGTCGTGGTATTTGTCATCGAGGAATATGACTCTTTTGATGCCGACCTGGATCAGGGCTTTGGCGCACTCGTTACACGGGAAGAGGGTGACATAGACCGTATCGCCCTCTAAATCCCTAGTGGTGGCGTTGAGTACCGCGTTGAGCTCGGCATGACAGACGTAGGGGTATTTGGTATCTAGTTCATCTCCGGTTCTTCCCCAGCTGATCTTCGTGTCCTCGATACCTCTGGGCATACCGTTGTAACCTAGTGAGGCCACTTTGTGATCTGGGGAAACGATAGCTGCTCCTACCTTGGTGTGGGGATCCTTGGAGCGAAGGGCGGAGAGGATAGCGATAGACATGAAGTATTCATCCCAGGATATATGGTTCAATCGGACATCGTTATTATTCGGCGTCTCAATAAGGATCTTGTTACTCGCTGCCATATGATCACCCTCCGCACTGAATCTTGATTATAAATGCTTAAGGAGACCTATTTTAAAATTCATTCAATAGAAGCGTTGACACTCGCGGTTTTTGTTGTATAGTTATTGAACGCATGGGCACTTAGCTCAGCTGGGAGAGCATCCGCTTGACGTGCGGAAGGTCACAGGTCCGAGCCCTGTAGTGCCCACCATGTGAATGAATGATCCGCGTTTGCGGGTCTTTTTTTTATTCTTAGAGTTGTTAAACTATTGGTCGCAACGGAGCAGTACCCAAGCGGTTCAAGGGAACGGTCTTGAAAACCGTCAGTGGGGGAAACCTCAGCCAGAGTTCGAATCTCTGCTGCTCCGCCATGAGAAGTCTATACGA
>DJOB01000005.1:0-52432 GCA_002437105.1 Caryophanales bacterium UBA6449
GTATTGTGATTAGCTTTATAACCATCCACGCGACCTCTTCGAGAGAGAGGAGTGGAGGGGTCTTGGAGTATTGTTATTAGCCTTATAACATCTACATTAAACTTTAGTTTGAAAATAAGTAGTTATAAGTATTTAGGGATCAGGGATTAACAATTATTATTGTTAGATCTGGTCTATTTTTTGCTTTAAGATAACTTATAATTCGGTCGTTAAAATTAAGTGGTGTGAGGTGATTATGGATACCTTTGATAGACAGCCAAAAATCAATTATTTCCCCGGCCATATGGCTAAGGCATTAAAGTGTATTAAAGAGATGGTCTCTTCCTGTGATGTGGCTGTTTTAGTGCTTGATGCAAGAGCACCACTTTCATCCTTTCCTTTTGGATTGGAAAAGATTGTCGAGAATAAAGCTAGAGCGGTCCTGCTGACGAAGATAGATATGGCCGATCCAGAGAAGACTAAAGCCTTCCTTCAGATGTTTAAGAATCTGGGATATGAAGCTTTTGCAGCTGATCTCAAGAAGAGATCCGAGATTAAAGCGTTGAAAAACTCTCTGGAATCTGTGCGTACCAATCGAGACAATAGATTTCTCAAATTAAAGCTTCCTCTACCCCCCATTAAGTGCTTGATTATGGGAATACCTAATGTCGGTAAATCGACCCTGATCAATGCGATCTCCGGTAAGGATAGAGCATCGGTGGAAAATGTTCCTGGCAAAACTAGAAAGACAACACTATTTAGAGCCAGTGATAGACTGTGGCTCTATGATACCCCGGGAATCCTAGAGCCTAGAATTCACGATGAGGACGCTATGGCTAAGCTGGCCTTGCTCGGCTCGGTTAAAGATGATGTTCTCCCCCATTCTCAATTGGTAAAAATTGGATTCGATCTAGTTAATAGGCTTTATCCCACGATGCTGAAGGAGAGATATGGATTTGATTTTACGGGAGACTTTAATCATGATGCGGCCGCTCTAGCCCAGTCTAGGGATTTCCTTCTTCCGGGCGGAAGGCTCGATGTTACTAGAGCAGAAAGAACGTTTCTCCAAGAGCTTAAGGATGGAAGAATAGGGAGGCTGACCCTTGATGAGTACGGAGACTGATGCGGTTAGAGTTAGAGAGTTCGATCAGGATATAAGGGAAAAAAATGGAGTTTGTTTGATTGCCGGCTTTGATGAAGCAGGAAGGGGACCGCTATGCGGACCGGTCGCCTGTGGGGCATGTGTTCTCCCCGTGGACTTCAAGTGCTCCTTGATCGATGATTCGAAAAAGCTCACTCCTAAGAAGAGAGCGATAGCGGAGAGTGAAATTAAGAAGGCCGCGATCGCCTGGGCGGTGGAATTTGTCTTTCCTGAAGAGATAGATAGGATAAATATCTACGAAGCCTCTAAGGTTGGAATGGAAAGGTGTTTAAAGAGGATTCTAGAGCAGGTTAAGGTCGAGTACATCATCACTGATTTTATGAAACTCGATACGGATATTCCTATGTTAGCAATACTGAAGGGAGATGCTACTTCTCAGTGTGTTGCAGCTGCTTCCATCCTAGCTAAGACAGCTAGAGATGAGTATATGGATGAAGTGGCGAAGCAATATCCAGAATACGGTTTTGCCAAGCATAAAGGGTATCCTACTAAACTCCATATGGAGATGATTCGAAAGTTCGGATTGATCCCCGGTTTCTACCGCCTGAGCTATAGACCTGTTCAGGAAGTGCTAAAGGAGAGAGGATACCGAAAGGAAGATTGAATTTCTTTTCCTTTTTTCGGTTATTTATTCATGGAGGAATATTCCATGAATATCCACGATATCTTGCTGACGATGAGTGTTATCAAAGATGGCGAATGGGACGGTATCTATCGTCTGCTGAAGGAGAAAGTTCCCCTTACCGATGAACAGGTGAGGGAGGCTTACTCTCGGGTGAAATCTTCGTGTCTCACCCTCTGTGATCCTGAATATCCTGACGGGTTAAAAGAGGTTGAGCAACCTCCTTTAGCTCTCTTCTATCGAGGTGATTTCTCTCTTTTGGGTGCTTCGAAGATCCTCGCTTGTGTCGGTGCCAGAAAGGCTACTTCTTACACCCTGAATACTGTAGGACATCTTGTCGAGACTCTTCTGGAGATCGATGATTCGATCGTGGTTATCTCGGGATTGGCTGAGGGTGTCGATTCAGTCTGCATGCGGGCAGCTATGAAGAGAGGAGCTGGAGTTATAGGTGTTCTAGGTTCAGGCATCGATAGGGTCTACCCTGATTCTTCTCAGGATATATACGATTACTGCTGCTCTAAAAAAGGCTTGTTGCTCTCGGAATATCCTCTTTCTGTCGCTCCTCAAAAGAATCATTTTCCTTTTAGAAACCGGATCATCGCCGGTTTAGCTCATGCGGTTTTCGCAGCTCAGGTCGGCGAGAGATCTGGAACATATGTAACAGTGAAAAAGGCGCTGAATTATGGCAAGAACATAGGCGTTTTGCCTCAGCCGCTGATGCCTGATGAATGTACGCCTAGTCTCATTAAAGATGGGGCTACTCCTATCTGTAGTGCTAATGATCTTCTCGACCTCTTTTGATTCTGGAAAAGATTTTTAAATCTATAGATTTAAGACGGTTAGGTTTTAATAGATTCCTTGACCTAGACCCCTTCCGCAATAATAATAGGTAGGCATTAGAGTGGAGGTTGGTCTATGAAACTCATTATAGTTGAGTCGCCTACGAAGACGCATTCGGTCGGGGATTCGCTGAGTTCTGAATATAAAGTACTAGCCAGTAAAGGTCATGTGAGAGATCTCGATACCAGTGGTCCGGGTGGTCTTGGCGTGGATATCAAGAACGGCTTTAAGCCTACTTATAAGATCCAGAAGGATAAGATGCCCATCGTCAAGGAGCTCAGGGAAGAGTGCAAGAAAGCCGATGAGGTCATCCTCGGTACCGATCCTGATCGTGAGGGTGAAGCTATCGCTTGGCACTTGGCTGAGGTCTTAGGATTGGATGTGGCGACCACTCCCCGTATCGTTTTTCATGAGATTACTCCGCGCGCTATCAGAGAAGCCTGCAAGAATCCTTCACATATCGATATGAATCTGGTGCACTCGCAGGAGTGCCGTCGAATCATGGATCGCATAGTGGGATTCCGTCTTTCTTCTCTGCTTCAGAAGAAGATCAAGTCCCGTTCAGCGGGAAGAGTTCAGTCGGTAGTTCTGGGGCTTATCGTCGATAAGGAGCGGGAGATTAAAGCCTTTGTTCCTGAGAACTACTGGGTTTTCACTGGTACTTTCGGTAAGACTAACCTGAAGTGCCCTCTGCTTTATTACAAGGGCAAGACGATAAAGATCAACAGTCAGGAAATGGCTGACAGCATCCAGAAAGCCCTGCCTAAGATGTTTAGTGTCACTGATATTACTGAGAACGTTCATGACAGGGAGCCTAAGCCTCCTTTCACTACAGCTACGCTGCAGCGTGAGAGTTTCAATGTTTTCCACTACTCTCTGAAGAAGACTCAGCTTATCGCCCAGCATTTATACGAGGGTAAGGACATCAATGGTACGCATATAGGTTTGATCACTTACATCCGTACTGATGCGGACCGGGTGGCGCCTGAATTTATCGCGGCGGCGCGCGATATGATCGAGCAGAAGTATGGTAAGCAGTTCTTTGGCCGTCCGCATTCCACGACTAAGAAATCCGATACTGTCCAGGATGCTCATGAGGCTATTCGTCCTACTGATCTGAATATGACTCCTGAGAAGGCGAAGGATTTCCTCACTAACGATGAGTGGAACGTCTATCGCCTCATATATGCCCGTGCGGTCGCTTCCCTTATGGTTCCGCGCAAGGAGAAGACGGTTGTTCTGAAGCTTACTGGCAACGATTACACCTTCAAAGCTGATTCCGTTTCGATGGTCTCACCTGGTTATTCGAAGGTTTATGGCGAGTTTGAGACCTATGCTAAACCTGTTGCTCTTCCCGATCTCAAGGTGGGAGATCAGATCGAACTCGTTCATCTCGATGTTGAAAAGAAGTCGACGCAACCCCCTGCTAGATTCAATGAGGGCCGGGTCGTCGAGATGATGAAGGATGATGGTATCGGTCGTCCTTCCACTTATGCCACGACCATCGATACGCTGGAGGATAGGAAGTATATAGACCTGGTTAAGAAGGTGATAGTTCCTACCGATCAGGGAGAATTGACTGTCGATAAGCTCAAAGAGTTCTTCCCTGAGTTGATGGATATCTCCTATACCGCCAATATGGAGACTGAGCTCGATAAGGTTGCTGATGGAGAGGTGACTGAACTTACTACCCTTCAGAACTTCTATAAGGATTTTGAATCGCGCTTTAGCAACGCTGAAGCGAAGATGGAGAAGATCCCTGATAGGAAGGCCGGTAGAAAGTGCCCGGAGTGCGGAGCTGATCTGGTCTATCGGAAGGGCAGGTATGGTGAGTTTGTGGCCTGCTCGGCCTTCCCTAAGTGTCACTACGTGGAAAAGTCTGCACCGGAGTATGTAGAAGGTAAGGTCTGCCCTGAGTGTGGAGGCAGGCTAGTCAAGAAGCACTCTAAGACCGGGCGCGAATTCATCGGATGCTCCAATTACCCTAAGTGCACCTATATCGAAGGCAATGAGAATAGGAAATCTAAGGGACCGGTCGAGATCCCGGCCGACGCTCCTACCTGTCCTAAGTGTCATAAAGGTAAGTTGATTACTAAGAATGGGCGCTTCGGTCCTTTTATCGCCTGCTCGAACTATCCGGCTTGTCACTACATCGTTAAGACTCCTAAGAAAGCAAAGAAGGCGGATGATACCAAGGGGGAGGACACTGGCAGCAATGAATGAAGAACCCACATTGAAGAAGGATTTCGTGCGGGTGATAGGGGGTGGTCTCGCGGGTAGCGAAGCGGCCCTCTTTTTGGCTCGCAAGGGAGTTAAGGTGAAGCTCTATGATCTGAAGCCAGAGTCTTTGAGTGAGGCTCAATCCCGCAAGGACCTGTATGCGGAGCTGGTCTGTTCCAATTCTTTAAAGTCCGCTGATCCTGTCTCTGCTCCCGGACTGTTGAAGACGGAGATGGGACTGCTCGGTTCGGTGGTGATCAAGGCGTCCGCGATCAGTCGGGTTCCTTCGGGTCAGGATCTCGCGGTCGATCGAGATGTGTTCTCTGGATATATCACGGAGCAGATTCTTAATAATCCCCTGATTGAGAGAGTGAGTGAGGATGTGGCGGATATACCGGAGGATGGGCGTCTAACCATCATCTGTACGGGTCCTCTGACCTCGAAGGGACTCGCTCAGCGGCTCGCGGCGCTGATGGGAAGCGAGATGCTGTCCTTCTTCGATGCTGCCGCTCCCTTGATCTTTGAATCGTCCATCGATAGATCGCAGACCTTCGAGGGGTCGCGTTGGGGCAAGGGTGAAGGCAAGTATATAAATTGTCCGCTGGATAAGGATCAGTATTTCGCCTTTGTGAAAGCTCTGACGGAAGCTAAACGCGCCGTTCTCCATGACTTCGATCACTTTGAAGGTTGCTTGCCGGTGGAAGTGATGGCTGCTCGGGGTCCTTTGACGCTGCGCTATGGACCGTTGAAGGCGCAGGGGCTAGATTGTCCGGAAGGCACCTATGCGGTGGTTCAGCTGCGACAGGATGATGTCGCGGGTAAACTCTATGGTCTAGTGGGTTTTCAGACCAATCTGACTTATCCTGAGCAGAAGCGGGTGTTCGGTCTCATCCCGGCTTTGAAGTCGGCTAAGTTCGCCAGATTCGGCCTGATGCATCGGAATACCTACGTGAATGCTCCGGCTGTTCTCGATCGGGATCTCAGCCTGAAGTGCGACCACAATATTCTGATCGGTGGCCAGCTCTCCGGGGTGGAAGGATACTGCGAGAGCGCAGCTACCGGTCTATTAGCCGGCATCTATGCCTATATGCGCTTCTCGCGCGACAAGGTGGATCTGATCCCGGTCAATACCATGCTGGGGAGTCTCGTCAACTATCTCGTCATGTCTTCACCCAAGAGGTTTGCCCCGATGAATTCCACTTATGGAATCCTGGTTAGAGATAGCATTAAGAACCATCAGGAATGTGCTGCAGAGAGCAGGAAGGCGATCGAGGATTGGATAAGGAAAGTGAACCTGTAAAATCCGCTGGAGAGACGATCCTCTCCGATAGATTTAAGAAGTACATGCTGAATGTGCGTCGCTATTCGCCGCATACGGCGGAGGCGTATTTTAGCGATGTCTGTGAATTTACTCTGTTTCTTCAGGAGCGGGGAAAGAATCTAGAGGCGGCGGAGGTCAGCGACTGCCATGCCTTTTCGCTTCAGCTGCTGAGCACCTCTATTACGCATCGTACCGTCAAGAGAAAGGTGTCTTCGCTCCGCGCTTTCTACGACTATCTCATCAGAGAAGAGCTTGTGACGACCAATCCTTTCGACCTCATCAGAACTCCGCGCGCCCAGCGGCACCTGCCAGTTTTTCTGACTCCGGAACAGGTGATCGCTCTCTTCGCAGCGAATGCTGCTAGAGAGGATAAGTTGACCCTCCGCGATCAAGCGATACTGGAGCTCCTATTCGCTTCGGGGCTGCGGGCGGAGGAGCTGACCGGTTTAACTGTGGATCGACTCGATATCTTGGGGAGGATCGTTAAAGTCATCGGCAAGGGAAAGCGGGAGAGGATCGTTCCTTTCTCGGTCTCGTGCCAAGCGACTTTGGGTCAATACTTGTCTGAGGTGAGGCCGCACCTGATCAGAGGTGAGGATCCTGGATATGTCTTCCTCAACTTCAAGGGTGCGAAGCTGACGGTTAGAGGACTGGAGATGATAGTGAAGGAGGCGGGTGAGAGAGCGGGGATCCCCGGTCTTCATCCGCATGTCCTCCGCCACTCCTTCGCTACTTTTCTGCTCAATCGGGGGGCTAATCTCCGCGAGATCCAGGAGTATCTAGGCCATGTCTCCATAGGTACGACGGCCATATATTCCCACGTCAGCTATCAGAGGCTGAAGGAGATCTACGATAGAGCGTTTCCCCATCTGGATCTGAAGCGGAAAAAGGATTAAGGCTCTCCTCGACTTTCTAGACTATTTGGGTTGGTAGACTGGTCGAATCTACGGTTTTAAAGAGGCTTCACCCTATTCGACCTATGTAGGATAATAGAAACAACTTAATTTAGTAAATTAAATATGCTTAATGCCTACTATCTAACTATTTTAAAGCGCTAAAAACATAATAAAATACTCCCCGTCGAGGTGGCGCGGATGGAAATAGACTTTGCGAAGGAATTGAATAGAGAGCAGCTTAAAGCCTGTACTAGCAGCGCTAAGCGTCTCTGTATCATCGCTGGTGCTGGTACTGGTAAGACGAGGGTTCTCACCTATCGTTTAGCTTATCTGGTCGACAGATTGAATATTGCCCTCTCGAGGATCGTGGCGATAACTTTTACTAAGAAGGCGGCGACCGAATTGCGAGATAGGGTCGACAAACTGCTCTACGGGGGTGATCCCCAGGTCGGACAGAGGCGTCCTTACATTTCAACTATCCACGGCTTCTGCTCCTATTTTCTGAGACGGGAAGTCTCCTATCTTCCCGGATTTGACCAGCATTTTACGGTGGCGGATGACGATGAGCAGAGTCGGCTGGCCAAGGATGTGATAGCCCGCGTCCAGCCCAACGCCAACGGGCAGGAGATGAAGAAGAAGATCGATTTCCTTCTCAGAAAGATCAGTGGATTCAAGCAGAAAGGGTTGTTCCCCGAGGAGGTATCGCTCGAGTCTTTAGCCTTCGAGGGGGAAGCACCGCTGCCTCAGGATGCCCTGAAGAAGTGCTACATCATGTATCAGAACGAGCTGAGAAACAACGATAAGATGGATTTCGACGATCTCCTTCTCTATACCTATAAGCTCCTCTCCAATTTCTCCGATATAGCCGGTAGGTGGCAGCATCGGTTCGATGCTTACCTGATGGATGAGTTCCAGGACACCGATGAGGTGCAGTACGATATCGTCAAGATGCTCCTTCGTACCGATTCCTACTTCAGCGTGGTCGGAGATCCGGATCAGACAATCTATACCTGGAGGGGTGCGAAGAGCGAGCTGATCACCCGGCAGATCAAGAAGGATTTTCAGAATCTGGATATCGTGACGCTGGTGGAGAATTACCGCTCGACTCAGAGTATCCTCGACTGCGCCAATACCTTCATCGATCATAACGTGCGGAGACAGAAGAAGAATCTGGTCGCGGCCAGCGGTTTGAAGGGCGATGCGGTCACCTATAATGAATTTCACTCCGCGGAGAGCGAAGCCAATTTCGTGATGAATAAGATCCTGTCTCTGCGGGCTCAGGGATACAAGTATAGCGATATAGCGATTCTCTACCGGAGCAACTACTCTTCAGCCACTCTCGAGAACGCGCTGGCGATGAACGGTATTCCCCGCGAGGTCTGTGGGGGTCTCGGCTTCTATAAGCGTCGCGAGGTCAAACTGGCGGTGCTGCTGCTGAAGATAATTGTGAATTCCAAGGATGATGTCGCGCTCGTCAGCGCCATCACCCAGATGGTCAACGGTCTAGGACCTGTCGGTCTTGGTCACCTGCAGAAGGAGGCGGAAGCCTCGGGTCACCATCTTCTCGAGTTCATATCCGCGGCTGATAAGATTCCCGGGATAAATAGCAAGACGCTCGACTGTCTCAAGGCGTTCTGTTCCACTCTAAAAGATGGTGGGGAACAGCTCAGGAAGTCGACCAGCGGTGCCGAGATGCACAAGATCTTCGACGATATCTTTGAGAGATCGGGCCTCAATGCGGCGGTCAGGAAGATGGAGACCGAGGATCAGAAAAAGGATTCTCTGGCGGAGCCCAATACCCGGATCAACAACGTGCGCGAGTTCGCCTATCAGATCGAGCTGTTCATGGATTCACCCCACTACGATGAAGAGGGAAATCTGCTCGAGAACAGCTTGGACGATCTGTTGAACAACATCGCAGTCCAGGATTCCTCCGACGATCTGACCAGTCAGGATAGCGTCAAGCTGATGACGATTCACATCTCGAAGGGACTGGAGTTCCCCGTGGTCTTCATCTGTTCGATGGACGATCGGAAGTTTCCTACCTTCCGGGCCGTGATGAACGGCGATGTGGAGGAGGAGAGAAGACTCTTCTACGTGGCGATGACCCGGGCTAAGAAGCTGCTGTTTATCTCCAGCTCCGGCACCTACTTCGGTCAGCCCACGGGGCCCTCTTCCTTCATTGCGGAAGCGGGCCTCAGCGATGCGGGTTCGGCTGAGGTGAGTTCGCCATCCTCTCCTTGGATGTCGCGACCTCATCCGCAGAGCTATACCGGTGCTTCATCTACCCCGCAGACCTCCGAGTTTGCTCGTGAGGTGATGAATGCCAAGCGCCTCATGGACACGCGTCCGGTCAGGAAGCCTAAGGTGGTCTTCACTCACCTGTTCCAGGTTGGCGATCGGGTTGAACACGCGAAGTACGGTTCGGGCAAGGTCGTCGGGTTGACCCCGTCTGCCGTCTGTGTGAAGTTCGAGGCGGATGGGAGCTTGAAGAATATCGCGAAGGACTTCGCTGCTAAGATGCTGAAGAAGGTCGGTTAGGGGGATAGATATGGAAGACAAGGATGCTGAGCGAGTCAAGGAACTCACTGATCTGCTGAACAAGTACTCCTACCAGTACTACAACCTCAATCAGTCCGACATACCTGATAGCGAATTCGATTCGATGATGGAGGAGCTCAGGGCGCTGGAGCAGAAGCGGCCCGATCTGCGTTCTCCCAATTCGCCTACCTCGCGTGTCGGTGGGGGTGTAAGTTCGGAATTCAAGAAGGTGACACACGCCATTCCGATGCTCTCCATTCAGGATGTATTCAACATCGAAGAGCTGATAGATTGGGATAAGAAGATGCAGAAGTTCATCGGTACGACGCGCGTTCGCTACTGCTGCGAATGCAAGATCGACGGTCTCTCCTGTTCTCTGGTCTATCGGGGTGGACAGCTGGTGCAGGCTTCGACCCGCGGCGATGGAAACATCGGCGAGGATGTGACCAACAACGCCCGTACCATCCGTTCGATCCCGCTGACGATCCCCGATCCGAGGGAGATCGAAGTCAGGGGTGAGGTCTACATGCCCAAGGCGGCCCTGGCGAAGCTGAACGCGGAGCGGAAGAAGGCCGGTGAGCCCCTGTTCGCCAATGCCAGGAACGCGGCCGCCGGTTCGCTTCGGCAGCTCGATTCGGCGATCACGGCCAGGCGCGGTCTCGAGGCCTGGTGGTACTTCTGGCCTGAAGCGATGAAGTTCGGCTACCGGTACCATTCGGACGCGACCGACAGGATGACTAAGCTCGGCTTCCGGACGAATCCGGAGCGGCGCGTGGTCGAGGGGATTGACGCGGTGCTCAAATATGTCGAGGAGTATCACCAGAAGCGTGCGTCGCTCGCGTACGATATCGATGGACTGGTCATCAAGGTCGACGATATGAGCCTCTACGAGACCCTGGGCTATACGGCTAAGGTACCGCGGTGGGAGATCGCCTACAAGTTCCCGCCCGAGGTAGTGACGACCCGGGTGGAGGATATCGTTCTGTCGGTCGGTCGGACGGGCCGCGTCACTCCGACCGCGTGCTTCTCCCCGGTGCTCCTGGCCGGTTCTACGGTGGCCCGTGCGACGCTGAACAACGAGGACTACGTCAAGGATAAGGACATCAGGATCGGTGATATCGTCACCCTGCACAAGGCGGGCGACGTCATCCCCGAGGTGGGTGAGGTGGTCCGGTCGCGCCGCCCTGAGGGGACCGTCCCCTTCCGCTTCGCTACCGTCTGTCCCTTCTGTCATCAGGCCCTCGTCAAGGATGGTGTCAACATCTTCTGCGTCAATTCTCACTGCCCCTCTCGCAACATCAACAACATCATCAACTTCTCCTCCGACAAGGGTATGGATATCGACGGGCTGGGCGAGGTGCTGATCGAGACTCTCTTCAACGAGAAGCTGCTGAGCACCATCCCCGACATCTATACCCTCAAGGACAAGAAGGCGATTTTGACCGAGATGGACGGACTGGGGGAGAAGAGCGTCAGCAAGCTGCTCGAGGCGATCGAGAAGTCGAAGACCAACGATCTGTCGATGCTCCTGTCGGGTCTAGGCATCCCGCTGGTCGGCAAGAAGACGGCGCAGCTCCTCTCGCAGAGCTTCCTCTCGATGGAGGCGCTCGCCAATGCCGATCCCGCGCGGATCGCGGCCCTTCCCGATATCGGGGAGCTGACCGCCCAGAAGATACACGCCTGGTTCGCGGATCCCGGCAATCGCCAGATGGTGGCCCAGCTCAAAGAGCTGGGGCTGAACATGGAGAGCCTCGTGCGTCCGACGGTGGCGGTCGAGAACTTCTTCTCCGGGAAGAGGTTCGTCATCACCGGTACCCTATCCCAGTCGAGACCGGTGCTGACCGCTAGATTGGAGAAGCTGGGGGCTAAATCATCCTCAGCAGTATCTTCAAAGACGGATATATTAATAGCGGGCGAAGAAGCGGGTTCTAAGCTCACTAAGGCGAAAGCGCTCCATATCCGGATCATCGGAGAGGGAGAGCTGATGAATCTACTAGCGGAGGCCGAGAGGCTTCAGAAAGGTGAAAACTGATGAGCAGAGTAAGCAGAGAGATGATTGAGAACTGTGCGAAAAACTTGATGTTCCAGCTCTCGGAAGGGCAGGCGGAGATCCTCAGTGAGGAGTTCGATACCCTGTATAGCCAGCTCGAGTTTCTGGCGGATATCCCCGGGGTCGACAGCGCGGAGCCGATGACCTTCCCGTTCCGGAGGCATCTGAGGGATTGCGATCTGCGTCCCGATGTTCCCGAGGCTCCGCTGGGAGCGGAGAAGGCCTTGGCCAACTCGCACTCCACCATCGGCGATCAGATCAAGGTTCCCAAGGTCGTGGCTCACGGCGTCATCGATCACACCGAGGATGAGGGAGGAGAGGAATAGAGCATGACACGCTATCTGGATAGGACGATCAAGGAGATTCACGCGGCTCTCATCAAGAACGAGGTGACCCCCGTTCAGCTGGTGGAGGAAGCGATCGCCAGGATCGATCGTGATACCTGCAACGCCTTCGAGGCGAAGGCCTACAAGCAGGCTCTGAAGCGGGCGAAGCAGATCAAGGAGGTCGGCGTGGGTGATTTCCTGGCGGGTATCCCCTACCTCGCGAAGGATAACTACTCGACCAAGGGGATCGAGACCACCGCTTCCTCGCGGATCCTGGAGGGCTATGTTCCCCTCTTCGATGCGGAGGTGATCCGGAAGCTCAGCCGTCAGAAGGCCATCCTGGTCGCGAAGACCACGATGGATGAGCTGGCGATGGGTGGTACCGGTACGACCGGTCACAAGGGGGCGACGCTCAATCCCTACGACCACGAGAGGATGGCGGGTGGATCGTCCTGCGGCTCCGCGGCGGCGGTCGCTTCGGGAATGGTGCCCTTCGCCCTCGGTTCGGACACGGGCGATTCCGTCAGAAAGCCCGCTGCCTACAACGGGCTGGTCGGCTTCAAGCCGACCTGGGGTCTGGTCTCCCGGTATGGTCTATTGCCCTTCGCCTGCTCTCTGGATACTGTCGGCTGGCTTACGCGGTGCGTTTGGGATAGCGCGGTTCTCTGCCAGGTGCTCGCGGGTCAGGACGATAAGGATATGACCACGCTGCGCCGGCCCAAGGCTGATTTTATCGGGGCGGTGGAGGGACGTGCATTCAACCGCAAGGCCTGCTATTTCCCCGAGGTCGTCGCCGCTTGCTCGCCCGCTATCCAGTCGGCTTTCAACCTCATGGTGCAGAAGCTTAGAGAGCAGGGCGTCACCATCGAGGAGTACCACTTCCCAGCGGCTCTGCTCGATGCGATCTATCCCACCTACATGGTCATCTCCTGCTGCGAGGCGGCGTCCAACGATGCGATGTACGATGGTATGCGTTACGGTCCCAGCGGTGACGCTTCCGCTAAGACCTATCAGGAGTTCATGACCTCCGCGCGCACCCGTGGTTTCTCCGACTGGATCAAGCGTCGCTTTGTCATCGGTTCCTTCTCACTCCTGGCGGAGAATCAGCACGATATGTTCCAGCGCGCGCAGCGGGCGCGCCGCGTCATCGTGGATGCGATGAACGAGATGCTCCGCCAGTATGACTATCTGATCCTTCCGGCTACGCCTAATATTCCGGCTAGGATCCGCGATCTGACCACCGGTTGGAGCAAGAAGCCCGACTTCGCTGACAACCACCTGGGTCTCGCTAACCTCGGCGGTATGCCCTCCCTCACCGTCCCCATGGGATTCGATGGGAAGATGCCTCTCGGTATCAATGTGACCGGTAGGCCGATGGATGACTGTGGCGTCCTCGCCTTTGGTCAGGCGATCGAGGATGTGACCGGTCTGGTGAATCTGACCGTCAAGGAGGATTAGTGCATGGAATACAAAGCTACTATAGGTATCGAGATCCACGTCGAGCTCAAGACGGCATCCAAGATGTTCTCCCCCGCTCCCAACACCTATCACAAGTCTCCCAACTCGATGTCGGGTCTGGTCGATATGAGCATGCCTGGTACTCTGCCCCGGTTGAACATGCAGGCGGTCCGGTACGGGATCATGCTGTCCACCGCTCTGCACATGAAGGTCGATCGCACCCTGTATTTCGATCGAAAGAACTACTTCTACCCCGACCTTCCTAAGGGTTATCAGATCACCCAGCAGGATCGTCCGATCGGTTCGCACGGATATCTGGATGTCACCCTGGATGATGGCACGCCCATGCGCGTCGACATCCAGCGCGCTCACCTCGAGGAGGATACCTGCAAGCAGACCCATCTGGCCGATGTCTCGCTCGAGGACTATAACCGCTGCGGCGTCCCTCTGATCGAGATCGTCACCGAGCCCTGCATCGTCAATGCGAACGAGGCGGCCAAGTACGTCGAGGGCATCCGCGAGGTCGTCACCTATCTAGGAATCTCCGATGGTAGGATGGACGAGGGTTCCATGAGGTGCGATACCAACGTCTCGATCGCTCCTGTCGGCAGCAGCGTCCTCGGCACCAAGTGCGAGGTCAAGAACATCAACACGATCCAGAACGTCGAATCCGCCATCGCCTTCGAGATCGAGAGGCAGAAGAAGATCCTCGAGTCCGGCGGCAAGGTCGAGCAGGAGACGCGCCGTTTCGACGAGAAGCTCCAGCAGACGGTCCTGATGCGAAAGAAGACCAATGCGGTCGACTACAAGTACTTCCGCGAGCCCAACCTGCCGCCCTTCGATCTATCCGAGCAGTTCATCCAGGGGGCGATCCGTGATATGAAGAAGCTCCCCTGGGAGTATCGGGCGCTGTTCGCCAAGCTCGGCCTCTCCAACTACGAGTCGGAGCAGCTGATGAAGGATAAGGCGCTGGTCGACTACTTCATGAAGTGCTTGGATTTCCACCCGCAGGACATCAAGACGCTCTGGTCGTTCATCGTGGTCGACCTGCAGTCCTATATCAATAAGTCGCTCGGCCAGCTGAGTCTGGACCACCTGCCCTTCGGGGCTGAGGATCTGGTCGCGCTGGTCAACCTGGTCGCTGCGAGCAAGATCAACTCCAAGCAGGCGAAGACCGTGATGGAGGAGCTGGTCACAGAGGGGATCAAGCCGGCCGATTCGGTCAAGGCGCACGGCTTTGAGCAGATCGACGATTCCTCCGCTATCGAGGCGCTTGTCGATCAGGTCCTCGCGGCCAATCCCGCCGCTATCGACTCCTGGAAGCACGGCAAGGACAGGATCCTCGGCTTCCTGGTGGGACAGGTGATGAAGGCTTCGCACGGTAAGGCGAATCCCGCTAAGGCTAAGGAGCTCGTCCTCGCGAAGATCGGCCCCATGGGTGCCCGCGAGTAATTGGAATCCGTGAGATCTGAGAGAGCTGAAAGGCTCTCTTTTTTTGTGGATCCTATCGATCTATTTCAGGGATCTCTCTGCTTATTTGCTTTGGAATTATCTCCCGATATTGCCTATACCTTTAGATTTAATGTTTTTTCGAGTGAATTTTAATGTTTATTAAGTGCTAGAATTAACATGCTCAAAAGGAATTCTTAAATTATCTGGTTCATTTGGGCAGGAGGAATATGTTTATGAAGCGAAAGTTCTTACTTTTACTTTTGGCTGCTGGAATTTCGCTAGCGGGCTGCTCTGTCGCCCCCGCTAGTTCTTCGGGTGTCGATCTCTCCGGGATCAAGATCGCTCTGAGCGCTGATCAGACCTCGGTCCTGGTGGGCGAGAAGCTGCAGATCGTTGCCGAGGCGGAGGGGAGGTCGCTGGTTTGGACCTCCTCCGATGCGGGAGTAGCGACGGTCGAGGCGGGACTGGTCACCGGCATCTCGGCCGGTCAGGCCGTCATCATCGCGGCTCTGGCGGAGAATCTGAGTGTCCGGTCCACCTTCACCGTTCGGGTATCCGCGGTGGCCAGCGACCCGGTCGACGAGACTGTCAAGAAGCTCGTTTTAACGACTCCACCGACTAAGACAGCGTTTATTCAGGGAACCAATTTTGCTGTTGATGGCCTGGTGGTAACGCTTCAGACCACTTCTGCCTCCGGGGAGGAGAAGTCCGAGGTCATCACCGATTATTCCATCAATCCCGCGGTCGGAACGCTGCTCGCCAATGTGGGCGCCTTCACGGCTACCATCTCCTATCCCGGCGCCGATTCGCTCACCTTCGACTATACGGTCGCCTCGGCTCCCCTGGACGATAGCTTGAAGGATGCGCTGACACAACTGGAGGACGCCGATGAGTACAAGGTGCAGACTTCCGGCTATGTGAATCTTCAGTCTGGCACTACTCAGTTTGCGGATACGCAGACCTTTGTGCGCAATGCCTACTACTATGAGTCGGACAGCGCCAGCTATGGCTACGCCTACCAGAGCCGGCGCCTCGGCTCGGAGGACAATCCGCTCTCGTCCCATGCGCGAGGTGTTTTCCAGTACACCCTGGGAAGCGATGGAGCCGTGGTTCCCGGCTCCTATGTCACCCACGGAACCTTCTCCCAGTTCATCAACAAGCAGAAGGGCATCCATGTCTTCAACGATATCTTCAATCCGGAGACCGCTCCTCGCCGCTCCTTCGACGGATCCTTCAAGATCGACGACAGCGATGTCAATGAGAAGCTGATGACCTATATCGGCCTGCCCGGCAATGGAAGCTATGTCTCCTCCGTCACCGCGAAGGTTCTCTCGGAGACCTCGCTGGAAGTCGATATGAAGCTAGCCTCATCGCTGGGAGAGTTCAAGTTTACCGTGATCGATATCGGTACGGCGACCCTGCCTGCCATCACTGCCTATCTGGATGACTCGAAGGGTGGTGTCGACACCTACGCCGATGTCGCGCTGGTCAAGGAAGCGTTAGCGACGGATACCTACGCGATGGATCTGGGGACTGTGACGGTGGGTTCAGGCATCCTCTCGATGACCTATCAGGTAGGTACTGCCTATTTCACTCCTAACTACGTCTACTACGATTACACGGATGCCTATCTGAACTACCTCAATTCCACCGCGGAGGCGGGCACGGCTAAGTCGACCGATCGCGGCTACCTCGTCAAGGGCGATGAGACCTATGCTTTCACGGTCGAGTCGAAGGACGATAAGGATGTCTTGACCCTGGGCGAGAAGAACGATTCTAGCCTCAGCGATCTCGTCACCTACTTCTCCGCCGCTGATGCGTTCGACGATGACGGATTGGATCTCTTCGCTGCGATCCAGCTGAACAAACAGGATGCCTATATGGTGAGCGAGGTCTCTGCGGTGGAGGATTTCGGTGAGCTCATCGGAGCGTCGTCATCGTACACCGGACTCGGAGTCGCTCTGACCGATATCGTCAAGGATGCCGAGGGGAAAAAGGTCACCGGTGTCGATCTCGTGTACGTCTTCCAATATGGTGGGAATGCCTACATGATCAGCAGTGCGTTGACTGAGATGGGAACTGCCAAGGCCCAAGTGGTCGAGGACTATCTTGCTAGCAAGTAGGAGGAAGGAATATGAAGAAGAGAATCGCATTAGCTGCTCTGCTCCTGGCTCTAGGACCGGCGGCTTCCGGTCTGGTCGCGTGTCAGCCGCAGACGGTCGATACTTCTAGCCGGGATGTCAATCTGGGTGTTTTGATCAGCGGAGCTCGTTCCGTCAAGGCGGGCGAGACGCTTCAGCTTTCCGCTTCCGTCTCCGGAAGTCAGAACGGGGTTAATTGGGCGACCTCTGATACCTCTCTAGCGACGATCGATGAGGATGGTCTACTCAAGGCCAAAAAGGTGGGCGAAGTGGTCGTGACCGCCTTTGCTGAGGATGATCCTTCGGTCTTCGATACGGTGCAGATCAAGATACTCGCGGCGGCTGCGGATACTTTCAACATAAGATTCGTCAACTACGATGGGACCTTGCTCTACTCCGATGTGGTGGAGGCGGGCCAGGCGGCGACCTACGATGGCGAGATGCCCACGCGCCCTTGGTCCGATGTGAATAGCTATACTTTTGAGGGGTGGGATATCCCTCTCGATCAGCCCGTCACGCACGATACCACCTATACTGCCGTCTACAAGGAGGAGCGGATCGACTTTGCGCGCTACAGCTTCTCCATGGTCGTCTCGGGAGAATACAAGGGCTCCTATCTGGTCACCTATAAGGGATCCGAGGAGACGGTGACTCTGCCTGAGACCTACAACTATCGGAAGGTGATCGGTGTCAACCAGCAGGGGCTGATGGGAAATACCTTCGTGCGAACTGTCGATGTACCTGATACTTATGTTTTCTTCGGAGCTTATGCTTTCGCGGGTTGTACTAACTTGGAGAGTATAAACATCCCCGATGGTGCTTTTATGGTTGGCGCCTACTGCTTCTACAAGTGCACCGCGCTGCAGTCGATCGTTCTCCCCGATTCGGTCACCGCAATCAACGACTATGCCTTCGCCGCCTGTCCCAATCTGGCGGAGGTATCCATGGGCGAGGGGGTCAAGTCGATCGGCAAGTACGCTTTCTACGCCGATGGCAAGCTGACCTTCGACGGCCTGCCGCAGGATCTCCAGACTATCGGCGAGAGCGCCTTCGATAGCTGTGCTTCCATCGCGGGAGATCTGGTCCTTCCCGCGGGGGTCACCACTGTGGAATCCTACGCGTTCTCGGCGACCCGTATAACCAGCATCACTATCGATGCGGCCTGTTCCAGCTTTGCCTCCAACGCTCTGCTGGCGGCTAAGAGCCTGACGACCATCACCGTTCAGGAGGGCAATACCGCCTATAAAGCTGTCGGTAATGTTCTCTACTCTTTCGATGGAACCGAGGTGATATTCATCCCGGCCGCCTTCAAGGGGAGTATCAAGATCGCTGAGGGCGTCACGACCATCTCCGGATTCGCGGGGGCGCTGATGCAGGCGACCGATGTCACCTTCCCTTCTACCCTGACCTCGATCGCTAGCTACGCCTTCTATATGAACACGATCGGCAGCTTCACTTTCCCCGCTGGATTCGTCGGCTCGCAGCTGAGCTTTGAGAACAGCGCCTTCGCCTACTCCCAGGAGATCACCTCCTTCGCGATTCCTGACGGGGTCGAAGCGATTCCTGACTATCTGTTCCAGAGCTGTGAGAAGCTGGCCGATATCTCCATACCCGATTCCGTCAACATCATCGGTGTCAGTGCCTTCGATGGTACTGCGATCAAGTCGCTGAAGCTCCCGAGCTCGATGACCGAGGTGCCGCAGTCGCTGCTGGAGGGGACCGGCGTGACCGAGTTCACGATTCCGGCCAGTGTCAGATCTATCGGCGATAGCGCCTTCGAGGACTGTGCGAACCTCAAGAAGGTCACCTTCGAGGCGAGCCAGAATATCAAGTCGGTCGAAGGTCGTGTCTTCTACGGAACTTCCAGCCTCACCGATCTGGTGGGCGACTTCCCGCTCATCACCGAGACTAATGATCAGAATCTCGTCGAGTTCCCCTACGGTACCTTCGCCTATACTGCTCTCGCTAGTTTCAAGGTCCCTGAAGGGTATCAGAGCCTGGGAAATTACTCGTTCATGTACGCTTCCAAGCTGAAGGCTATCTATCTTCCTAAGACCCTGCGGAGGATCGATAAGTGGGCGCTGATGGGAACTGGATTGGAGGAGATATATTTCGGCGGTACCCAGGCGGAGTTCGAGAAGATCCTCGGCACGAAGATCACTGAGGATACCGATACCGATCCTGACGATCCTTATAATCCGGCTCCCTACGGTATCTACTTCGAACCCGATACGGATGTGCCAGATGCGGAGAAGAGCTTTTCGATCGTGAAGCGGATCTACGATGAGGGTAAGGTTCACTACAACGCGGTCTATGCCGATGTGCTCAAGTAGGTGAAGGGGGTTAGCCAGATGAAAAGATTGAATGTATTGACTCTGTTGTTGGCGACGGGTCTCTCCTGGGGACTGGTGGGATGCGATTCCCAGCCTCAGACTTCCACCTCTACGGTGGATTCCAGCGCCGCTCTGAATGAGGGAGCGAAGATAGAGATATCCGGTCCCTCCGACGTGTACGTGGGGCAGAAGGTCCGGTTCACCGCGGCGGTCCAGGGAGCTGAGCACCTCGATGTCACCTTCAAGTCGAGCGATCCGACGGTTCTCTCGATCGACGATACCGGTCTAGCGGAGGGACTGAAGCTCGGCTCGGCGACGGTCACCGCCTATCTAGCCGAGGGCGGAACTGCCTCTCTGGCGGTGACGGTGAAGGACCACACGGGAGAGAAGCTCAGCGTCCAATTCGTCAATTACGATGGCACGCTGCTCTATGAGACCTCGGTTGAATTCGGTCAGCCCGTCTCCTTCCAGGGGCAGGAACCCAAGCGTACCTCCACCTATGAGAAGGCCTATGTCTTCAAGGGTTGGGATCAGGATCTCACCAGTGTCAAGACCGATCTGGTCGTGCGGGCTGTATATGAGGAACTCAATAATGTCGACTTCGTATTTGTCCCCATCTCTGCGGGTGGAGATTCCGGTTACATGCTCTACTTCTACCTCGGAGATGCGGAGGAGATCACCATTCCTGAGCTCTATCAAGGCAAGCCTGTCACCCGGGTCGATACCGGGGCTTTCGCCTACGCTAAGAATCTTAAGAAGATCACTTTCCCCAACACGATCAGTCAGTTGGGCGATCAGGCTTTCTACGACAACGAGACCATCGAGGAGGTCTATATCCCCGATTCGGTCTACGACTTTGGCAGCGGCGTCTTTGAAGGCTGCACCCATCTGAAGAAGGTCAGGCTCCCCAATGGTCTCGTGACCCTTCCTGAATCCACCTTTGAAGGCTGCTCGGCTCTCACCGATGTTGAACTTCCGTCGACGGTTACCAAGATCGGGGAATCCGCCTTCGAGGGCTGCACCTCCCTGGCGTCGATCGCTTTCCCTGCCGGGATTGCCGCGCTCGGCGATTCCGCCTTCCAAGAATCCGGTCTGGTCGAGGTGACGCTCCCCAACAGTGTGACGGAGATGGGCGATTACGTGTTCCGCGAGTGCGCTAGTCTCGCCACGGTGGTCTGGAACAAGACGCTGACCGCTATCCCTGAGAGCACCTTCCGCGAGTGCACCAGCCTGAAGGAGTTCGCGTTCCCTTCCACCCTTACCACGATTGGCGATAGCGCCTTCTATGAAGCGGGACTGACCAGTCTTCAGCTGCCGGATACGATCACTTCGATCGGTCGCTCCGCCTTCGAGGGCAATGAGGGATTGACCTCGGTCAAGTGGACGAAGGGGATCAAGAGCGTGCCGGCCAGCGTGTTTTCCAGCTGCACCAACTTGACTTCTATCACCGATTTTGATGAGGTGACCGAGATAGGGAGAAACGCCTTCGAGTTCACTGGTTTCAAGATCCTCGACCATACCAACGTCTTCGCCTCGCCCGTATTGACCTCGGTGGCTAACTATGCTTTTATGAGCATGCCTAATCTCACCTCGGTCACCGTGCCGGGCAATGTTAAGACCTTTGCGGCGCGCGTCTTCCAGAACAACAAGCTCCTCAGCACCGTCACCTTCCAAGAGGGAGTCGAATCTCTGGGTGAGAATCTCTTCTATAACTGCGCTTCGCTCAGGACCGTTTCCTTTCCTAACAGCTTGAGGAAGTATGGCAGCACTGGCAGCTCCGCTTCCGGTCTCTTTCTGGGCTCTCCCAATATCGAGTCAATCGACCTGGGCGATGGCACCGATGACTACATTTCCATCGATGGTGTTGTCTACTCAAAGGATAAGGCACTGCTGCTCGAGTACCCCAGCGGAAATAGTCGCACTTCCTATCAGGTGGCCAAGGAGACAAAGACGATCGCAAAGGGTGCTTTCCAGTACGCGAAGAACCTCACTGCCATCGATTTGGAATCGGTGACCAAGATCAGCTCTCGCGCCTTCGGCGATACCGCTTTCGGTGGTGCTAATCCCAGTGCGGGTCTCGTCAGCCTGACCACCCCGGCCTCGTTGACTGATCTGGAATCCTACTCGCTCGCCTATATGACCAAGCTGCAGACCCTCGATCTGAGTCAGAGCAAGTGCCTCACTCAGCTTCTCAGTTCCGTGGCGATCAACTGCACCGCTCTCACTACGGTCAAGCTTCCCGATACGTTGACCAAGATCGGAAGCGGAGCCTTCAACTACGATACCGCCCTCACTTCCATCAACCTTCCGCTGACGCTCGAATCGGTCGGGTCAGGTGCGTTCCGCTACGCTAATCGCTTGGTGGTTACCTACGCGGGTACCAAGGCGCAGTGGGCGCAGGTCGAGCTGAGCAGTAATGCCTTCGCCTCCGGGGCCGTCATCCGGTGCACCGATGGCGATGTCAATATCTAGGTATCCGTATGCGCAAGGCTAAGTTTCTGATCCTTCCCCTATTTATCCTGCTTCCTTTTGCCTGTCATGGTACTGCTTCCGATTCTTCTTCCTCTTCTTCAGCTCTTTCCACTCCGAGCTCATCCGAGACGGAACTGGAGGAGGTGAGTATCAAGATCGACCAAGAGGATACCGAGCTACTTTTCGGCGAAGAGCTGCAGTTGACCTATCAGTTGGCTGGGGCGTCTCATCCGCATTCAGTCGTCTTTACGAGCACCGATCCTGATCTGGTGGCTGTCGATGAAAATGGTTTGGTGACTGCGGGCGAGTCCAAGGTGGGCTCAGCCTTTATCCGGGTCTATCTAGCGGATGATGCTTCGGTCTCCGACCAGATCCGGATCACTGTGAAGCAGCGGGTGCGGGTGAAGTCGATAACCTGCTCATCAACCTCGATGTATCTATCTAAGGATGGAGGCTCAATTCGCTTCACTTATCAGGTGCTTCCCGGTAATGCTACCGATAAGAGAGTAACGATCTCTATCACCGATCCTTCCATCGCTGAACTCGATGCGGAGAACACGGTGGTAAAGGCGCTGAAGCCAGGGAATACCACCTTGGTCATCCGTTCGCTCGAATCTTTCTCGGATGTGGAACTCACCGTACCTATCACGGTCAATTCAGAGGGGTATGTGGAACTCAGCTCCAGCCAGGAGCAGAAGCCTGATCAGATATTCAACATCCGGGATGTCTGTGGATCTCGAGGGGTTGAGACCCTGCCTTCCACCGGTCAGCGAGATGTCCTAGTGGTTCCCATCGGTTTCTCGGATATCGATTTCGACCGGTTCTATGGCAACGGTAAGGGAAACGATGGCGTCAAGGCGGATCTCGAGAAGGCTTTTAATGGTTCAGGTAGTGAGGATACGGGCTATTGGGAGTCCGTATCCAGCTACTTTGCCAAGTCTTCCTTCGGCCGCTTGGATCTCCAATTCACGATAGCTGATCCGTATATTTCTACTAAGACGGCAGCTGAGGAGGTGCCCATCGCCACTTCTACCTTCTCTCCATACGCCAGCGTTTCGGATCTGGTGCAGCGTGCTGTTTCTGCCTACAGCCAGAAATCCGGTGACGATCTGACCCGATTCGATTCCGATAGCGATGGCCTGCTAGATTCGGTATGGGCTATTTACGCGCCTGTGTCCAGCGATAAACTGTCCTCTGGCTTCGGTACCTACACCTATCTACCTCCCTCATCTGCCGGTGGTAGTGGAGAGCGGATTTCCACTTTCAGCTTCGCTTCGGTCGGAGATCTATTCTCGCGAGGGGCGGGCAAGCTGGATACTCATTCCTATATCCATGAGACGGGGCATATGTTCGGTCTTAACGATTACTATAACTACACTCAGTACACCTCGCCTCTCGGCATGCTCGATATGCAGGATTTGAATGTGGGAGACCACAATGTCTACACCAAGATGCTCTTGGGTTGGGTCGATCCGATCATCTATTCCACCGACCAGGTGCAGACGGCTAAAATCCATTTGGATGGCCAGACTGCAGGGGCCTCAGCTCTCTTGATCACCGACAGCTATCGCGGAACCTCCTTCGACGAATACTACATGGTCGAGTTCTATCGGCCTGATGGTCTGAATGCTCTGGATTCTCAGACCAACTACTATCAGGATGTCTTGGATTCTTATGAGGGAACCGGTCAGACGCCTCCTGATATCCGGGCTTTGCCCAAGTCTGCGGGCGTGAAGATGTACCATGTGGATTCGCGTCTGGTCACGAAGGCGGGTGGACCGGATGTCGATCAGGTCTATTACGATACGGCCGAGGGAAAGCCGAATACAGCGGTAGCCATCGGTGCCAGCAATACGAGCAGCTATTCGCGCAATCGTACGAGGGAGCTATTCGATGAGATCTCTCTGATCTCCTCCAATTCTAGCGGCGGTAAATATTTAACTTCGCTTTCATCTTTCACTGCTGGGGATCTCTTTCAGACGGGTTCGACCTTTGATCCGGAGACTTTCAAGGTCATCTCGTATCGTCGCGATGGCCGGATGGATAGCGGAAAGCTGTTGAATATCAAGGTCACCTACCAGAAGGTGAGTGCCGACGGCGCTGATATTCTGATCGAACCGCTCCATTAGCGTGAATCGAATATAAGAGAAAGGTAGGGCCCGTGAGGCCCTACCTTTATTTTGGAAGCGAAAAGAAGGAGGCTTCCCTACCTCCTTCCATCGGCATAACACGATCGACAAGCTCGCTCCGAATTCGCATCGGTCGAACTACGTGAGGCTCTACTAGAAGTACTTATGACTTTCCTGTATCCCAAGCGTAGCCAACCTGCTACTAGTTTCCTGTGTGCCACCTCCCTTTCTGATCGACTCGAGACCATCTAACACAGTTCCTTCTGCTTCGCATAGACAACGACTAACATACTGATTCCCTTGTTGTCCCATCTAGGGACAGCAACATTATAAACACGACTTCTAAGAAAAGCGTATCTATTTTAAAAACTTTATGAAAACTTAATGAAACAATAACTTAAAAACATAAAAAGCCGTGGATGTTAGTTTTAAAGTGCTTCCACGGCTTTACTATTTCTTAAAAACTACTTAGTTCCGTAGATTCGGTCACCCGCGTCCCCTAGACCGGGAACGATGTAGGCGTTTTCGTTCAGTTTCTCGTCGAGGTGTCCTACGTAGATGGAGACATCGGGATGAGCTTTGACCACTTTCTCCAGTCCTTCGGGGGCGGCGATGATGCAGAGGAATTTGATCTTCTTGCCTCCGCGCTTCTTTATGTCGGCGATGGCGTCGCAGGCGGATCCGCCGGTGGCTAGCATGGGATCGAGGATGACGATCGTCCGCTGTTCGATGGGAGAGGGAATCTTGCAGAAGTACTCGTGAGGAATCTTGGTCACCTCATCGCGATACATACCGATGAAACCGACCTTGGCGGAGGGAACGAGGCTCAGCAGGCCCTCCAGCATTCCCATACCCGCTCTGAGGATGGGAACCAGGCAGAGCTTCTTGCCGGAGAGGTAGGTGGTGACGGAGGTGGTTATGGGCGTCTCCACCTCGCGGTACTCCAGCGGCAGATCCCGCAGCGCTTCGTAGCCCTCGAGCCGGGCGATCTCCTCGACCAGTTTTCGGAACTCGTTGGTGCCGGTATCCTTCTGTCTGAGGATGGAAATCTTGTGCTGGATCAGCGGGTGATCACAGAATGTGACCTTGGTACCCGCGAACCTCTTTCTGGCCTCCATCTCGATCGCTCTCTTCTCAGCGCTCAATTCCTCAATCTCTTTCTCAGTCATTTTCTATCCCCTCGCGCGCGTTATTTTAACAAAGAAGAGGCGGTCGTGAGGTTTTTTTATATAATTTTTCTCTGCGAGTTCGGAGGTGCCATATGGCTGATGGCTTCAGTTTGGAGATCACCCACAAGGATGCTGGGTGCGAGGCGAGGACGGGCGTGCTGCATACCAATCACGGCGATTGCGCGCTGCCCATGTTCATGCCGGTGGGAACTTTGGCTACGGTTAAACATCTCAGCCCAGCCGAGGTGAAGAGCCTCGGCGCTGGGGTGATCCTAGCTAACTCCTATCATCTGAGCCTGCGCCCTACCGCGGAGGTCGTGGCTGAGGCGGGCGGCGTGCAGAAATTCATGAGGTACGAGGGACCGATGCTCACCGATTCGGGAGGATTTCAGGTCTGGTCGCTGGCCAAGAATAAGGGAATCACGGAGAAGGGCATCCAGTTTCGTTCTCACCTGGATGGTCGGCTCCTCGAGTTCACCCCGGAATCGGTGATGGATATCGAGCAGAAGATCGGTGCCGATATCGCGATGTGCTTCGACGAGTGCGCTCCCTATCCCGTCACCCACGAGTACATGGAGAATTCCGTGGCGCGCACGATTCGCTGGGCGGAGCGGTGCTTGAAGGCCCACACCCGCCCGGATCAGGCGCTCTTCGCCATCGTGCAGGGCGGCGACTTCCAGGATATCCGGGAAGCTTGTGCGCGAGCTCTGGCGGCCCTCCCGTTCGACGGCTACGCTATCGGTGGTACCTCGATTGGTGAGCCGCGTGAAGTTGAATATCGGATGGTCTCATACGCGGTGAAGAATATGCCGTGGAACAAACCTAGGTATCTGATGGGAGTTGGAAGTATCGATATGATCTTGGACGGCATATCCAAGGGAGTCGATATGTTCGACTGCGTCCTCCCGACTCGACTGGGTAGGCACGGCGCGCTGATGACCTCGACCGGGCGTCTGAATATCAAGGGGGCTGCCTACGCCGAGGATTTCACTCCGATCGAGGAAGGCTGCGACTGCCCCGCCTGCCATGGCGGGTTCACCCGCGCGTACATTCACCATCTGGTCAAGTGCGACGAGGGCTTTGGTCTTCGGCTCTGCTCCATGCACAACATCAGGTTCCTGATCCGGGTGGTCGAAGGGGCGCGGAAGGCGATCCAGGAGGATAGGTTCCTGCAGTACCGTGAAGAGACGATGCGGAAGTTCGGCGATGAGAGGGGGTTCTGATCACTATGGAAAAAAGCGATGAACAGGTGCGTGAGGCGATAGCGAAGTTCGGATACGATATCTACGATCTCAAGGAGTACGACTACGATCTACCCAAGGAGCAGATCGCTCAGACCCCGGCCGCGAAGCGCGATGAGTCCCGGCTGCTGGTGATCGATCGCGATACCGGCGAGTATCGCGACGAGAAGTATTTCCGCAATATCATCAATTATCTTAAGCCGGGAGATGTGGTGGTGCGGAACAATACCAAGGTCATTCCGGCCCGTCTAATCGGTGTCAAGGAGGGGACCGGCGCGCACGTCGAGCTGCTCCTGCTGCGCCAGATTAAGGAAGAGGGCGACGTGTGGGAGTGCTTGACCGGCAATGCCCACACCGTGAAGGTCGGCACCGTAGTCGACTTTGGCGAGGGCAAGCTGAAGGCGGAGTGCACCGCGGTCTTGGATGAGGGACTCCGGAAGTTCAGGTTCATCTATCAGGGAATCTTCCTCGAGGTGCTCGACGAGCTGGGCCGCATGCCCCTGCCTCCTTATATCACTTCGCAGGTGGCGCCCAACGACCGGTATCAGACCGTCTATGCCAAGATCGAAGGCTCGGCTGCGGCTCCGACGGCGGGCTTTCACTTCACTCCGGAGCTCTTCGATGCGATGAGGGCGAAGGGCGTCGAGGTGCTGGATGTGACCCTGCACGTCGGTCTGGGAACATTCCGACCCGTCAAGACCGACGATATCCGTGAGCATCACATGCACTCCGAGTGGTACCACATGGATCAGGCGGTGGCGGATGAGCTCAATAGGGCGAAGGACGAGAAGCGGCGCATCATCGCGATCGGTACGACCTCGATCCGGACGCTCGAGACCATCGCCCACCTCAACAATGGGCGGTTCAAGGGCTGCAGCGGTGACACGGCTCTGTTCATCTATCCCGGATTCAACTGGCTGGCAGTCGATGCGGCCGTCACCAACTTCCACCTTCCTAAATCCACTCTGATCATGCTCGTCGCTTCCTTCACCAGCCGCGAGCATATCCTGGCGGCCTATCAGCACGCGGTGAAGAGCGGTTACCGCTTCTTCTCCTTCGGCGACGCGATGTTCATCGCGCGCCACCCGTTCGATAGGTAGCATTCCCTTCGGTTTCGTCAGATATTCACCAGATGAGAAAAAGGAGACCACCTCACGATAGCTGTAGGTCGGTCTCCTTTTTCTCTACTTATTACTAGATTTTAGGGCGCGGTCGATCCGGTCCTCGACCTCGCGTGCGAGCCGGGCGTAGGCGATCGCCCCCTTCGAGTTGGGACGGTAGTAGTTGATCGGGACTCCGTGCGATTGGCACTCGACCAGGGAGACGGAGCGGGGGATGGGCATGGGGAAGACCCCCTCGCCGAAGGAGGAGTTGAGCTGCGCTGAGATCTCGGCGCTCATCCGCAGGTTCTCGTCCATCATGGTCTCCAGCAGGCCGAGGATCTTGACCGGTGAGGACTCCGCCCGCTTGAGGCGATTGATCGTGGCGAGGGTATTGGTGATATCCGAGAAGCAGAAGTAGTCGCACTGGACGGGGAGGAGGACCCAATCCGCGGCGCACAGGGCGTTGCTGGTGAGGTAGGAGAGGCTGGGCGGGCAGTCGATGATGATGTAGTCGTACGCCTGCTTCACCCGTGCGATCCGGTCCTTGAGGTCGCTGAAGGAGGTCGGGATGTTCCTGTCCTTCAGCGCTATCTCGATCGTGGCGAGCAGGAAGTTGCTGGGGATGATCGACAGGTTCTTGAAGGAGGTCGCCTGGATGATCTCTTCCGGCTGGTAGGTGCGCAGAAAGAGATCGAGCGAGGTTCGCTTCAGGCTCGACGGATCGATACCGGTGGCTCTAGCGCAGTGACCCTGGGGATCGAGATCGATCAGCAGGACCTTTCTCCCCCTCTCGGAGAGGACGCTGGCTAGATTCACGGCGGTGGTGGTTTTGGCGACCCCACCTTTGAGGTTGTAAACGGCGATAACCTGCTCTTTCACTTTCCGGCTCCCGATAGATGCAAGGTGAAATTATATTTGCTAGCCTTTTGGCTATCAAGTGCCCGGGGGTGGCGGGTCCCTCTAACCGTGCCGGTTCCTGACGATTTCCGCATGTAGAAAAAAACTTGATATTGACTTTCATAAACACTAAAATAGTTCGGCTATTTGAAAAATCCAGGAGGCAGTCAATGAAGAAGAACTTCTTATTTATGCCGATCTTAGGCCTCGTAGGATCCACCCTACTGGCGTCATGCTCGAGCCACCTCAGCATCGAGGACGGTGCTCTCATCCAGGTTGGCCCCAAGGAGTACACGCTGCAGGAGATCTACGACCTGAGCCGTGATAACAAGACCGCAGCTAAGTCCTACTACGATCTGCTCGACGATATCTACACCCAGCTGGCCATCCCCGCCGATGCTGGTATGCAGGCCGGTGTCGACAAGTCCATGAACGAGGACTTCTATGAGGCTGCCGAGACCAACGCCAAGAACAACTCCACCACCGTCAAGGAGGAGAAGGAGAAGCTGCTCGAAGCCGCTAAGGTCGACAACGTGGAGCAGCTCCGCCAGAGCAAGCTGCTCGCCGCTCAGAAGACCAAGGCTAGCGATGACTACTACTCCGAGTCCAACATCAAGTCTAACCTTCTCGCGCCCTACATCGAGAAGGATGCCCCCTATCACGTCAAGCACATCCTGGTGAAGACCTCCGCTGCTTCCGGCGAGTACCACCGCGCCACCATCACCGCCGACCAGTCCGAGAAGCTGGGACGCGTCGTGATGCGCCTCGCTTCCCACGATGAGAGCTTCGGCGACATCGCACACACCGCTTCCGAGGATACCGGTTCCGCCAGCACCTACGGCGATCTGGGCATCATGGATAAGAACACCAGCTTCGTCTCCGAGTTCAAGCTCGGCGACTTCGTCTGGGATATGAAGTTCAATAGTGCGGTCACCGATAAGCAGGTCGTCAAGACCACTCTGGGTCCCTCTGCTACCGGCGTCTCCAACTTCGACGAACAGCTGAATTCCTACACCCTCTTCGGCATTCCTTTCTCCTCGGCGATCGCTCTGACCGAGCTCAACGATGTCGAGGCGGATGATACGGGACACAAGCCCGCTCACGCCGAGGATGTCAACTATCCGCGCAACGTCATCTTCAACTCCTACTACAACAATCACTCCATGTCGCTCGTCGTCCTCTCCGAGGATGATATGAACAGCATGAAGGCGACCTACGGAGCGGACTACATCACCGATGCGGATGTCACCGACTATAAGGCTGCCCTGGAGAAGAACACCAAGACCGTCAAGGAACTGGGACTCTCCGGACAGATCAAGAGCTATGTCCCCGTCCTTAAGAAGGGCGAGGATGGCTCCTTCACCTTCACCTTCAACACCGTGGCGGCGGCCGATACCGCTCGCGTTCTGACCGATGAGCAGGGCAACCCCGTCCTCGTGGCCCGCGCCGGCAATTCTTCCGGCTCGTCCTCCAGCGATTCCAGCAACTCCTCCAGCTACGAGGGAGTCCACTTCATCGTCAATCAGCGCGATCCCTTCCAGAGCTACACCAAGACCGATGGCAGCGACTACACCATGGCCGAGTACTACGATGTCGATCTGACCACCGCGCTGGCCAGCAAGGATAAGAACTTCCTCAACTACATCCAGTATTCGCAGAATTCCGATTACAACAGCCGTGTCACCTCGCTGACCAATGCGATCAAGGAGACCGGTCTGACCAATAACAATTCCACCTTCAAGGTCTACGAGAACACCAAGAAGTCTGCGGAGGACCAGGGCTACAAGGTCAACGTCCCCGCCAACATTCAGAACCTGGTCGACAGCTACATCTCCTCCACCGAGGCGCTCAACGACTACAACAACAATAATACCTACGACCGCGCTTGGACTTCCTACTTCCGGATGCTCAACTTCCAGCAGGACACCATGTCGCTCAACCTGCCGCTGCAGTCGCTCAATCAGTTCGGCGATGGAAATATCTCCATCTACATCGATCTGTCCTCGATCAAGGATCAGTCCAGCGTGGATTTCGCCAACCTCGACTCTTCCGCCTTCACCAACGAGCGGCCCGCGGGCACCTACGGCGTGGATTGGATCTACAATCCCGCCTATGTCGGCTCCTCTGCTGGAGATGTCAAGTAGTAGGAGGTAAAGGAATATGAGATCTAGATACACCAAGGTTTTGACCGTTATCGCCGCCTGCGCCACCCTCGCTTCCTGCTCCTCCAACCTCAACCCCGATCTGCCGCTCAACTATGGCGATGCCGTAGTCAGCGTCCAGGATAAGGATGGAAAGTCGGTCGATGTCGCCTTCAACTACAACCGCACCTACTACGACGATGTGGGCAGCATCAATGCGACGGCTGTCAACTCGATCCTCGACTACGTCGCTTCCGAGCTCAGCCAGGGTCACATCAAGGATGACGATGGCAATGTCATGCACCTGTACTCCTCCGTGGCCGACGAGGATGACGCTTCCACCTACACCGTTCCCTACATCGCTGGCGTGAACAAGGATGGCAGCTTCATCTCCGGCTCGTACGAGTACAAGGGCATCGCGAAAGAGGTGACCCAGCGGACCCAGAAGGCCCTGCTGGATCGCGTCAACGGTGGCACCTACGATTACGATAGCGTCTTCGACGAGAAGCAGTTCGCCCTGTCGCTCAACTCCTCCAATCTCGCCGGTATCGATATCAGCAAGGTCAAAAACACCCTCGATAAGGGCGTGGTCGTGAATGCCACCTCCGACTTCGCGGATGTCTTCACCGCCGGTCTCTACGATACCTTCATGAACAAGTACGATGCCCCCACCATCATCGAGAACATGCTGACCGCGCAGTACATCTACGAGGAGAGGTACTCCTCGATCGTCAACGCCGACTTCAGGAACGTCTCCATCGCCGCGCTGACCGATCGCAGCGACAAGAAGGGTTCGGCTCAGGCGCTGATCAACGCTTACTATACTGACTACATCAGCCAGAATAAGACCATCGAGGCCGAGTACGCCGATGCTCCTCTCGAGGAGCTGACCCTGCTCTGGAAGGGAATCGACCTGACTACTGACCAGACTAAGTTCCTGACCGACAACGGTCTGACCGACGATACCCTGATGGCGGGCATCGAGGCGGATATCTCCAAGATCCACCTCGACAACCCTCTGCTGACCGACAGCGATCTGCAGAACAAGTACACTGGCAACGGCAAGTACGATGTCGCTCACGGCAAGCAGGTTCAGACCGATGCGATCCGGAAGCAGGATCTGTACACCGAGGGACTGAAGCAGAAGTCCGATCTCTCCTCGCTGCCCTCGGCGGTCACCAATCAGATCTTCTCCGCGAATATGAGCTCCGTCCTAACCTACCCCGCGGGCAAGAACGATGATGGCACCAACAAAGGACACGGCTACATCACTCCCGCGACCACCATCAACGATCCCAACGCCGCTTCGACCATCACCATCTACGACTCCTCTTCCGATACCTACTACCTGGCGATGATCGACACTGATGACATCTATTCCTCCACCACCCTGGGCGGTAAGGACGCCAACCGATCCGATGCGAAGAAGCGCGCGATGGCGATGGATGTCGCCTACAACATGAACGCCGATTCCACCTACCGGTCCGATGCGACTGTCTACTGGATCGAGAAGCTGGTCGGCGATGGCAAGCTCGTCGTCAAGAACCAGAGCTTCTACGACTACCTCGACTCCACCTACCCCGATCTGTTCGACGACGACGACGACGAGGACTAGCGGTCTATCTGCAGGCTAGGGGTCTTTCCCTAGCCTTTATGCTATATCTATATATGTTGGATCATTCGATAGGAGGTCTATTATGGACTGTATCTTCTGCAAGATCGCTCAGGGGCTGATCCCGGCTAACAAGGTGTACGAGGATGAGGCGATCATCGCCTTCCTTGATGTGAATCCCGCGTCCAAGGGACATACCCTGGTCGTGACCAAGAGGCACTTTCAGGATTTCACTCAGGTGCCCAAGGATCTGCTGGCGCACGCCTACCAGGTCGCTCAGCTGGTGAGTCAGGCCTGCCTGACCCAGCTCGGCGCCTCCGGCGTCAATGTGCTGACCAATATCGGTCACTCCGCCGGGCAGTCCGTGCTGCACTTCCATATCCACGTCATCCCGCGATACGACAACGATGTGCTCGGCGCTCCCTTCAGCCACCATCTCGCCCTGCCCTCGGATCAGCTGCCGCTCCTGGCGGATTCGATCCGCAAGGGACTGTAGTCGTTCGGCCCTCTCACGAGGGCCTTTTTGATGCGAAAAAAGCTGGAAGGGGCGGAAGATGGGTCGGTTGGCCCATTCCCTGTGGAACGCCGATTCGGGTTATCTTAAAATCAGAGGAAAGATAGTTCTGTTTATCCGATGAATAAAGGAAAAAGAAGAATTTTTAAAAAATCGATTGACACCTGTTTTTGAGCAGTGTATATTACTCAACGCTAACCCGCCGGGGTTAGGTGGCTGTGACGTGCGAAGTTGCTGGAACGCCTATGATGGTTGTCATGTGTTCCAGGTAATTCGCGCCGAGCTAACGCGCCGGCAAGATCCGGTGCAGGAGGAAAAAGCATGGCAAGTTCTAAGAACATCCGCGTGCGCCTCAAAGCCTATGACCACGAGGTCCTAGACAAGACGGTCCAGAAGATCGTCGAGGCGGCGGAACAGAGTGGCGCCGAGGTGGTCGGCCCCATCCCTCTCCCTACTGAGAGGAATCTCTACACCATCCTTCGCTCGCCCTTCATCGATAAGGATTCGCGCGAGCAGTTCGAGATCAAGACTCACAAGAGACTGATCGAGATCAAGCATCCCACCAAGCAGACCATCGAGGCTCTAACCAACCTCGACCTGCCCTCTGGTGTCGATGTGAACATCAAGCAGTAAGGAGCAGATCACAATGAAATCTATCATTGGACGCAAGATCGGCATGACTACGGTCTTCGCCGAGAGCGGAGAGGCGATCCCCGTCTCGGTCATCGAGGTCCTGCCCAACGTCATCCTTCAGAAGAAGACCAAGGAGAAGGATGGCTACGAAGCTCTGCAGATCGGCTACGAGGACAAGAAGGCCTCGCGGGCGACCAAGGCTGAGCTCGGTCTAGCCAAGAAGGCTAACACCGTTCCCCACTATTTCTACCGGGAGCTCAAGGGCGACGAGATCTACTCCCACAATGTCGGTGAGAAGATCGACTGCTCCATCTTCAAGAGCGGCGAGCTGGTCGATGTGACCGGTACCTCCAAGGGTCGCGGCTATGCCGGTGTCATCAAGAGATGGCACTACAAGATCGGACCCAAGGCCCACGGTTCCGGCTATCACCGTCAGATCGGTTCTCTGGCGACTAACGGACGCTGCAACAACCGCGTCCATCCTGGAAAGGGCATGAGCGGACACATGGGCAACCAGACCGCTACCGTGCTCAACTCCACGATCGTGGCCGTCAAACCCGATGCCAACTGCATCCTGATCAAGGGCTCGATCCCCGGACCCGATCTGTCCATCGTCCGCATCCGCTCTGCGGTCAAGCCTCTCAAGAAGGCTAACGAGTTCAAGCTCATCGATTACACCGATGAGGCGACTCTGAAGAATCTGACCGCGGTCGCTGCCAAGGGTGGTAAGAAGACTGAGGCTAAGGAGCAGCGCGCTTGGAAGCGCAGCAAGGCCTAGGCCAGGAGGAGAAGAGAATAATGGCTATTGAGAAACTCGAGTGGCCTGTCCTCGACTACGAGGGCAAACAGGTCGGCACCGTCGAGCTCGAGCCCGATGTCTTCGGACTGAAGGGTGACGAGATCAACGCCTACGCCGTCCAGGCCGCTGTCAAGACTTATCTGGCTAATCGTCGTCAGGCCACCGCTAAGACCAAGGTTCGCTCCGAGGTCAGCGGTTCCGGCAAGAAGCTCTGGAAGCAGAAGGGCACCGGTCGCGCCCGTATGGGAAACATCCGTTCTCCTCTGTGGAGACACGGTGGAACCGTCTTCGGCCCTACCGGCAATCAGAACTTCAAACTGAAGCTCAACAAGAGAGTCAACGGTCTCGCAGTCGTGTCCGCGCTCTCTGACAAGGTGCAGGAGAAGGCTCTGGTCGTCCTTACCGACGCCCCCTTCACCAGCCATCGCACCAAGGACTTCGCCGCGAGCCTCAAGGCTCTCAACGGTGGAGACAAGAAGACCCTGCTGGTCCTCGGCGGATATGACGAGAATCTGCTTCTGGCGGCCAGGAATCTGAGCAACCTCGTGATCACTTCCTACGACAATCTCTCCGTCTACGACATCGTCAATGCTCAGTCCCTGATCATCGTCAAGAACTGCCTCGCCCAGCCTGTCGATCCCGCTCAGGAGGCTAAGTAAACATGGCAGAAGAAAAGAAGACTGAGGCGGCGGAGCTCAAGTTCCGCCAGCCCGTGGATCACGACTTCACCGTCATCGCTAACACCATCGTGACCGAGGAGTCCCAGCGCCAGTCCAGGGACGGCAACGTCGTGGTTGTCAAGGTTGATCCCAAGTCCAACAAGGCTGAGATCAAGGACGCCTTCCAGGCGATCTTCCAGGTCAAGGTCGACAAGGTGAACACCCTGAACGTCCACCCCAAGAAGCGCAGCGTCCGTCGCGGCTACACCCAGGCTTACAAGAAGGCCTACATCTTCGTCAACAAGGACTACGACCTGGGCAAGGTAGCTGACGCTGTCGCTCCTGAAGAGCGCAAGGCCAAGAAGGATTAAGGCCGCGCGATAGGAGGAAAAGAAAATGCCCGTCAGGCAATTAAAACCTACCAATAACGGTTCGAGAGCGCAGAACGTTCTCGTCGAGCCCTACCTGTCTAAGAAGGCCCCTGAGAAGTCTCTCATCGAGCCCATCAAGAAGACCGGAGGACGCAACAACCAGGGTTACATCACCACTCGCTTCCGCGGTGGAGGACACAAGAGGATGTACCGTATCGTGGACTTCTCCAGAAGGAGCCACGATGGCATGGTAGCCACCATCAAGGCGATCGAGTACGATCCCAACCGGAACGCCCGCATCGCTCTGGCGGTCTACGCCAACGGTGTCAAGACCTACATCATCTGGCCCAAGGGTCTGAAGGTCGGCGACAAGGTCGTCTCTGGCGCCAACGTCGATGTCGAGGTCGGCAACTCCATGGAGCTGGGCAACATCCCCGATGGACAGCTGGTTCACAACATCGAGTTCATGCCCGGTCAGGGCGGTCAGATCTGCCGCGCGGCTGGTACCTACGCGACGGTCCTCGGACACGATGACAAGTACGTGACGCTGAGACTGGAGTCCGGAGAGGTCCGCAAGTTCCTCCCCAACTGCCGCGCTACCATCGGTACCGTCGGCAACGAGGACTTCGAGCTCAGGTCGCTGGGTAAGGCTGGTAAATCCCGCTGGAATGGACGTCGTCCTCACGTGCGTGGATCGGCCATGAACCCCAATGATCACCCGCACGGAGGAGGAGAAGGAAAGTGCCCTGTCGGACACGATGCTCCTCGTTCTCCCTGGGGCAAGCGTACCCTGGGTGTCAAGACCCGCAAGCACAAACTGTCATCCAACAAGTTCATCGTCCGCCGTCGCAACGGCAAGTAGAGAAAGGAGCAATGAATGTCCAGAAGCTCTAAGAAGGGTCCTTACTGCGATCCTAAGTTGCTCGCCCGTATTCGCGAGCAGAATGCCAGCGGCAAGAAGGCTATCCTGAAGACCTGGTCGCGCGCTTCCACCATCTTCCCCGACTTCGTCGAGCACACGATCTCCGTCTACAACGGAAAGAACCATGTCCCTGTATACATCACCGAGGATATGGTCGGCCACAAGCTGGGTGAGTTCGTTCCCACCCGCACCTTCCACGGCCACCACTCCGGTGCTGATATCGCGGCTGCGGCTGCCGCCGCTGCTGCGACCACTCCGGCTGCAGCGCCCGCCGCTAAGAAATAGGAGAGGCTTAGTTTATGGCTAAAGAAGAAGAGAAGAAGGAGCTGCCCGTCCGCACCGAGGCGTTGGCTATCGCCACCCCCGTCGGCGTCACTCCTCGCAAGTGCCGTCTCGTTGTCGACCTGGTCAGGGGCAAGACCCTGGATCAGGCCTACGCTATCCTCAATACCACCAACAAGGCTGCCTCTCCCATCGTGCTCAAGCTGATCAAGAGCGCCGAGAGCAATGCTGTCAACAACTTCCACATGGACCGTTCCCTCCTCTACATCGCCTCTATCCAGGTCAATGAGTCGTTCAAGCTCAAGAGGTTCCTGCCTCGCGCTAAAGGTTCCTCCTCGCCCATCATCAAGCGCTGGTCGTCCATCCGGGTTGTTCTCAAGATGAAAGGAGCTACTAAGTAATGGGTCAGAAAGTTAATCCTAACGGTCTCAGAATCGGTATCTCCCGTCCCTGGACTGGAAAGTGGTACGCGGACCGCAAGGTCTTCGCGGACACGCTGAAGCAGGATATCGATATCCGTCGCTTCCTTGAGCCCCTGCTCAAGAATGGCGGACTCTCCAGGATCGATATCGAGAGAGCCAAGGGTATCACCATCACCGCTCACGTTCAGAATCCCGGACTCATCCTGGGTCAGGATGGCAAGAACAAGCAGGTGATCGATGACGGTCTGCAGAAGCTCATCAACGGCAAGTTCACCAAGAAGCAGCTCGCCACCAAGAATCCTACCGACATCCCTGTCAAGCTCGTCCTGGTCGAGGTGAAGAACCCCGACTTCGATGCGGCTCTGGTCGCTCGTTCGATCGCTGATCAGATCGAGAACCGCGCCTCCTTCCGCATGGTGCAGAAGAAGGCCATCCAGCGCGTCAGGAAGGCGGGAGCCAAGGGTATCAAGACCCAGACTTCCGGCCGTCTGAACGGCGCTGAGATCCACCGCACCGAGATGTACAAGGAGGGTGCGCTCGGACTGGAGACCCTGTCCGCTAACATCGATTACGCTCTGGCCGAGGCTCACACCATGTACGGTGTCATCGGAGTCAAGGTCTGGATCGCTCGACCCGACAACTTCGACGAGGACAAGGCGATGGAGAACAACCCTGATCGCAAGGGTGGTTTCCGTGGAAATCGCCGTCCTGGTCAGGGAGACAGAAGGGGATTCAACCGCCCTCAGCAGGGCCGTACCGCTCCTGTCGCTCCGAAGAAAGGAGAGTAAGCTAAATGCTGCAACCTAAGAAAACTAAGTGGCGTCGCAACCATCGCTTCTCCTACGAGGGCGTCGCTACCAGCTGCAATAAGGTCTCCTTCGGCGAGTTCGGTCTCGAGTCCCTGCAGGGCAACTATGTGACCGACCGTCAGATCGAGGCGGCTCGTGTCGTTCTCTCCAGGTACACCAAGAAGGGCGGAAAGTCCTGGATCAGGATCTTCCCCCAGCTGGGTCGCACCAAGAAGCCCGCTCAGGTCCGTATGGGTTCCGGTAAGGGATCCGTCGACCACTGGGCCGCTTCCGTCAAGAAGGGAACCATCATGTTCGAGATCGGTGGCCTTCCTGAAGCTGATTGCAAGACCGCTCTGAAGCAGGTCGGTTACAAGCTCAATGTCACCAGCAAAGTCGTGAAGAAGGGCGAGGAGGTCGTTCTCAAATGAAAATCGACGAGTTCCGCAAGCTGAATGACGCCGACCTGGTGTCCAAGATCAGCGAGCTGAGAGCGCAGCTGTTCACGCTGCGTCTCCAGCAGAAGGCCGGACAGGCTGATAATGGAAAGGCGCTGCACGATGCTCGTAAGGACATCGCCCGCGCTCTGACCGTTCAGACTGAGCGTGCCCACAATCAGGAGGCTAAGTAACCATGGCTGAGATCGAGACAAAAATTCACCACGGCTCCGTCAAGATCCTCGAGGGTGTGGTCATCCCCTGCAAGATGACTAAGACTATCGTGGTCGAGGTCGCTCGCCGCAGTGTCCACCCCGTCGTCGGTAAACAGATCGAGCAGCGTAAGAAGTATCACGTCGATGATCCTCAGGGTCTCGCTCATGTCGGCGATACCGTTCAGATCGTCGAGTGCAGGCCCATTTCCGCCACCAAGCGCTTCCGCCTGGTGAAAGTGGTCAAGAAGGGAGCCTAGCGATGATTCAGAAGGAAACCAATCTGGTCGTCGCCGATAACACCGGTGCCAAGATCGTGCGCGTGTTCCACCTCTGCGGTGGATCCCACCACAAATCGGCCGGCGTCGGTGACGTTGTCGTCGTCGCCGTCAAGGATGCCCTGCCCTTCGGCAAGGCGCACAAGGGCGACATCTGCAAGGCGGTCATCGTCCGCGTCAAGAAGGAGTATCAGCGTGCTGATGGCTCCTTCGTCCGCTTCGATGACAATGCCTGCGTGCTGATCAACTCCGATGGCACGCCTCGTGGAACCCGTGTCTTCGGACCCGTGGCCCGCGAGATCAGGGAGAAGGGCGCTGGATACATGAAGATCGTGTCTCTCGCCGAGGAGGTTCTGTAATGAAGATCAGAGCTAACGACGAGGTCATCGTCACCAAGGGTGCCTACAAGGGCACCAAGGGCAAGGTCAGCAAGGCTCTGCCCAAGGAGCACAAGGTCATCGTCGAGGGCGTCAACGAGCACAAGAAGCACGTTAAGCCCGACGCTGCCAACCCCGAGGGAAGGATCGTGACGGTCTACGCTCCTATCGAGGTCGCCAACGTGGCGGTCGTCGACCCCAAGACCGGTAAGGCTTCCAGGGTCGGCTACAAGGTCGTCGATGGTAAGAAGGTCCGCGTCGCTAAGAAGAGCGGCGAGACCATCAAGTAGGAGGTAGCTTATGGCTGAGAAAGTTAAGAAGGCTGACAAGGCCGTCGGCTACGAGATCGCCGAGGTGAAGGAGAAGGGCCAGAAGACCTACGTCAAGGGTCATCAGGCTCCCGCGATCGTCGAGCGCCTTCAGAAGAAGTACGCCGACGAGGTCGTGCCCGCTCTCGTCAAGGAGTTCGGCTACACCAATCCCATGGAGGTTCCCCACATCGTCAAGATCGTGCTGAACATGCGCGTGGGTAAGGCCACTGCCGATTCCAAGGCGATCGAGGAGGCCGTCAACGATATGACGATCATCTCCGGACAGAAGCCTCTGATCTGCAACGCTAAGAAGTCCATCGCTAACTTCCATCTGAGAGAGGGCCAGGCCATCGGCTGCAAGGTCACTCTCAGGAGGAGCCGCATGTACGACTTCCTGGATAAGCTGGTCAACATCTGCCTGCCCAGAGTTCGTGACTTCCACGGTGTCTCCGACTCCTCCTTCGATGGCCGGGGCAACTACAGCCTCGGTGTCAAGGAGCAGTTGATCTTCCCCGAGATCGACTACGATAAGGTCGCTGCTCGCACTCAGGGAATGGATATCACCATCGTCACCACCGCTAAGACCGATAAGGAAGCCTATGCCCTGCTCAAGGGCCTGGGCATGCCTTTCAGGAAGTAAGGAGCTATCCGAAATGGCTAAGAAATCGATGATCATCAAGTGCTATAAGCCCAAGAAGCACAGATGCCAGGAATATCACCGCTGCATGCGCTGTGGACGTCCTCACGCCTATATCCGCCGCTTCGGTGTCTGCCGTATCTGCCTCAGGGAGATGGCATATAGGGGAGAGATCCCCGGTCTGAAGAAGGCCAGCTGGTAAAGGAGGGAAAAGCAAATGGTTAACGATACAATCGCCGACATGCTCACCCGCATCCGCAATGCCAACATGACCAAGGAGAAGGCGGTCTCTGTTCCCTTCACCAAGGTCTGCGAGAAGATCGCACTGGTCCTTCTCAACAACGGATTCGTGAGCGATGTCAAAGTCGAAGGAGAGGGCGTTCACAAGGTGATCAACATCACCCTGAAGTACGATTCCTACGGAAATCGTGTCATCTCCAACCTGCGTCGCATCTCCACTCCCGGTCTGAGGATCTACTCGACCGCGGAGAAGATGCCCAAGGTCATCAACGGACTGGGCATCGCCATCGTCTCCACCTCCAAGGGCATCATGACCGACGCTCAGGCTCGCAAGGAGAACCTGGGTGGTGAGGTCCTGGCCTACGTCTGGTAAAGGAGGTACAGGAAATGTCTAGAATCGGAAGGATGCCGGTCAAGGTCCCCGCGGGTGTTACCGCGGTGGTCAAGGACGGTGTCATCACCGTCAAGGGTCCTAAGGGCACTCTGACTCAGAATATCGATCGTCACATGACCGTCGAGGTCAAGGATGGCGAGATCCTGGTCACCCGCCCCGATGACTCCATCAGGATGAAGATGCTCCACGGCACGACCCGCGCGCTGATCAACAACATGGTCAACGGCGTCGTCAACGGATATGTCAAGGAGCTGGAGATCAAGGGTGTCGGTTACCGCTGCGAGATGCAGGGCACCAAGCTGGTGCTCCACATCGGACATGCGGCCGCCGATGTCTTCGAGGCCCCCGCTGGCGTCACTGTCTCCTGCAAGGGACTGACCGTCAAGGTCGAGGGAATCGATCGTCAGCTGGTCGGACAGACCGCTGCCGAGATCCGCGCTATGCGCAAGCCTGAGCCCTACCACGGAAAGGGTATCCGCTACAAGGATGAGGTCGTCGTCCTGCGTACCCCCTCCGCTAAGAAGAAGGGTGCTGCGGCTGCTGGTGCCGCTGCTAAGTAAGGGAGATAGAGAAGAATGGAAACCCCTATCGATAAGAAGGCTGCTCGCGAGCGTCGCGCTCGCAGACACTCCTCGGTGCTCGTCGGTACTCCCGACCGGCCCCGCGTCGTCGTCAATCGCACCAACAAGGCTATCTATGCTCAGATCGTCGTGGATGGAACCGATGGTTCCAAGACCCTCGTGTCCTCCTCTTCCCGCAGTCTGTCCCTGACCGGACTGACCGTCGAGAACGCTGCTAAGGTCGGTGAGGATCTCGGCGATAAGGCCATCAAGGCCGGTATCACCACCGTGGTCTTCGACCGCAACGGTTACCTCTATCACGGACGTGTCAAAGCTCTGGCTGAGGCGCTGCGCGCCAAAGGCCTCAAGTTCTAGCGAAAGGAGAAGGCACAATGGCTGATGAAAAGAAAACCGAGGCCCCGGTCGCTAACAAGCCCCAGGGTCACGCCGACAACTCTCGCCGTACTTTTGGCAAGGGCCGTCCTCAGGGCCGCGATGGCAGACACGGCTTCAAGAAGATCGATGATCCCTACAAGGATCAGGTAGTCGACATCAACAAGGTCACCAAGGTCGAGAAGGGAGGCAAGCACATGCGCTTTGCCGCTCTGATCGTCATCGGCGATGGCAAGGGTCACTTCGGCTTCGGACAGGGAAAGTCCGCCGAGGTTCCCGTCGCGATCCGCAAGGCTAATCAGTACGCGCACAACGCGATCGTCACTCTGCCGATGACCAAGTCCAAGACGATCCCCCACGAGGTTCGTGGCAAGTGCGGCGTCTGCGAGGTCTACCTCAAGCCCGCTCCCGATGGAACTGGAATCATCGCCGGTGGTGCGGTCCGTATGATCATGCAGCTGGCCGGCATCAAGAACATCTACTCCAAGGTCTACGGCCGTCGTACTCCCATCAATGTCGTCAGGGCGACTCTGGATGCTGTCAGGCAGCTCAAGAGCCCCGAGAAGGTCCAGAAGGAGCGCGGTCTCGTGGCTCCTGCGGCCAAGGAGGCTGAGTAAATGAGTCTAAAACTCGATGAGCTCAAGGTCGCTCCCGGAGCGGTCCACGAGCATTTCCGCAAGGGCATGGGTCTGGGCACCGGCAACGGCAAGCGGGCCGGCCGTGGTCAGAAGGGTGCTGGCGCTCGTTCGGGCGCTGGTATCAAGGCTGGCTTCACGGGTGGACAGCTGCCTCTGTACCGTGCTTTCCCCAAGCGCGGTTTCACCTCTCTCGACCACGATGAGGTCATCGCGATTGTGAGCCTGGACCAGCTGTCCAAGTTCAACGAGGGCGATGAGGTGAACTTCCAGAAGCTGGTGGAAGCTCGCATCATCAAGGCCGGAGTCGACGGCTTCAAGGTTCTGGGCAACGGTAAGCTGACCGTCAAGAATCTGACCGTCAAGGCTGATGCGTTCTCTGCCTCCGCGAAGAAGGCGATCGAGGAGAACGGTGGCAAGGCTATAATCGACGGCGGCGACGCCGCTAACGACTAGTCGGCCAGCCGTCTCGGACGGTGCTGATACCTCTCGGGGTGTCGGCATCGTCTTTATCGAAAGGAGGCAGACATGTTGGCAAAACTGCGTGAGATGTTCCACGATAAGGATGTCCTCAATCGGATATTCTTCACCTTCGCCATCTTCCTGGTCTACCGCATCGGTTCGGCCATCACGGTACCTGGTGTCACTGTCTCGGACTCCGCCTTCAGCGCCGGCGACGCGCTCAGCATGCTCAACCTCATGGGAGGTGGCGCGCTGCAGAGCTTCTCGCTGTTCGCGCTCGGAGTCAGTCCCTACATCACCGCCGAGATCATCGTCCAGCTGCTCTCCATGGATGTGCTTCCCGTTCTCACGGAGCTGTCCAAGGAGGGTGAGACGGGTCGACGGAAGATCAATATGGTCTCCCGCATCCTGACGCTGGTGCTCGGAGCGGTCCAGGCCTACGGTATCATCGCCACGATGATCTCGTCGCAGGGTCTGACCCTGTCCGACACGTCGGTCTGGGGTTACATCAAGATCATCGTCTACCTGCTCGCCGGTTCGATGCTCCTCATCTGGATGGGCGATCAGGTCACCTCGAAGGGTATCGGCAACGGTATCTCCATGATCATCTTCGCCGGTATCGCGGCCGGTTTCCCCTCGCAGATCTACTCCGCCTTCACCACCTACTTCGCCTCGAAGCTCAACACTTCTAACGCGTCGCTGATCCTCGAGGGTACCGTGCAGTTGCTGGTCTATCTTCTGGCGTTCTTCCTGATCATCGTCTTCGTCACCTTCATGGAGAAGAGCGTGCGGAAGCTGCCCGTCTCTCACTCCAACACGTCGCAGACGTTCCAGAGCGAGAACCAGCAGTCGTCGTTCCTGCCCATCAAGATCAACTCCTCGGGAGTCATCCCCATCATCTTCGCTTCCTCCGTGCTCATGGCTCCCTCGATCATCATCTCGCTGTTCGTCGGTACCGGCACCGTGCCCGCCTGGGCGCAGACGCTGGAGAACGTGTTCAACTATCAGGTGATGGTCGATATGGGCGGTGGCGTGTCGTTCCCTTGGGGTCTCATCATCTACCTGGTCCTGATCATCGCCTTCTCCTACTTCTACTCGAACATCCAGATCAACCCCGAGAGGATCGCGGAGAACTTCCAGAACTCCGGAACCTACATCACCGGACTCCGGCCCGGATCTGAGACCGCGCGGTACATCTCCAAGGTGTTGAACCGCGTGACCTTCCTCGGCTCGGCGGCCCTGGCGGTCGTCGCCTGTCTCCCCATCGTTCTCTCCATCAGCGGCGCCGTGCCCCAGAGCTTGGCTATCGGCGGATCCGGACTGATTATCGTGGTCGGTGTCGGCCTCGAGGTTTGGAACCAGCTGGACGGCATCCTGGCGAGCAAGTCCTACAGCTCAGTCAGGGCGGTTCCGCAGCAGTAGTCAGTAGGACAGAAAAGGATTGGAGGCCGAAGGCCATATGCAAGCTAAGCCGTTGAACCTCATCATCCTGGGTGCTCCCGGTGCGGGTAAGGGCACCCATTCCAAGTTCATCGTCGACACCTACCAGATACCCCACATCTCCACCGGTGACATCTTCCGCGACGCCATCGCGAACCGGACGCCCCTGGGTCTCAAGGCCCAGGAGTCCATCGCGAAGGGCGAGCTTGTCCCCGACGACATCACGATCGGTATCGTCAGGGAGAGGCTTCTTAAGCAGGACGCGGCCCACGGGTTCCTTCTCGATGGTTTCCCTCGCACGCTGGCTCAGGCCGTCGCGCTGAAGGAGATGCTGGCCGAGATGGGAACCGCCATCAACGGAGTCATCGACGTGGTATGCAGCGAGGACATCCTCCTGCGCCGCATTACCACCAGGCGCGTCTGCCCCAAGTGCGGAGCTTCCTTCAACGTGTTAACTCTGAAGCCTAAGGTCGAGGGCATCTGCGATTACTGCGGTGCTCACCTGATCCAGCGCAAGGACGATACCGTCGAAGCGTTCCGCACCCGGATGGCCGAGTTCAAGGCCAAGACGGCGCCGCTGGTCGATTTCTATGAGAAGGAAGGCGTGGTCGAGGTGCTCGATACCTCCGATGGTATCGTGCCCCGGGGCAATGCGCAGATCCGCCGGTTCCTGGATGGAGTGATCCACAAGTGATCAACATCCATACGGCGAGCGAGATGCAGGCGGCGGTCGAGGCGGGCCGGAAGCTCGGACCGATCTTCGACTTCATCCGTCCCCACATCAAGCCCGGCGTCTCCACCCTGGAGCTGGATAAGCTCTGCGAGAAGTTCATCCGCGCGAGCGGGTGCAAGCCCTCCTTCCCCACGGAGAAGGGCTACTTCTGGACGATCTGCGCGTCGGTCAACGATGGCATCATCCATCAGATCCCTCGGAAGGAAACCGTCCTGAAGGACGGCGACCTCCTGAAGATCGACGTCGGCAATATCGATCTGGGAAGCGGTTATCAGGGCGATGCCGCCCGGACCTTCTTCGTCGGACAGGTGGACAGCGAGTCGGAGCGGCTCGCCGCCTGCGCTGAGGAGTGCTTCTGGGAAGCGCTCAAGCTCGTGAAGCCGGGCTGCCGGGTCGCGGACATCGGCTGGTGCATCCAGAGGGTGGCGGAATCCTACGGGTTCTCCGTCCTCCGGGAGTACGGCGGACACGGCATCGGTCTCGGCATGCACGAGGATCCCTTCATCCCCAACGCGGGTATCCTCCCGCCCCACCACGGACAGATCATCCGGGCTAACACCCTGATCTGCATCGAGCCTATGGTGATGGCGGGCGGTCCCCAGATGAGGATCCAGGACGATGACTGGGGCGTGGTCACCCTGGACGGCCGTCGGGCCGCCCACTACGAGAACACCATCGCGGTGTTCCCGGACCACAATGAGATCACGACTGTGGATTCCACGGTTCGCGCTAAGCTGGAGGCTAGGTGATGAGCAGAGAAGACTTCATGAAACTGGATGCGGTGGTGGAGGAGATCCTCCCCGCGTCCCACTACGCGGTCAAGCTGGAGAATGGAATGACCATTCGGGCTACCATCTCCGGAAAGATGAGGATGAATCGCATCAGGATTCTCCCCGGAGACCGGGTCACCGTGGAGCTCTCCCCCTACGATCTGAAGCAGGGGCGCATCGTCTATCGCTTCAAGGATTAGGAATCTCAAAAGTAGATACGATATGTTCTAGACAGAATGGTATAATCTACCATTGGCTTTTTCGCCGGAGGCAATGAGAATGAAAGTCAGATCATCCGTCAAGCCCATCTGCGACAAGTGCAGGGTCATCCACCGCAAGGGACGCGTCTGCGTCATCTGCAGCAACCCCAAGCACAAGCAGCGTCAGGGCAAGTAGTCAAAGGAGTCAAGGAAAATGGCACGTATCAGTGGAATTGATATTCCCAACGACAAGGTCGTTGTGGTCAGCCTGACCTATATCTACGGCATCGGTCTCCCCACCGCGCGCAAGATCTGCGCTGCGGCCGGAGTCGCCGAGGGCAAGAGGGTCAAGGACTGCACCGAGGCCGAGCTCACCAAGCTGCGTGAGCAGGTCGCGAAGTATAAGACCGAGGGTGACCTGCGCCGTGAGGTTGCACTCAACCTCAAGAGGCTGCAGGACATCGGTTCCTTCAGGGGAATCAGGCATCGCAAGGGACTGCCCTGCCGCGGACAGAGGACCAAGACCAATGCCCGTACCTGCAAGGGTCCCAAGAAGACGGTCGCCAACAAGAAGAAGGCTACCGCCTAAGGTAAGGAGCTAGAGACATGGCCGCAACTGACAATAAGACCGCCCAGGTGGCTAGCGGAGCCAAGAAGGCTAAGAAGACCACCATCCGTAAGAAGAAGAGCAAGTTCGGTTTCACCAAGGGCATCGCTCACATCCACACCTCCTTCAACAACACCATCATCTCCATCTCCGACGAGGCGGGCCACGTCGTGGCTTGGGCCTCGGCCGGAACCGTCGGATACACGGGTGCTCGCCGTTCTACTCCCTACGCCGCCCAGCTGGCTGCGCAGAGTGTCGCTAAGACCTGCATCGATCGTGGCCTGAAGGCTGTCGATGTCGAAGTCAAGGGACCTGGACCTGGCCGTGAGTCCGCGATGCGCGCGCTCGCTTCCGCTGGTCTGACCATCACTTCCATCGCCGATGTTACCCCCGTTCCCCACAATGGCTGCCGTCCTCCTAAGAAACCCCGCGGATAACTTCCGCTCTGTCGAGAAGTACGGTTTATAAAGGGGTAAATAGATGAAAGATTTTGTGCCTGTCGAGTTCGCTCCTGCCGAGGCTAAAGACAACTACATCCGCATCAGCCTCAAACCTCTCGAGAGAGGATACGGCATCACTCTGGGCAATGCGCTCAGACGCGTGCTCCTCTCGTCCATCCAGGGCCCCAGCCCTGTTCGTCTGACGATCAAGGGTGCCCGCCACGAGTATGCGGTCGTGCCCGGCATCGTCGACGATATCACCGCTATCGAGCTGAACGTCAAGGCTCTGGTGGTTCGCCTCAACTCTGCCGATCACGATTCCGTGCGGACGCTGAAAGTCGAGAAGGTGAATGACACCGACACCGAGATGGAAGTCAAGGCTGCCGATCTCGTGTGCCCTCCTGACATTCAGATCGTCAATCCCGATCTGGTGCTGGCGCGCCTGGCGCCCAAGGGCTGCATCAAGATGGATATCGATGTGGCGGAGGGACGCGGATACGCTTCTAACGACGAGAACAAGGAGCGCTTCGGCGCTCTGACCGTCACCGACGGCGATACGTTCCCCATCATGCTGGATTCCTCATTCTCCCCCATCGTCAAGGTGAACTTCTCCGTCGCGCCCACCGCGGTCGAGAACCGGACCGATTACGAGCAGCTGGTGCTCGAGGTCTGGACCACCGGTGCCATCGATCCCAAGTCCGCTATCTCGGAGGCGGCCGCTATCCTGACCCACTACCTCAACTACTTCACCCAGATGGATGAGCACGTCGCCCAGGGCATGAAGGATCAGCTCAATAGCACCGTCCCCGCCAAGAAGGACGATGGAGCGGATCAGCCCATCGAGACGCTGGATCTCAATGTCCGTGCCTTCAACTGCTTGAAGCGCGCTGGCATCGTGACCGTCGGAGATCTGATCAACAAGTCCGAGGATGAGCTGATGAAGATTAGGAACCTCGGAAAGAAGTCGATCAAAGAGGTCAAGGACAAGCTGAAGCAGAAGAACTATAGATTCCGCAACGAAAAGGATTAGGAGAGCTATAAATGAAAACCCAAGGAAGGAAGAACGTCCACGGTAAGGGTGGAGTCAGGTTCCATACCGGCTGGGATCAGGGCCGTCAGAACGCTAATCTGCGCAATCTGACCACTCAGCTGATCATCGCTGGTCACCTCACTACCACCTTCTCCACCGCTAAGCAGATTCAGCGCTTCGTCGAGAGGATGGTCACCTATGCTAAGCAGGGCGACATCGCCGCTCGTCGCGAGGCTGCGAAGTTTGTGCGCGAGCAGATCGTGGATCCTGTCAGCAAGCAGGATGCTGTTCAGAAGCTGTTCGCGGTCTATGGACCTAAGTTCCAGAACCGCAACGGTGGTTACACCAGAGTGCTGCGCCTCGGCAATCGCCGCGGCGACAACGCCCCGGTGGCGCTGATCACCTTCGTCGACTAGTTGACAGTTTCCGATAAAAGAGGGGTTAGTTCCCCTCTTTTTTGTGGTCTCTGATCCTTTGGTGCCTATCTTTTGGATGGGTGGTTCGGCGGGTGGTGAGTGATGCTCGATTCGCTGGTTTTTGTCGGCTCTTCTCGACGGTCTAGGGCGGGAGAAGGAAGTGAGCGTAGGCCATTCTCAGGCGCGGTCTGATACCTCTAGCGGCTCTACAGGGCGTTCTGACTGGTCCTGTGTATATTTTATCGGTGAATGCCCCAGCTGGGCTCTGCTGCCTCGCTGCGGCCATCTAGGGTGGATTACCTTTGCCTGATAGGCTTGATTTGAAGTCGCTCGGCTAGGCACTCTGCGGTTCGACGATCGCCGGTTGGGAAGAATCGATAGGAGGCTCTTTCCACCTCGATAATCCTATTTAATTCACGCTGCAAAATGTCTATAATTCTTCATTGGACTAAGAGTCCATTGGAGGAAAAAAGGCTGTATGTCTGAAATCATTTCCGTTCACGGCCGCGAGGTTCTGGATTCCCGCGGCAATCCTACCGTCGAGGTCGAGGTCTGCACCGAGGCCGGAGGCTGGGGACGCGCGATCGTTCCCTCTGGAGCTTCCACCGGTGTTCATGAGGCTCTCGAGCTTCGCGATGGTGATAAGAAGCGCTTCGGTGGTGCTGGCGTCCTGAAGGCTGTTGCCAACGTCAACAAGGAGCTCGCTCCTAGGGTGATCGGTCACGATGTCTTCGACCAGGTCGGTCTGGATCATCTGATGATCGCCGCTGATGGAACTCCCAACAAGGGAAAGTTCGGCGCTAACGCCATCCTGGGCGTCTCTCTGGCTGCTGCTCACGCGGCGGCGAACGAGCTGGGCGTCCCCCTCTATCGCTATCTGGGCGGCAACAACGCGAAGGTTCTGCCTGTTCCCATGATGAACGTTCTCAATGGTGGTAAGCACGCTATCTCCTCGGTCGATTTCCAGGAGTACATGATCATCCCTGTCGGTGCTCATTCCATCCACGAGGCGGTCAGGATGGGCGCTGAAACCTTCCATGCTCTGAAGAAGGTTCTCGTCGCGATGAAGCAGAACACCAACGTCGGTGATGAGGGTGGTTATGCTCCTTCGCTCGCCAACAACGAGGAGCCCTTCGAGGTCATCTGCAAGGCGATCGAGGCGGCAGGATACGTTCCTGGTAAGGATATCTGCCTGGGTACCGATATCGCTTCCTCGGAGTTCTACGATGCTAATACTCACACCTACGATCTGTTCAGGTCCGGTGAGGGCAAGAAGTCCTCTGACGATATGATCGCTCTGGTCGAGTCTCTGGTCAGCAAGTATCCTCTGATCACTGTCGAGGATGCTCTGGCTGAGGATGATTGGGAAGGCTGGGCTAAGCTCAATCAGCAGCTCGGCAACAAGATCCAGCTGGTCGGCGATGATCTGCTGGTCACCAATATCGCTCGTGTCCGTAAGGCTATCGATCTGAAGGCCTGCAACTCCGTCCTGGTCAAGGTCAACCAGATCGGTTCTCTGACCGAGGCGATGGACACCATGCAGCTGGCTCACCGTTCTGGCTGGACCACTGTGGTCTCTCATCGTTCTGGTGAGACTGAGGATGTCACCATTGCTGATCTGTCTGTCGCGGTCAACTCCGAGCAGATCAAGACCGGTTCTCTGAGCCGTACTGACCGTATCGCCAAGTACAATCAGCTTATGAGGATCGAGGAGGAGCTGGGTGACGAGGCTATCTACCTCGGCAAGGCTGCCTTCAAGCATCTCGCCTAATAGCGATCTGTGATGATTAGAGAGGAGGGTTATCCCCTCCTCTTTTTTGTTTTATGATTTTGCCTCTGCGGGGGGCGGGAGAGTTCGGAGTATCGGAATGGATTGAAGGTGAGTCGCAGTTCCGCCGTTATCGGTTAAGAGGTTTTTATGTTTGATATTTAGTCTCTCTATCGCTGTCTTTGATCGAGGGTCTGGGGTCTCGTTTGCAAACTGGGTTTGAGATCGAGGAGGGGATTGAGGATGTCAAATTTTTTTAGCTGATATCTCTTGTTGTAATCAGGCTGGATATCGGGCTTAAAAATTCGACCTGTAAATTTAGTTTGGTCGGCCCCAGTGTGGCTCTGGATATGCTGGGTCGACCGATGGGGAAGGGTCACTTCTACTCATGTGTCACTCTGGTAGGATAAGATAGAAATAGAGGGGAAAAGGGGTGGATTAGCAGTCTTTGATGTCCACTCGGATCAAATGATTGAGAAGTTTAAAATACCCCTTGCAAGCATTTTGGATAGTGGTATACTTTTTACCGCACTGAAGTTATGGGCCTTTAGCTCAGCTGGTTAGAGCGCGCCCCTGATAAGGACGAGGTCGATGGTCCGATCCCATCAAGGCCCACCACTGTGTAAGATAAATCGGCTTCGGCCGGTTTTTTCTTTTCTTAACATCTTTATATTGTGATAGAATATCCAAGCCCTTGGGACTTTAGCTCAGCTGGGAGAGCGCATCCTTCACACGGATGAGGTCGTTGGTTCGATCCCAACAAGCCCCACCATCGAGAAAAAGAGACCTCGCGCTGCGAGGTTTTTTTGTTGGGTAGAGTTGAAATAGAGGTTGCGGTGGTTTAAATTATTAGGGCTAAGCCGGCATAGCTCTAATGGTAGAGCAACCGCCTTGTAAGCGGTGGGTTGCAAGTCCGAATCTTGCTGTCGGCACCAGTGAGAAACGATCCCGAGACGTTCGGGATTTTTCTTTTATTTATTACCTATCTGTACATGTAGGAATATAGTTTAGAGATTCTTTATATTTCTCTTATATAATCAAGAAAAAAGGGGTCATGTGATGGACAGAGATTTAGGAAGATTCCTGTGCAGTCGTTCCAATAAAAAGATCTACGTGAACGGAGATACGCTGACCAAGGTCTACGATCCGGTTCTGATGCCGAAGGCCAAGGTACTCTGGGAGGCGTGGATGCAATCCGTGGCGGAGACGACCGAGCTCGATGTCCCGAAGGTGAAGAGGGTCTATCCGGTGGATGATTCCTGGGCGATCGATCTCGACTATATCGCGGGAGAGTCGCTCGAGCAGCAGATGCAGAATCATCCCGAAGAAGTAGAGAAGAGTATCGATAGTCTGGTGGATATCCAGATGTCGGTCCTCGCTACCACGTGCGTTGGCCTCCCGGATATGAAGGATAAATTCAATCGGAAGATCTCGGCTCTCGGGCGCACCAGCGACCCCCGCAAGCACGTGGAAGCGACCATCCGGTATGAGCTTCATGTGGCGCTCGATCGGATGCCAGCGCATCGGAAGCTGTGTCACGGCGATCTCCTGCCCGACAACATTCTCTTCGACAGCAGGAGCGGGCGTCCCTTCATCTTCGACTGGGCTCACGCGTCTCTAGGCGATGCGGGGGCCGATGCGGCCCATACCTATCTGAAGATGATCATCGAGGGACATCGCGATTGGGCTGAGTGCTATCTGAAGTCTTACGCCCGCAAGACGGATACGGCGCTCCAGTACCTCCGTTCCTGGTTCCCGATAGTCAGCGCTACGATGCTGGATCAGGTGGATTCTTCTGCCGATATCAAGATGCTTCAGGAGATAATAGCGACGATTGAAGAATAAAAAAAGAAGGTTTGCCCTTCTTTTTATTTTAGGTGTTCAGCTCTCTGCTCGGTGATCCGGTGGTCTTCAGCTGAGATCTCGTCCAGCTTTTGAATATCCTTCTTATCCATCTCATAGACGGCGAAGATATTCCTCAGCAGGTTGTTGTAGTCGAGGCCGTAGCCGATCAGGAAATCGTCACCCTCATAGACCATTCCTGCGAAGTCGACTTTGACTTCGTACTTGCGATTCTTGACTTTATCGATGAGGAAGACGGTCGTCACGGAGTTCACGTGTTTCTCTTCCTTGAGGTATCTGATCAGCTCGTAGGTGGTTAGACCAGTCTCGATCACATCGTCGACGAGGATCACATCCTTACCGGCAACATCGTTGGATAGACCGAGCTTGATATTCAACTTACCGGTAGACTTGGTTCCCTTATAGGAGGAGACATCCATGAGCTCGATATCGACGATGGTGTGCATCTTTCTCACGATGTCGAACATGAAGGGGGCGGCGCCTTTTAGAATGCCGATCATGACGGGAAGATTCGGGGATCCTTCGAATCTCTGATCGAGCTTCTGAGCGATGTTCTGCGTTATCTCTTCGATCTGCGAGTGTCGCAAAAGCTTCTTTCCAACCAGAATCTCCTTGTTCATTTTTTCCTCCTCGGAAATATGCGTGGATTTTACACCATATTAAATAGTTGGGGTAATAGGGGGATAAAGTCACCATAGAAAATATTAGTTCCCTTTTATTTTAGGAGTTAGGTA
>DJOB01000005.1:52620-75581 GCA_002437105.1 Caryophanales bacterium UBA6449
GGATTTAAATGGTCTTATTCAATAGGTTGAATCTTAATAGGTAACTCATAAAGTTAATATTCTTCAAGCATTTGAAAATGAAATACAATTGCATATTGACATCTAGGAAGGAAAGTCTATACTCAATTTGAATTTGAAAATCAAAATCAAATTTAGAAAAGGAAATTACTGAATGAGAATTAAAAATCTAGTGCTTCTTGCACTGCCGGTGGCTTTTCTAGCCAGCTGCAATGGTGGAAATAATCATAATTCCACCGAGGAAGGCAAGCTGAAGATCACCACCACCTTCGCTCCCATGTACGATTTCACCAAGAGGATCGTCGGTGATAAGGCGGATGTCATCACCCTCGTGGGCAATAATGAGCCTCACGGTTTTACGGTGACCAACGCTAAGGACATGGCCTTCGCTTCCGAGAGCGATCTCGTGGTCGCCTACGGTCAGGATATGGATCCGTATGCGGAGAAGCTGAACCAGAACAAGTATTTCGTCGCGACGGAGGGAGTCGACTTTAAGACCTCTAGTGAGTTAGGTGGCACCAGCGGTGACACTATCGATCCCCATGCGTGGCTGGCGATCGATTCGGCCGAGATCATGATGCGGAATATCGCGGCCAAGGTGATTGAGATCGACGCCTCCAATAAGGATTACTACACGGAGAATTTGAACGATAGCCTGGCGGAATTCGATGCGCTGAAGGATAAATATGCTGCGGAGCTGAGCGCGGTGAAGGGGAAGACTCTAGTCACTTCGCACGAGGCCTTTGGCTACGTGGCTAAAGAGTTTGGTTTTCACCAGTATGGCATCGAGGATGTGGGCGATAACGAAGCTGGTTCAGCGCAGATTGCGAAGGCGATAGATTTTATCAAGGAGAATGGTATCAAGTACATCTGCGTCGAGGAATTGGATGAGGAGAGCACCGCTGACACTATCATCGCTGAGCTGAAGAAGTCTGACTACGAGGTGCAGAAGGTGGAGATCAGCGCTTTTGAAGGCGTGGATGTGAATGAGTGGGCGCAGGAGGACAACTATATATCCGTCATGAACGAGAACTTGAGCGAATTCGTGGAATATCTGAAGTAGGGATTATTTTTCGGCGGGTTTGCTTATGATCGAGTTAAAAGATGTCAGGTTCGCCTATGGTAAGAATGTCATTTTGAACGACATCGACTTCAAGGTGGAAAACGGCGAGTTTGTCGGTCTGATCGGCATCAATGGCGTTGGCAAGACGACTCTTTTAAGAGTCATCCTGAGTCTGCTCAAGCCCCAGAAGGGCGTGGTCAAGGATGACTTTCGGCGGAGTTCCTTTATCAGCCAGGTGACGGTTACTGGGAAGAATGCCTTCTCAGCCAAGGTGAAAGAAGTAGTTTCGTTAGGGCTTAAATATAAGCCCTTCTCTTTTATGTTCCGCAAGGATTGGGACAAGGTCTATGACGCTCTGGATGTTATGGGGGTTAGAGATCTGGCCGAGCGACAGTTTAACGATCTTTCCGGTGGCCAACAGCAGCGCGTCAGATTAGCTAAAGCGCTGGTGGATAATCCTGATCTTCTAGTTATGGATGAGCCTACGACGGGTATGGATGTCAATAGTCGCATAGCTTTCTTTGACGAGGTGAAGAAATTGCATCTAGCGAGGCATCTCACTGTGATTCTCGTCACCCATTTCTATGAGGATCTGCGCTTTGCCGATAAGACGTATCGGTTGCAGGATGGGAAGATACGATTGGAGAAGATCGACTATGCGAATATCAGTGAACACAGAGGATAGGATCTAGGACGATGTTTGAATATTCTTTTATGAGGATCTCTCTAGTAGCGATCATCATGATCAGCTTCATTCTGCCGCTTCTCGGGGTGAATGTTACTACGAAGAGACTATCGATGATCGGCGACACGCTATCGCATACGGCTCTTGCGGGTATCGCGATCGGCTTGGCGGTAGGAACGGGCGGCTATCCGATTCCCTGGGCGATCGGCGTCAGTGTTATCTCGGGGGCGGTCATTGAATTGGTCCGGTTGAAGTTCAAGCAGTTTTCGGAGTTGACCCTGGCCATTGTCATGTCAGCTGCCGTGGGCTTTGCTGGGATCATGACGACATATGTGAAGGGAAACAATTTTGAGAAGTATCTATTCGGCTCGATCATCACTGTTCAGGCTTCAGACCTGTACATAATCGGGGCGCTGTTCGTTCTTACTCTCCTGTTCAGCATCGGTTTCTATCGAACGAATATGTACATCGCCTTCAGCGAGAGCGAGGCGAGGATCGCCCATATTAACGTTAAGGTCATCAATATGGTCATGATTCTTTTGGTCGCTTCGGTTGTCGCGGTCGCGAGCAATATCATCGGCTCTCTGATAGTCTCGAGTTTTTTGGCGTTACCTGTCGCCTGTGCTTTACAGGTGTCTAAGAGTTATTTTCAAACCAATATCTACGCGGTAGTCTTTTCTCTGATTCCTGGCGTGGTCGGTCTAATCATCTCCTGGCCTCTCAATTGGAATGTGGGTGGAGCGATCGTTCTCCTCTCCGTCGCGATTCTAGTAATGCTCTTGATCGGCAAAGGGATTTTTAAGCTGATTAACTATTTCTCTATACGAAATAGCAAAGATCAGTCGAATTAAAGAAGTCACACACTGAGTCTTTTGATTTGAAAAATTACCTTTGGTAGGTATTGCTATGTTTGAAGTGGTCACCTTTGATTCGTGGCAGATATTTTGGTACAAGGGTACTCAAATAAGTTGTTAACTCGGAGGAGCGAGGCTATTTAGTGATATATGTTGGTCCTGAAGTTTGATCAAGGCAAATTTAATGGAGATAAGGCTGAGGTCGTTATATCTGCTTGATTAGGAGGTGGCTGAGGCTCTTGGCGGGATGGAATATCTGATTCGATATGTCCATAGATAAAGAAAAAGCCCGAATCTCGGGCTCTTTTTTTCTATGGTGCCCCCGGTCGGACTTGAACCGACATGGGTTTCCCCGCACGATTTTGAGTCGCGTCCGTGTACCAGTTTCAGCACGGGGGCAGCGGATAATAATTTACCATAAGTTGCCTTTTGAGCCTAATTTAATCAATACATAGTGGGTTTATATATTTCCATTTATTCCTATTCTAAATTAAAATATAAAGTTGGTTGCTTGTGAGGAGGGGAAGTGTGTCTGAGAAAGATCGCGTGAAGAGGTACGAGAGCTTACGCCACAAGATTCAGAACCAATCGTACTTCGCTCTAGAGAATCCGCTTCTTACGCCGCGAGAGGAGCCGGATAGTCAGCATGTCAAACCGGCCTATCAGGTTAAGCATACTGTGGCTCAGGAGCCTAGTCCCATGCAGAATACGCAGGACTATAAGGCCATCGATGAGACGGATCATCCTCTGCGGGGCCGGCTGGCGGGATTTCGGCGTCGCCGGTTGCCTGAGCGCTGGTGGATCTGGGCTATTCTCGGGGTTTTCTGTCTGTTGGTGGCTGCGGCTATCATCGCGTTGGCGATCGTGTTTTCCCCTCGTGCCTAAGCTAGGAAAGGAGTCTGCGGAAGATGAATATCACTGTGGCAATAGATGGTCCGGCAGGAGCCGGGAAGTCGACTGTCGCCAAGAGGTTAGCACGCTCGCTGGGGCTGGTGTACGTCGATACGGGATCGATGTATCGTGCCCTGACGTTAGGCTGCGTGAAGAAGGGGTTCGATCCCTCGAGCGAAGTGGAGAGGACCGCTTCACTCGCTCCTACTTTCGATATCAAGCTCACCCCGGACGGTAAGGTTTTTCTCGATGGTCAGGATGTCTCCAAGGAGATCAGAACACCGGAGATCTCACGTCTCACTTCGCCGGTGTCCGCGATTCCGGCGGTCAGGAAGACTCTCGTAGCGATGCAGCGAAAGATGGCTGAATCGCAGGGAGTGGTGATGGATGGACGCGACATCGGCACGAATGTCCTCCCTTATGCCAGCGTGAAGATCTTCATGATCGCCTCTCCGGAGGTTAGAGCGCACCGCCGCTATTTGGAGGATGTCGCTAAAGGTATCGCGGCGGATGAGAAGCAGATACTATCCGAGATAAATAGACGCGACTATAACGATACTCATCGCGCGATCGATCCGCTGAAGGCGGCGGCGGATGCGGTGGTGCTCGACACTTCAAATCTGGATATCGATCAGGTCGTGGCGAGCATCCTACGTATCGTCGAGGAGAAGGTGGGGGTGAAACATGCCTAGGTTACCGCGGGTGGCGATAGTCGGCGAGCCTTCGGTCGGCAAGTCGACCCTGTTCAACAGGATCGTCAAACAGCGGAAGGCGATCGTCGGAGAGACGCGTGGCATCACGCGCGATCGTCTCTATGGCGATGGCGAGTGGTTGGGTAAGACCTTCAAAGTTATCGATACTGGGGGAATCACCATCGATAATGCTCCTTTTACGGCGCAGATCAAAGCGCAGGCCGAGATCGCGGTCCAGGAGGCTGATGTCATCATCTTCATGGTCGATGGCCGGCGCGGGATAACCAGTGATACGAGGGCGGCAGCTGAGATCGTTAGAAAGGCGGCGCCTGGTCGTGTGGTGCTAGCCGTAAACAAGATCGATGATCAGACTCTGATCGGCAATGGATACGAGTTCTATCCTCTTGGTTTTGGCGATCCGGTCCTGGTGGCGGCGGATAAGGCGATCGGTATCGGCGATCTCTTGGATGCGGTCATCGCCAAGTTCCCTAAGGAGTTGGGCAATCAGACCGAGGCACCTGAAGATGGTTCTATTCCCTTTGCGGTTATCGGTCGTCCCAATGTCGGTAAGTCATCGCTGGTCAACGCTATTCTGGGTTCCGATCGTGTCGTCGTCTCACCCGTAGCTGGTACGACCAGGGATGCGGTCGATACCAGCTTCACCCGCGACGGGAAGAAGTACGTCTGTGTGGATACGGCTGGTCTCAACAAGCGGGGAAAGATCTATGAGGCGGTCGATAAGTATGCCGCCCTGCGAGCGATGGATGCGATCGAGAAATCCAAGGTTGTTGTCGCTCTCATCGATTCCTCGCGCGAACTGACGGCCCAGGATACCCACATCGTCGGTATCGCGGCGGAGGAGGATAAACCCCTAGTCATCTGCGTGTCCAAGTGGGATCTCAACAACGGGGGTCAGCACGGTGTCAACGATCAGGAGGTGTATCGCCAGCGGCTCTACGCCCTGATGCCCTTCGTCGCCCACGCGCCGATTGTCTTCACCTCCTCGGTTCAGCATCGGGGTCTCAATCGCCTGTTCGAGGCGATCGACCTGGTGTATGAGCAGGCGGGGCGGCGGATTCCGACCGGGTTGCTCAATTCCGTGGTCAGCGATGCGCAGCTGGCTAATGAGACTCCTCTCTATCATGGTGGACGTCTTAAAATAAATTACGCGACGCAGGCGGGAGTCTTCCCCCCTACGTTCGTCCTCTTCGTCAATAACCCGGACTTTATGCACTTCTCCTACCTTCGCTATCTGGAGAAGACTTTCAGAGCGCAGTTCGATATGGGAAGTTCGCCGATCAGGATAATCTGCCGCACTAAGCAGATAGGAGGTTTCAAGCTATGAAGGCTGCTGTTTTAGGAACTGGTGCCTGGGGCACTGCTCTCGCTCAGGTTCTCGCCGATAACGGTTGGGATGTTTGCTGCTGGGGGATCGTGGAGAAGCAGGTCCAGGATATCCGCGACCTCCACACCAATAGCACCTACTTCGAACACCTGTCGCTCCCTCGCAATCTGACGGCGACCGACGATCTGAAGGAAGCGATCGAGAACGCTTCGGTGATCGTGGTTGCGGTTCCTTCCTTCGCTGTCCGGAGCACGATCGAGAAGGCGGGTCCCTTCCTGATGAAGGGGGCGCTCCCCGTCTCGGTCGCGAAGGGATTCGATCCGCAGACGGGCGGATTCATGTCGCAGGTGATCAGGCAGTGTCTGCCCCGGGAGAGCGGATGCATGGACGTGGTGACCCTCGCCGGCCCCTCCTTTGCGGTCGAGGTCGCGCAGAGGCTGGCTACTGCGATCGTGGCGGCTTCGCCCACCCTAGCTAGCGCCAAGCGGTGCCAGGAGTGCTTCTCCAACTCCTATTTCCGCGTCTATACCAACGACGATGAGATCGGAGCTGAGCTCTGCGGTGCAGTCAAGAACGTGATCGCTCTCGCGGCGGGCTGCCTCGATGGCATGGGCTTCAAGATCAATACCCGTTCTGCTCTGATCACGAGGGGACTGCTGGAGATGGATAAGATCGTGGTCGCTTCCGGCGGACAGACTTCGACCGTCTATGGTCTGACGGGACTGGGAGATCTGGTTCTGACCTGTTCCTCCTCCACCTCGAGGAACTATCAGCTCGGCTATCGCATCGGTCAGGTCGGTTCGAAACAGGCGCTGGCGGAGAACCGGAATACTGTCGAGGGCGTGAAGGCCTGCGAGCTTCTGATCGAGCGGGCGCGGAAACTGGGCGTCGACCTGCCGATCTGCGAGAGCATCTACCACGTCATCTACGAGGGCGAGGATCCGCGCCTCGTGGTTTCCTCTCTGATGAATAGGCCGCTGAAGTCGGAGGAGGATGAGGAGTAGATGGAGCTGCCTAAACTCGAGATGTCGCTGACCGCCAAGGGCATCTACGATACTGAGTTCGCGGGGAATAAACCGGGCTACGACTGCCTTCAGGTCGACCGGCTCCTCAACGCGGTCATCGAGGATTACGACCGGGTGGATGCCTACATCGCGGAGGTCAATCAGACTTTCAGGTCGCTCAAGACCAATGAGGATTACCTCGACAATCGGATCATGGAGCTGACCAAGGAGAACGACCGGCTGGCGCGGGAGAACACTGAGCTGAAGAACCTGCTCGGCATCGATGCCAAGGTCACCGACTCGCAGCTGGAGAATGTCAAGCGCATCGCCAAGCTCGAGCAGGCCCTCAAGGATGAGGGTGTGGATCCGAAGAAAATTATCTAGAGATAGCCTAGTTAGCTCTCAATCGTTGTAGAATAAGCACCGCGAAGGCGCAAGCTTTCGCATCCTGCCTGAGCTGCTGATGGCACCTTCGTGTGTCATAGGAAAGTCCACGCTCGCGCCGCCTGTGATGGCGACAGTGATTGCGCCAGCGGAAGTCATGACGCTGGGCACCGGTCTAGGGAGCCGGTGACGGCATATTGGCAGGGTCTAAAGCTTCGGCCATGATCCTGTCAGCATAACGCTCCACAGAGACGAGTCCCCTGGGAAACCAGGGGGGTGAAACGCGGAAAGCCCCACAAGCGAGAAACCTAAATTTTGGTGAGGGAGGGACCGGTGTAGAAACGAATTCACCGGTTCAGCGGAAACGCTAGATAAATTGCAGCTCTCGACAAAACGTGGCTTACAGGGCAGGGTAAGTCCCTATTTTTTTAGAGTGGAAAAATCTATATATATGAAGGCAAAGTGGTTCAATACCCCGAATCGGGTGACTATCTCGCGCATCCTTCTCTCCCTGATTCTATTCGTCCTGCTGTCGGTGCCTCTGTTCGTGGCACCGGAGAAGCTGATCCTTATCCCTACGACGCACATCACGGTTCTCGATCTCGTCTGCTTCGTCTTCTTCATCGCGCTGGGGGCGACCGATGGGGTCGATGGACACCTGGCGCGGTCCACTAATCAGGTGACCGATCTGGGCAAGGTCCTCGATCCGCTGGCGGATAAGATGCTCGTCGATGGCACCATGGTACTCCTCTCCGCGCGGTCGCCCATGCTCTTACCTCCCCTCTTCACCGTCCTATTCATCTGCCGGGATCTGCTGGTCGATGGGGTGCGCATCATGTGCGCCTCCAAGGGGCACGTGGTCGCCGCCAATATGTGGGGCAAGGTGAAGACGGTCATGGAGATGGTGCTGATCCCCATAGTCATCATCCGCGGTTTCCCCTTCAGCTATCTGGATCGCTATCTGTCGCCCACCGAGTTTGGCGCCTGGGGCACTGAGGTCGCGGATCAGCTCTCCTACCAGGGGGAGCTCTCCGCAATGGTGTTCTGTCTGGTGCTGGGCGTCGCGACGCTCGTGCTCTCGCTGGTCTCCGGAGGCATCTACATCTATCGCGGTCGCTATGCGCTGATCGGCGATGGTTCCGATCATCGGGAGGATAAGTAGATGGCTCAGCTGGATGAGGGGATACTCAATCTGGTCCGTCTGGTCAAGGGCGTGATGGGCGAGAGGAGAGAGACGCTCTCCTCCTGCGAGAGCTTGACCGGCGGACTATTCGGGGCCTATATCTGCTCCGTGCCGGGCGCGAGCGATTTCTATCGGGGAGGCGCTATTACCTACTGCGACAGCGTGAAGAACCGGTTGGGGGTCTCCGCCGAAGTGCTGAAGACCAAGACGGCGATCTCCGGCGAGTGCGCGGAGGAGATGGCACTGGCCGCTGCGAGATTTACCGATTCCGACTGGTGCGTCTCGTTCACCGGCAACGCCGGCCCGACCGCGCAGGACCACGCTCCGGTCGGCTGCGTGTTCATCGGTGTCGCCTACCATGGTAGAGTCAAGGTGTCTCGGCTGCAGCTCGAGGGGGAGAGGAACGACCTGCGCCTCGAGTGCGTCCGGGAGGGCTTGCGGCTTCTCTGTCACGCGTTAGCGGATGCAGCATAGTAGGTGAGCCGAAACCCAGGCAGCGGGGATATATCAAAGTGGAGGATGGCGAAATGGCTGGAACTAAGAATAATGCTCCGAAGGAATCCTTGGATGCGGGGGCGAATCTCGCGGCGCAGCGCAAGGTCGATGTGCAGCTGGAATCTACTCTGAAGGAGATCGAGCGGGCCTATGGAAAAGAGGCGGTGATGCGCCTCGGCGATCGGCCGGCGACGGATGTCGGGGTGATCTCGACCGGTTCGCTGCTGCTGGATGCGGCCCTGGGAGTGGGTGGCTTCCCCAAGGGGAGGATCATCGAGATCTTCGGTCCCGAATCATCCGGTAAGACGACGCTGGCCCTCGAGGCGATAGCGCAGGTCCAGAAGAATGGCGGTCGGGCTGCCTTCGTCGATGCCGAGCACGCAATCGATCCGGAGTACGCGGCTGCGCTCGGTGTGGATACCGACAACCTCATCCTCTCGCAGCCCGATTACGGCGAGCAGGCGCTCGATATCGTCGACATGCTGGCTAAGGGTGGTGCGTTCGATCTGATCGTGGTGGATTCGGTCGCCGCCCTCGTTCCGAAGAGCGAGCTCGATGGTACCCTGTCGGATCAGAGCGTGGGACTCCAGGCGCGGTTGATGTCCAAGGCGCTGAGAAAGCTGGCGGGACAGCTGAACAAGTCGAACTGCACCGTCATATTCATCAATCAGCTGCGCGAGAAGGTCGGCGTGATGTTCGGAAATCCTGAGACTACCACCGGTGGTCGCGCTCTGAAGTTCTACGCTTCGGTGCGGCTCGATATCCGCCGGGGAGAGACCATCAAGGATGGCGATACGATCATCGGGAACGGCGTCACCGTCAAGGTGGTGAAGAACAAGGTCGCACCTCCCTACCGGATCGCCAAGCTGCAGATGATCTACGGTCAGGGCATATCGCACGAGCGGGAGATCGCTTCGCTCGCCCTCGGCTACGGTCTGATCAAGAAGTCGGGATCCTGGTTCTCCTACGGGGATCAGCGGCTGGGTCAGGGAGTGCCGGCCATGCTTAACTTCCTGCGCGAGAATCCAGATACGGCGAAGACCATCGAGGAGACGGTCCGGGAGAATCTCAAGTCAGGTGTGGCTTACGACGCCAAGGCGATGCTCTAGAGAAGATGGGTGCACGCGAGTGCACCTTTTTTCATACCTTCGTCGCCCGCTCGCCCACCTCTCAGCGCTTTCAGGTGGTGAGAGCGGGGAAAGAGCCTATAATTAAAATGTGAAATAAAATTCACTGCAAGATAGAACCGCCGGGATGGCGCTCGATATACGGATTATCCGATCCTCTCTCTCATCGATCTGCAGGTCTAGAGGGTGCTCTCTTGGCGTGGTAGGCTAAGAAAGGTTTTTGGTATGGATAGAAATACTGCAATAGCGGTCATATCCATCCTGGCTGTGCTGGTGGTGCTGGTGGGAGCGGGCTGTTTCGTTTTGGCTAGCTTCCTCGTCCGCCGAAAGGCCCGGATGGCGAAGACCGATGCCGATTCGATCGTGCGGGCCGCTAAGGAGGAGGCGGCGCACACTCTGAGCCAGGCGGATGAGGCGGCGGCCAGCGTGGCTCAGAAGTCCAAGGATGCCGCGGACATGTCGTTGAACAAGGCTCGGATGGAGGCGGATAACATCCGCACCTCCGCGCAGAATAGCGCACAGAAGATCCAGCTGGATGCCAAGTCTCAGGCGGACGAGATCCGAGCGCAGGCGCGCGCAGCAGGAGACGACTATCTCGAGCAGAAGAGGAATGAGGTGGCGCAGGCGCAGCGCAAGCTGGACGAGCGCGACAATCAGCTCGATCGGCGCGACGCTGCGCTGGACGAGCGCGAGAAGAACCTCTCCAACCTGTCGGCTCAGATCGCCGATCAGAAGAGCCAGCTGGACCAGAAGGTGAAGCAGGTCGCTGATCGGGAGACCCAGATCGAGGCGGAGCTGACGCGGGTCGCTTCTCTCTCCATGGAGGAGGCGCGCAAGGAGGTCATGGCGGCGGCGGAGTCCCGTTCCGCCATGGAGGTGGCTGAGTACCTGAAGACGCAGCGGGACGATGCCGAGTACCGGGCCGAGGAGGAGGCGAAGACCATCCTCGCCAATGCGATCGAGCGCTACTCGCAGGATGTGGCTATCGATCGGACCACGACGACCGTCAAGCTTCCCAACGACGATATCAAAGGAATGATCATCGGCCGCGAGGGAAGGAACATCAAGTCGCTGGAGTCCATCCTCGGCGTGGATATCCTCGTCGATGATACGCCCGAGGTCCTCTCCGTCTCCTGCTTCAATCCGATCCGGAGAGAGGTGGCGGTGCGCACCCTGCAGATCCTGATCAAGGATGGTCGAATCCAGCCGGGCAAGATCGAGGATACCTATAACCGGGTGGAAGCCGATCTGGATTCCGAGATCAAGAAGACTGGTGAGGAAGTCGTGATGAAGATGGGACTCCCTCGGATCAACAAGGATCTCTGCTACTACATCGGTCGGCTGAAGTTCCGGACCTCTTTCACGCAGAATGCGCTCGACCACTGCATCCAGGTCGGACAGCTGGCGGGAGCGATGGCGGCGGAGCTGGGACTCGATCAGACTTTGGCTAAGCGGTGCGGACTGCTTCACGATATCGGTAAGGCGGCTGACTTCGAGGTTGAAGGCAGCCACGTGGAGATCGGAGTGAGGCTGGCCAAGAAGTACGGCGAGCCCCCCGAGGTGATCTCCGCCATCGCTTCCCACCACGGCGATGCGCCCAAGAAGTACATCTACGATGAGTTGGTGGTGGCGGCGGACACCCTCTCCGCGGCGCGGCCGGGCGCGCGGTCCGAGACGATGGAGAACTACATCAAGCGGGTCCAGGGCATCGAGGATATCTGCAAGTCCTACGCTGGTGTCGCCAATTGCTACGCCCTGCAGTCGGGCCGCGATGTGCGGGTCATGGTGATGCCGGATAAGGTCGATGATAAGCAGATCATCCTTCTGGCCCAGCAGATCCGCGATCGGATCCAGAATGAGATGACCTACCCCGGAAACATCAAGATTACGGTCATCAGGGAGAATAGAGCCATTGAAATCGCTAGATAGTCTCAGCGTCCTCATGCTCGGGGATGTGGTCGGCCGCGTCGGCCGCAAGTCGCTGGCGCGAGCGCTGCCGCTGCTCAAGGATCGGTACGATCCCGATGTGGTCATCGTCAACTGTGAGAATGCCACCCACGGTCGCGGCTGCTCGCACGAGCACTATCTTGAGCTGTTGAAGGCCGGAGCGGATATTCTGACTTCCGGCAATCACTTCTACGATTCCAAGGATGTCTTCCGCGACTACGATTGGTCCAAGCTGGTGCGCCCGATCAACCTCGGTCCCGAGGCTCCTCTAGCGGGGGCGCGGACGTTCACCATCAAGGGGAAGACACTCATGGTGATCAACGCCATCGGCTGTGCGGAGATGCAGGGTTACTACGAGCGGCCGCTGGTTGCGATCGATCGAGTGCTGAAGGGCGATTCCTCCGCCTTTCGGATCGTGGATTTCCACGCGGAGGCGACGGGCGAGAAGATCTGCTCGGCCCGCTACCTCGATGGGCGGATCTCCCTCTTTGTCGGTACTCATACCCACGTGCAGACCAACGATGAGCGGATCCTGCCGCAGGGGACGGGATACATCTCCGACCTGGGGATGTGCGGACTCGATGAGAGCTGTCTGGGCGCCAGTCCGGAGCGGGCGGTCGCGAAGGTGGTGAACCTCGTTCCCCTGCCTCAGGAGTATCCCGACAACGGTCGGGGCCGCGTCGAGGGAGTCTTCGCCGTTCTCCGTCCCGGCTATCGGTGCGAATCTATCATCAAGGTTCGCGCCTTCGCTGAGGTCTAGCCGCCAGGATTGAAAAATCTTTGAAAGATGATATATTCTTTATCTCGGAAAGGGTTAACCACAGATTATGCAAACACTTAAGGCCAGTTCAACCACGGTCATCCAGAAGCTCGCTGGATCGATCGCTATCAACATCCGCAGCGAGGGTGTTGTCACCGTTACTGTCGTGGGAGCTTCCGCTCTCAATCAGGCTGTCAAGGCCTGCATCGTCGCTCGTCGTTTCCTGAAGGATGACGGCAATTGCGACATCACCGTTCAGCCTTCCTTCGTCCCCATCGCTTCCGATCGTCCTACCGACGGCGCCGAGCCTGTGACTGGCGTCCAGCTCCTCATCAAGAAGGCTCCTATCGAGCCTCTTCCCGAGGGTGCTACCGCCCCTGCTCCCATGGAGGTCCACGGAGCTCACGTCCCTGCTAAGAACTAGTCGGGCAGAATCGAGTTCTGTAAAGTGAAGGAAACCGAGGTTGCCTCCGCTCCTGACCTGAAAGAGGCTAGGAAGCGGGGAAGGCTGGCCTCGCTCTCCAAGAGGGTGGCGGATGTAGATCCGTCCCCCTTTTTGATACAGTGGGGCGCGGGCAAGCACTATTACATCGAGACGTTTGGATGCCAGATGAACGTGCGGGATTCCGAGATCATCCAGGGCTTCTTGGATCGGATCGGCATGACGCCGATTCAGGATGCGTCGCAGGCTGATCTGGCGATCTTCAACACGTGCGCGATCCGCGAGAATGCGGAGGAGCATCTTTGGGGTGAGCTGGGCCACATGAAGGCTTACGCTCAGGCGCGACCGGGGATGATCGTGGCGATTTGTGGCTGCATGATGCAGTTGGAGGTGCCGTTCAGAGCGGTTCGCGACCGCTATCCTTTTGTCAACCTTGTCTTTGGTACGAACAATGTCGACGCTCTCTATCCCCTGCTCGAGGACTGCGTGAAGAACCGTCACCGCGTGCTGCGCGTCGAGTCGAATCCCGGCGAGGTGGTGGAGGGTCTCCCCTCGACCAGGCAGGAACCGCATCGCGGATTCGTCAATATCACTTACGGCTGCGATAAGTTCTGCACCTACTGCATCGTTCCCTTCACCCGCGGCATGCAGCGCTCTCGCACCGCCGAGGAGGTGATCGCGGAGGTGCGGGATCTGGTCCGTCACCGCTACAAGGAGGTGACCCTGCTGGGTCAGAACGTCTCCTCCTACGGCGCTGATCTGGAGGATAATCCCGATTTCGCCGAGCTGCTGCGGCTGGTCAGCGACACGAATATTCCGCGCATCCGCTTCATGACCTCGCACCCGCACGATTTCACCGATGAGGTCTTCGACGTGATGGCGGAGCGGAAGAACATCATGCCCTATCTCCACCTTCCGATCCAGTCTGGCTCCGACCGGGTGCTCAAGCTGATGAATCGGTCCTACGATATGGCCAAGTACGACCACCTCGTCCAGCTGGTGCGGAAGAAGGTTCCCGACATCGCGCTCACGACCGATATCATCGTCGGCTTCCCTGGCGAGACCGAGGAGGATTTCCAGCAGACGTTGGCTGCGGTTCGCAAGTACCAGTACGATTCCTGCTTCACCTTCATCTTCTCGCCGCGCCCTGGCACTCCGGCCTACAACATGAAGAACAATGCGACCAAGGAGGAGATCCAGGATCGGTTCAACCGCCTGGTGGATCTGACGGAAGCTATCGCCGCGGAGAAGGCCGCGCGGATGGTTGGACGGGTGGTCGAGGTGCTCTTCCTCCATCCTTCGCGGAAGGATCGTTCCATGATGAGCGGCTACGATCCCTATCAGCACCTGGTGCATGTCAAGGGAGACGAGAGTCTCGCCGGGCAGATCAGGAAGGTGCGGATCCTCGAGTCGCACGTCCACTCCTTTATCGGCGAGCTGGTCGATGAATAGCATTGAGGCGAAGGTCGAGCAGCTGATCGCCGTTTTCCACGCGGATCCCGCTTATCGGAGAACGGCGCTTGCGGTTCGGTGCCTCTCCTCCGATACCCGGGTCAATCAGGTGAAGGCGGAGCTCTTCGCCCTGCAGCGCGAGTGCCGGCGGAACGAGCACAACCCTCGGGTTCGGTATCCGATTCTGAAGCGGATCCTAGCGCTGCAGCTGGAGCTGGAGCAGGATCCCCGGTGGGTCAATTTCCGCTCCAGCTATGAGGATCTGTCCTCTCTGGCGCGATCTATCCGGGATGAGCTCGAGAACATCTCTTGAGGGGATGAGCGAATAGAGTCTGACGACTCTATTTTCTTTTGTTAAGACTTAAAATATGAGAGGAGTGTTCTTATCATGATGGACGCAGCGACAGTGGTCGTAGTCGATGTGGGAACCCAGTCTCTCCGGGCTTCTTTGGTCGACGCCGAAGGACGGATCCTCCGTCTGGTTCGGACGCCGTGCGGGGCGGATATCGCCGATGGGCAGACGGTGGCGGAGGTCGATCCCGACCGCATCTGGGCGGCGATGGGTTCCCTGCTGCGTCAGCTCACCTCTACCGCGGAGTATCGCTCCGCATCGCCCGTGGGGTTGGTCGTCACCGATTTTCGCGATACCGCCGTCTATCTGGATGCGGAGATGAGACCCATTCGCCCCTCCGTCCTGTGGTTGGATTCGCGCTTGGCCCGTCTGCCAGGCTATCGCAATCTGAAGCTCTGGAACAAGATCATCTTCGCGCTAGGGGGAGTGACAGCGACCGCGGAAGCCAACTCTCGCCGCACCGTCGCTCAGTGGCTCCGCGAGAATGAGCCGGAGAACTGGGCGCGCTGCGCGAAGTATGTCCCGCTGGGGGCCTATCTGAATTTCAAGCTGACGGGGCGCCTGGTCGTCTCTACCGCCGACTGTGCGGGTCATTTCCCTATCGTCTTCAGGACCGGGCGGTGGATGACGACGCGCAATGCCCGCTGGAACGTCTTCGGACTTGAACCCGACCAGCTCTGTGGGCTGGTGGAGCCCGGGGCGGTCATCGGCTGTCTCACGTCGGCAGCCAGTCAGCTTACCGGGTTGCCCTGCGGGATGAAGGTCTTTGCGGGAGCGTCCGATAAGAGCTCGGAGGTGGTGGGGGATGGCTGTCTGACCAGCGATTGCTGCGCCGTATCGCTGGGGACCGCCTGCACGGTGGATATGCCCGTCCCGAAGTATAAGGATTCGGAGATGTTCCTTCCGGCCTATCGCGCTCCCTTTCCCGGCCTGTACGAGATGGAGATCCAGATCTATCGGGGGCTCTGGATGCTCAGGTGGTTCGGTCACAATTTCGCTACTCAGAGCGAGCGAGAGGAGGCTGCGAAAAAAGGAGTCCCGCTCGAGACCATTCTCGATCGCCTGCTCAGCGAAGCGCCCGCGGGATCCAAAGGGCTCCTGCTGCAACCGTACTGGGGCTCCGGTCTTTCGCGACCCTATTCGTCAGGTTCGATCGTGGGGTTCACCGAAGCGCAGGATCGAGCTTGTCTCTATCGGTCGATCATCGAAGGTCTTGCCTTCTCTCTGAAGGAGGGACTGGAGAAGCTGCAGCGGCGGACGCACCGACGCGCGCAGAGATTAGTCGTCTCCGGTGGTGGCAGTGCCTCCTTAGCGATATGCCAGATTATCGCTGATGTTTTTGACCTGCCGGTCCTGCGGACCCAGACGGGAGAGTCATCGACCATCGGGGCGGCAATCGGCGGGTTCCTCGCGGCTGGAGTCTTCACCTCTCCGGCGCGCGCTGCTGCGGCGATGATCAGGTATAGCGACACGCTGCGGCCAGATCCGGAGAGGGTGAAGCTGTATCGGCGCAGCTATCGTATATATAAGAAGATCTATCCCAGTCTCAAGAAGGTGGAGAGGGAGCTGAAGGGATTGAGAGATTTCTACGAGAGGAGAGATCAGCATGAGTTCAAGTGAGAGTTCCAATCCGTCGCTCGCGATGATGAAGAGCTTCGGGGTCGATGTCGATCCGAGCCATTTCACTCCCATGATCAAGCAGTATCTCAGCATCAAGGCGGAGAACCCCGATGTCATCCTCATGTTCAGGATCGGCGACTTCTATGAGATGTTCTTCAAGGACGCCCAGATCGCGAGCCAGGAGCTGCAGCTGTTCTTGACCAAGAAGGGAGCGGGCGACGGCGTCAGGATCCCCATGTGCGGCATCCCGCACCACGCCTATCTCAGCTATGCGCAGAAGCTTCTCGACAACGGGCATAAGGTGGCGATAGTCGAGCAGCTCGAGGATCCTCGCACCACAAAGAAGCTGGTGAAGAGAGGGGTCATCCAGGTCATCACTCCCGGAGCCAACCTCGATCTGAAGAGTGTCGATAATAATTTCCTCGCCTCGTTGGAGACCAGCGGTGAAGCGACTTCCCTCGCCTATGCTGACCTGTCGACCGGCGAACTGTTCGTGACCAATATTCCCACGGATCCGCGGGAGATCTTATCTAAGCTGTTATCTCTGGAAGTTAAGGAGTTGGTTCTCAGCACCACTTACGATGCTTCCTTTATTCAGATGGTGAAGGAGAATACGAATATCTGCGTCTCTTACTACAACGATTCCACCGCTGACCTGGAGATGGAGCCCCTGCTGGTCAACATTCGGGATTCCCGGCAGCTTCCCGCTCTCGCCCGGCTCATCCGCTATCTGACGTCCACGCAGAGGAGAGAGCTTTCCTACCTCGAGCCCGCCAAAGTGCAGCTCATCTCCTCGAAGATGAAGCTGGACTATTCCACGATCGTCAATCTCGAGCTGGTTAAATCCTCCGATGGTAAAGGTGTCTTCGGCTCTCTGTACTGGCTGTTGAACCACTGCTCGACTCCGATGGGGTCGCGCTTTCTGAAGACGACTATCACTGCGCCCTCTACCTCCTTGGACGAGATCGAGAACCGGGAGGATGCGGTCGATTGGCTTATCGATAACTACCTGGTCCGGGGTGATCTGGCGCAGGATCTGGGCGAGGTCTACGATCTGGATCGATTGATCGCTCGAATCGGTTACGGTCAGTCATCCGGCCACGATATGCTGCAGCTCAAGAGATCGCTGAAGGCGATCCCGAAGATCCGTCAGCGCCTCGCAGGGACTGACGCCAAGCGATTGATGGAACTATCGGCGTCGATGGCTGATCTGGGCGATCTGGTCGAGCTGCTGGAGAGAGCGGTACGCGAGGATGCGCCCATCACGATCACCGATGGAGGTATCTTCAAGCCAGGATACGATGCCGAGCTCGACAGGATCGTCGAGATGTCGAAGGACTCGAAGGGCTGGGTGGCCAACCTCGAGGGTCAGGAGAAGGCGCGTACCGGAATCAAGAATCTGAGGGTGGGTTATACCCGCGCCTTCGGTTACTACATCGAGGTCTCCAAGGGAAATATCCCCGATGTGAAACCCGAGTTCGGATACATTCGCAAACAGACGCTGACCACTGGCGAGAGATATACGACCGCGGAGCTGGAGGAGAGGGAGGCGGCTATTCTCAAGGGCGACGAGATGCGGATGGACCGCGAGTATCAGCTCTTCCAGGACCTGCGGAAGAAGGTGGCGCAGTATACCGACAGCATCCAGAGGCTCTCGCACTCTCTAGCCGAGCTCGATTTTCTCGTCTCCTGTTCCGGGGTCTGTTCCGATTCGGGCTATACCCGGCCTAAGTTCTCGACCGATGGTCTGGTCAAGGTCGTCAACGCGCGCCATCCGGTGATCGAGAAGGCGCAGACGGAGCGCGAGTTCGTTTCCAATGATTACACGATGGACCAGCAGACTGAGGTCCTGATAATCACCGGACCCAACATGGGTGGAAAGTCGACCTATATGCGCGAGTTCGCCCTGCTGGCTATCATGGCTCAGATGGGACTGCGGGTGCCCGCCGATGCGTGTACCCTCCCCATCTTCGATGCCATCTTCACGCGGATCGGGGCTTCGGATGACCTGATCAAAGGCGCTTCGACCTTCATGGTCGAGATGCAGGAGACCAACCGAGCTCTCAAGGAGGCTACTTCCAATTCGCTCATCCTCTTCGACGAGATCGGCCGAGGTACGGCGACCTACGATGGCATGGCTCTCGCGCAGGCGATCCTCGAGTACGACATCTCCCATGTGCATGCTAAGACTTTCTTCTCAACGCACTATCACGAGTTGACCGCCCTGGCGGATCGTTATCCGCAGATGAGGAATGTTCATGTCTCTGTCGCCGAGAATGGGGGCAAGATCACGTTCCTCTACAAGGTTCAGGATGGTCCGATGGACCGCTCCTACGGAATCAATGTCGCTCAGTTGGCTGAGATGCCGGCCTCGCTCATCCAGCGGGCCTCGGATATCTTGGCTCATCTCGAGAAGGAGGGAGTCAAAGGCGTATCCATCCCCAGAGTCGTGGTGGAGAAGAAGGTGGATAAGCCTTCGCCTATCGAGCAGCAGATCCGCTCGGTAGATCCTTTGAACATGTCGCCGATGGAGGCGCTACAGCTGATCTATAAGCTCAAGTCCGAGCTCGATCAGAAGGATAGATAGGGGGTGCGGAATGGATAGAATCAGCGTCATGCCAGAGAGCCTGGCTAATCTGATCGCCGCGGGAGAGGTGGTGGAGCGGCCCGCTTCCGCCCTCAAGGAGCTCGTGGAGAACTCTATCGATGCCCAGGCGAAGCATATCTTGGTCGAGATCACCCTAGGCGGATTGAAATCCATCGTCGTCAAGGATGACGGTACTGGTATGTCGAGGGATGATGCTTCTCTATGCATCGAGCGGCACGCCTCCTCGAAGATCAAGACCAGCTACGATCTGATGGACATAAGGACTATGGGTTTCCGAGGAGAGGCGCTCCCCTCGATCGGAGCGGTCTCCGAGCTTCGGATCGATACCTCGGACGGAGTGGAGGGAACGACCATTCTCGTCTCGGGAGGCAAACCTCCGAAGATTCAGGAGGCCCCGCTGCGCCAGGGGACGACGGTCAAGGTCACCGATCTCTTCTACAATACGCCAGCCCGTCTCAAGTATATGAAATCCCCTCAGCTGGAGAAGGCTAAGTGCGTGGATGTTATGCAGCACATCGCTCTCGGCTTCCCCCAGGTGGCCTTCGACGTTAGAGCAGATGGAAAGCTCGTCTTCTCCACGACGGGGCGCGGGGATAGGATCGAGGTGATCCAGCACATCTGGGGCAACGATATCGCCAAGGCTATATCACGGGTCGATAAGGTGTCCTACTATGGCTACTCCTTCGAGTGCCTGATCGCCAAGCCTGAAGTCAACTATTCGACCAAGTATCAGATGATGACCTTCATCAACTCGCGCTTCATCTATTCCTTTAAGTTGTCACGGGGTATCGAAGACGCCTACAAGGATTATCTTGCACCGAGTCGCTATCCTTTCGCCTGCGTTTTTATCGATGCGGATCCCGCTCTGATCGATGTGAATGTTCACCCTTCTAAGAAGGAGGTGCGAATCTCGGGTGAGGAGTCCCTGGCGGTCTCGGTGCGGGATACGATCCGTTCGGCGTTGAAGAAGCAGCGGCCCATCTATGGCGACCGCGATACCGCGCAGATGGTCGATCAGATGTCGCAGGTTGAGCCCCGGATATCCGCCCCTCAGATCTCGGCGCATCCGGTCGATCAGGTCGTGTCTCAACCGGTGATGCCCGATTCGGAGTTTCAGAATATCCTGGCCGGCACCTCGGGTATCGCCTTTCAGGGAAACGATAGGCAGGAGACCGAGAGCGCGATAGCTAAGGCTCGCGATAGCCTCGCGGTTCACCAGCCTGAAGCCCCAGTTGAAAAGCCTCGGCTTCCATATAGCGACCTGTATCCATTAGGACAGATTGCTAAGACCTATATCATCTGTGATTCACCAGATGGCATGTTCATCATAGATCAGCATGCTGCGGCGGAAAGAATCAATTTTGAGAAGTTCGAAAGGCGGTTCCAGGAATCCGTCGAGGAGGTCGCTCCGCTCGAGCCGGTGATAATGGAGTTCCCACCCAGCACCGTCGCTGCCTTCTCGCCCGATGCGGTGGAGGTCCTCAAGGATATGCATCTACGGGTAGAGCCCTTCTCTCCTACTTCGCTGAAGCTGGTGACTCTGCCTGAATTTCTGACCGATAAGAATTACCAGGGGGTCCTGCGCGACATCATCTCAGCCGCGGTGGTGGGAAGCAAGGACGATCCGCTCGAACTCATGCGGAAGGGCGTGGCTACCTTGGCCTGCAAGGCTTCCATCCGCGCGGGAGACGAGCTATCGCCGTTCGAGCAGGTCTCGCTGATCCGGCATCTCGCCGAGTGCCGCAACCCCGCTAACTGTCCTCACGGCCGGCCCACGGGTGTCCGGATCACGATCCACGAGTTGGAGAAGCTTTTCCGGAGGACGGGGTTCTAGTGGTCTACGTGATTTTGGGCGAGACGGCTTCGGGCAAGACCGAGGTAGCGCTCTCGATCTGTCGGCGACTCCATATCCCTCTGATCTCTGCCGATGCATTCTCCGTGTATCGCGGGTTCGACATCGGTTCGGCTAAACCGACGGCGACGGAGCTGGAGGGGATCGAGCATTACTTTATCGATACTTTGGACTTTGGCGAGGAGATGACCGTCTATCGGTTCCAGAGGGAGGGGAGAGCGCTGCTGGATCGCTTTGCTCGCGAGGGGCGAGATTGTGTCGTGGCGGGCGGTACCTTCCTCTACGTGCGCGCGTTGCTCTTTCCCTTTGAATTCCCACCGGTGGAGTATCCTCATCCCGACTCCCTTGATAAGACCGATCTGAAGGATATGGTGCAGCAGCTGCTCGAGTTGGATCCGCAGGCCAGCCAGTCGGTCGATCTGAAGAACCCTCGGCGCGTCGAACGCGCGCTGGCCTTGGCGAGGAGCGGAAAGACCAGGACGGAGGTTAAGGAATCGTTTGTCAACCTGCCTCTCTACCCCTCTATCTTTATCCGGATAAAATCCGATCCTGCTGAGGTCAGGCAGCGGATCGATCTTCGAACTCACCTCATGATGGAGAAGGGGTTGTTGGCGGAGACGGAGAAGCTGCGGACCGAGCATCCAGCTTTTGCTTCTACCTTCCGTGGAATAGGATTTAAGGAGATATGCTCGAGATTGGATAGCGGGAGGAGTTTGGATGGGGTCGAGGAGGAGATCGCCGCGGATACTCGCCAGTACGCGCGGCGCCAGCGAACCTTCCTCCGCCATCAGTTTCCCTATCTTGTCTGCATGTCGCGTGAGATGATATGCGAGGCGGTCTGTCGCGATAGCGAGTTGGGAGGTCAGGATATGAAGAGAGAAAAACAGGTTAGTATCCCGCTGATTCCGCTGATGAGCTTGGACTATACGCCAGCCATCGACGAGCTGTACCGGCTCGGATTCAGGGCCATTGCGGTCTACACTCTGGATCGAGGGATGATCGAGGACTTCGCCAATAATGTCGCTCTGCACAGCCCTCTGATGCAGATGCTCTTCTTCGACGACAAGGAGATCGATAAGGGCAAGCTTCCGCCATTCAGTTTCGCCTTGCCGCTGCTGAAAGATCTGCGGGCGGATCCCATTATCGACCAGTATATCCGCGAACATGCGATTCCCATCAAAGATCTCGGGGCTATCGAAGCGGAGGTGAAAAAGAGATGAATCTGAAGAGTATACAGAGTCTGGCAGCCGATTACGCTCTCGATTGCGATAGGCTGATTCCCTATGGCCGCTGGTTTGCAAAGTACGATGCTGGTTCGGCGCCGCTCGCTCCGCGCCCCGGCGCCAAGCTGGTCCTCGTGACTGCGATGACTCCCACCAAAGCGGGTGAGGGAAAGACGACGACGGTGATCGGTCTGACGGATGGACTGAATCGAATCCTGGGGCGGGGTAAGGCGATCGCGGCCCTCCGGCAGCCCTCCATGGGTCCTGTGTTTGGAATGAAGGGGGGTGCCACGGGAGGTGGACGCGCCTCGATCCTCCCCTCCGAAGAGATAAATATCAACTTTACGGGTGATATCCATGCCCTGACCGCGGCCAACTCTCTCATCAGTGCGGTGATCGACAATTCCATCTTTCAGGGAAACGTGTTGAACATCGATGAGAACCGGGTGGTCTTCCCCCGCGCAGTAGACATGAACGACCGCGCGATCCGTCAGGTCCGAGTCGCTTTCGATAAGCATAGCGAAGGGCATGTCGAGCGGACGGTTATCACGGCCGCCAGTGAGCTCATGGCGATTCTGTGTTTGGCGGAGACCAAGGCGGATCTTCACGCGATGGTTGATAACATTATCTGTGCATATACCAAAGATGGTAAAGCCATCCGCGTATCTGACCTCGGCATCGGCGGCGCTGTCACAAGGATTTTGAACGATGCTTTCATGCCGAATCTCGTGCAGACTGCCGAAGGTTCACTCGCGTTGGTTCACGGTGGACCCTTCGCTAATATCGCGCACGGTTGCTGTTCGATCAGAGCTATCCGGACCGGTCTATCTCTGGCTGATTACACCGTGACTGAGGCGGGGTTCGGATCGGATCTCGGCGGCGAGAAGTTCTGTGATATCCTGTGCCCTCGCTTCTCGCTCGTCCCCGACTGCATCGTAGTCGTCGGATCGGTTCGCTCCTGCAA
>DJOB01000005.1:75684-180619 GCA_002437105.1 Caryophanales bacterium UBA6449
CGTGGGGCAGCCAATCTGGTCCATCATCTGCGGCTGATGTCCAAGTATACGAAGAACGTCCTCTGCTGCATTAATCGCTTCGATGGCGATGCGCCCGAGGAGATCAGGGCTATCGAGGAGAGCGTTCACGCGGCCGGATTCCCTTCAGCGCTCTGCTCCGGTTTCGCTGAGGGAGCGCAGGGAGCGGAAGAGCTGGCTCGCCAGGTGGTCGACATCTGTGGTCGAAGGTCCGATTTCCAATCTCTGGATGATCATGATGAATCCATTCTGGCGAGGATAGAGGGCATCGCTAGGAACGTGTACGGAGCGGAGGGAGTGGATCTGACACCCAAGGCTCATGAGGATATCGAGAGGATCCAGGATTTCCTCGGTGAGAAGGCTCGCAGTTTCTACATCTGTATGGCTAAGACGCCTCTCTCTCTGACGGATGATCCTAAGATTCAGGGTGCACCCTCCAATTTCCGTATCCGCATCTCGCAGGTCAAGCTTTCGGCCGGTGCGGGTTTCATCATCCCGATCTCGGGCAGCGTTCTTCTGATGCCCGGCCTTCCCAAGGTACCGGCTGCGGTGGGGATGAAGGACTGATATGATCCCGTTGCTCGGTAGACCGCTCGCTCTCGAGGATAGAGCGGAGATTGCGCGGATGCGCGAGGCGGAGGGCCCGCTCAATCTCATCTGCGTGGGTGACTTTAACATACCTGAATCCTCGGCTTACTTCGACCAGATTGCTAAGCTGGGAAAGATCTTGAAGACCCCGGTCTTTCGGATCAATCTAAATTCTTGTGGCGATCTTGCCGATGCGATCGCTAAGCTCGCGGTACCTCCAGAGAATAGGTCGTTCCTCTTCCTCAGACCTTTCGACCGCAGATTTGCTAGCTATGCCCGCGCGATCGATCCTAGCCAGGATCCGGACCGGTATAGCCTGCGAGCTTCCGCCGATCTCTACGAGGGGAAGATCGCTTTTCTTCCGGCGACTGCGCGGGCGGCTCTGCGGCTGATTCGCTCCGTATTGCCCGATCTGAAAGGGAAGCGCGCACTCGTGATCGGTCGCTCGGTATCCGTTGGTCTCCCGATCTTCCACGCGCTGATGCGCGAGGGTGCCTTCTGCTCGCTGGCTCATTCCCAGGTTGCTCCCACGGATATTGCCGACTGTGCGCGGTCATCCGATATCGTGGTTCTTGCTAGCGGGAAGCAGGGGCTCATCTCGCCGGCTGATCTGAGGGAAGGACAGGTGATTATCGATTGTGGATTCCATCCCGATGGTCAGGGTGATCTGGGCTTTATTCCCTCGGCTGAGCTGTCGGGATATTACACTCCTGTTCCCGGAGGAGTCGGACCTCTGACGGTCGTTTCGCTCTTTCATAATGCCTATGCCCTGAGGAAGGTGAATCATGGCTGCTGACACTTTTAGATTTCTCATAATGTCGGATACTCACGGCGATATCGATATCATGACGAGGATCGTGGGGATCCATCGGGATGATTGCACGAATTTCTTCCACCTGGGAGATTCCGAGGTCTCACCCTATGTGGTCAATTCGCTCTTTTTAGGCGTCAGGGGAAACTGCGATTACTATGTGGGCCTGCCGGTCACGCGCGATGTCCATTTTCCTTTTGGGATAGTTCACCTCGAGCATGGAAATAGGTTTGATGGGATAACCGAGGAGTATATCGACTCGGTCGGGTGCAAGATATTTCTCTTCGGGCACACCCACCGGAAGTTCCTCGGTCGGACGAGGTCTGGAGTCTGGGTGATGAATCCTGGCAGTCTAGTGTTGCCGCGCGATGGGAAGCTGGGCAGCTATTTGATCGCCGAGATCGATAACCAGAGCGGCGAGGTGAGAAAAGCTGAGTTTCACCTGGTTGAACCCGATACGGGGAGAGAGGTGGAATGCCTCGATGGTCTGAAGGAACATGGTTTGTTGAGAAACTTCTAAGTTAACAGATAGTCGTTCGTGACGGCTGATTCACGCCTATCTCTTATGGGGTGGGTGCATGGAATTGAAGGATGTTTCTTTTTCCTATTGTCAGGGAGGAGAATTGATTCTGGACGGATTGACTGTTTCTTTTCCTGAGACTGGACTATTTTGCATACTGGGACGCTCGGGCAGTGGGAAAACGACGCTCCTTCACCTGATGGCTGGAATGATTACACCCACGCGAGGCAGGATTGAAAATAGGGGTCGGTGTGCGCTGGTTCTTCAGGATTACGATGCGATCGATGGATTGACAGCGGGTGAGAATGCGGCGCTCAATATGACTCTAGATGGTGTGTCGCGAAAGGAGAGAGAAGCGCGCGTTCAGGGTGTCTTTGCGCGGTTGGGAATCTCTCTCCTCTATGATCGTTTCCCCGATACCCTCTCTGGTGGTGAGAGGCAGAGGGTAGCTAATGCGGAAGCGATCTGTGCGGCAGATTCCGTCATCCTAGCTGATGAACCGACCGGTTCTCTCGGGGCTAGCGATTCTCAGGAGGTCATGTCGCTGCTTAGAGAAGCCTCTAGGACTAAGCTGGTCATCATTGCGACACACGAGGTCAGTCTGGCTCAAAGATTCTCCGATTTTATCTTTAGGTTGGAGAATGGTAAACTTGAAATAATCGCAAATAATAACTGTGAATCAGTATGTAATATATATTCTGACATCAAGCCTAATAAGATGGCGGTGGGTGATTCGCTCAAGCTTAGCTGGGCTCTCACTGTGAAGCGAAGAATGCGTTTCCTAATCTCGGGAATAGCGGTTGGCTTCTCTTTCTCAGCCTTGGCGGTAGCCCTGAATTTTGGCTGGTCTCGGACTTCGGTTGCCGATGATATCTTTCTATCCTTCTATGATCCGGGCACGATGATCGTCTCTCAACGGGTCGATATCGAGCAGACCCAAGGGATGACCCTCACGCGAAATAGTGAATTGTCGGTCGATCTAGCTGAGCGGATGAGGGAGGAGATAGGCGTGGAGATCCTACCTAGCTATGGGTATTTCTTCCCCCAAGCCTGTTCGATTGAACTCGCCGATAGGATTGTCGATCTTACGGTTGAACCCTATCTGAATCCGGGCATTCTAAAGGCGGGTCGACTTCCTTCTACTTCATTCGAAGTGATCGCCAATACTTCTTTTGTCGATTCTATGGAGATCGATGAGGTGATCGGCTATGAGATTCCGCATCGATTCGTCCGGAATCTCTTGCTGGATTCGCATTCTGGTGAGACTTTCAGCTATGTGTTTGATCAGGTCTTCACTGTCACGGGTCTGGTGGAAGAGGATAGAACTTTCAATGCGCCCGCCCTCTATTATTCCTATCGCGAAGTCGATACGTATTTTGGCTCGAAAGCCGTGGGAGAAGATGGGTTGATGGTCCGCGATATCCTGCAGGATCCCTCCTGGCGGGACACGGAAGTTAGAGGGTATCGAACGATAGTTTGCTCAGAGGAACCAATGCGGCTTAAACGGTGGTTAGCGGATAATTCCGCCTTCATCAATACTGAATCGCGCGCCTATAGAGCGAGCCAGGCTTCAGAGGAGATGAGCGATGCGATCTCGTCGCTCTCTCTGATCTTCTTGAGCGCGGTAGCTCTCATCGGGATCGCGATTCAGTACTTTGCGGTTACCTCCATATTTCAGGAGGCGGCGGCCCAGTGTGCTCGGGTGATGGCCCAGACAGGTAGGGGGCGAAGATTCTTCGCCTCCATGAGAGGCATGCCTTATATTTTCACCGCGATCTCCGTGCTATCTTTTGGGGGCTGCAGTCTGCTTCTTTCGGCCCTGATACCTCACTTGTTATCGGCTATCGGTCTGCCAGTGGGATTGCTCAATCTATCGGTTTGGCCATTCCTCATCTCCTCTCTGGTGCTGGTTTTACTCTCCCTTCTCTGCTGTTCCTTTGCGGTTTTTCGCCTCTCGCGCAGCTCGCTCCAAAACGCGCTGAGGAGTTTTAGATGATCAAGATACGCAATCTGACGAAGAGATATCCGCAGGAGACGCGCGATGCACTATCGCGAGTCTCTCTAGATCTGCCCCGCTCTGGAGTGGTGGTAGTGCGAGGCAGATCGGGTGCGGGTAAGACGACTCTCTGCTCCATCCTGGCCGGCATGGTCGGTGACTTTGAGGGTCGAGTCCTTTTTGATGATCTTGAACTGGGGGCCATGAGTGAGAAGGAGCGGGCCGATTTTCGAGCGGATAAGGTCAGCATGGCTTTTCAGGAAGGCTTTTTAGCGGAGGAAGCCAAGGTGATCGATGAGGTGGAAAGACCGCTGCAGCTCCTGGGTGAAAAGAGAGGCGAAATGCGGGAGAGGGTCATGGCTCTGCTCTCGCGCTTAGGCATGGGGGAACTGGCTGATCGGACCGTGAAGCAACTATCCGGGGGTGAGAGAAAACGGGTTGCCCTCGCTAAGGCTCTCGCTAAAGAGGCCCCGCTGACGGTGTTGGACGAACCCACTGCGGGTCTCAATACTAGATTGACTCAGATTGTCGAGAGTTTGATCCGTGAGATGGGAGCGGGTCGGCTGATCTTGGTGATCACCCACGATGACAGTTTTCTTGCTGATCTAGATACGATTCTCATGGATGATGGTAAAGCAGAATACATAGCGAAGAGCCGTCGTGATTATAAGTGCGATACTCCTATCCTTAAAGAGGCTAGGCAGATCAGTCTCCTGGCGCTGATCAGAGAAGCGATCAGGTATTTCTTCTCGAGCGTGAAGCACAGCTTCATCTCGATCATGGCGATGGGATTTGCCATGATCGTGGCGGGATTCTCGCTTCTGATGGTCGATGGCGTGGGCCGCGGGATGAAGAATCTGGTCGGCACCTCTCTCGATGAACTTTCGGCGGTCGTGACTCCGCGGTATAACCAGAATTCAGAGAATCGGTCTGGACTCTATTTGAGTTCCGACCAGCTGCGGAGGTTGTCGGGACTGAGCGATTCCTTTGCCGGCATCGGTACTCGATATATCGGAGGTCTCAATAGTTTTTTTACCCCCGAGAGTGGAGTGCGGGTCTCTCTGAACGGAAAAAGGCTGTATAAGAACTTTGGTATCGACAGCCTGATCAATGCGGAACTGCTGCTGGAAGAAACATGGGACATCTTCCCGGATATAGAAGTTGGTTCAATTGAAATAGATAGGGTGGTTATAAGCGTTAATGATGCTTTCTATAGATTATTAGTCCAGGAGAGCGGCGGTGAGAGCAATCTGGAGAGAGCGGTGAGAAGCAGTGGCTTGAAGATCGCTGTGGTGGCAGGCATCTCCAGTGTCAGTGGAGATAAGCGCTTCAGTCTACCCGTGGCGGCACTCATTCGATCGGACGGGTTTGGCATCTTTCATCCCGATCCTGAATTTCCCTCATATGTGGTCGAGGGTCTCCTGTCTCTCGAGACTTCCTATGACCTGCACGCTCTTGACCCGACGCCTCTGACCCTGAAGGGGGCTGGGGTCTTCTGGGTCGCTCGCGAGCGGATGAGCGACTTCTTCCGGGCGTTTCAGGTGTCCAGCCAGTGTAGCAGTCTGGCTTTGGAGAAGGTGTTTTCCAATGAGCAGACTCAGGCGTTGGGAGTCTCGTACCGCCAGGGGGAACAGGTCTCTCCCCAAGATTGTCTATCCATGTATTTTCGCGCGGGCGAGGATATCGTCGGCTACAGCCTATCTTCGCCAGCCTACACATATATTTCTGGGGGGATGTACGAGGGGTTTCTCGCGCCGATATTCCTTTCCAGCGATCGGTCAAAACTCAATGATATGATGGATCGGAACTCTTTGACCGACTGGAACCTCGCGGCTTATACCTTCTCCGATGACGAGATGCCAGAAGGGGTTTTTGCTTCGAGCTTGACTGACTCGATACTGGGTCGAGGCGTGAATGTGCGGAGCCCCGCTGACCGGGTGCTCGTCGGTGGAAAAATCGCGGCGGACGATGGCAGCGTGGGTATAACGGTCGGCTTGGCTGAAGCGCTCTTCCCCGCCGCGAACATGGCGGTCGGGAAGATCTTGAATCTTCTGATGCTCAAGGAGACCCGGGAAGTTTCGGGCGGTTTCGCCAATTCTTTTGCGGAGATCTCCCTCAGGATATCTGGCATATTTGAGGGCGAGGATAAAGCGCTGATCCACGATGCGTTCTTTCCGTTAGCTCTAGCCTTCAATTGCTCCGATTACTTCACGCCGAGCCTAGGATGCGACGCTTTCGTTTTGAGGTTTGCCTCGCCCGAAGCGATGGAGATCGGATTGAAGGAGCTGATGTCCGAATTTCCCCAGTACAGATTTACGGCCCCTGTCAAGGAGACGATTGAAGCTATCGAAGAGGTGCTGCAGTCAATCGGAAGAGGGCTGGGGGCCTTTGGCGGAATCGCTATCGTCCTCGCGCTCGTGCTCTTCATCCTGAGTTCGACGCTGACGGTGCAGCGAGCGAGAAGGCGACTCGGCGATCTCCTGGCCATGGGCTGCCAGCGCAGACATATCTTTGTATTCATAGCCTTTCAGACCTTGATGGCGGGAACTATAGCCTGGGGCGAAGCGATCCTCGCACTGCTGGTTGCTGATCGCTTGGTGGCGCGGAAGCTGTTGGAGATCTTTCAGGGAGGCTACACCTCTTCCGCTATCAGTACCATCCTGGTGGTCGGGACCATCGGTTTCGCCTGCGTTTTAATAGCGGGAATCGCCTCCTTCGCCCGGTTGAGAACCCTCGATCCGCTAGCGGCTCTGAGGGATAAAAATTTAAAACCGCTTTCACGTGCCTAATCGGCCTCTAACGTTTGACAAATCCTGCAAACGGGCTTACATTTTTTAGCGCTTGGACGGTGAAAGGTCTAGGCGAAAGAGGTTTGCCATGAAGGGTAAAGTTAAGATGTTCGATGCGAAGAAGGGCTACGGTTTCATCCGTGCTGAGGATGGAAACGACGTCTTCTTCCACTACTCCAGCCTTATGATGGATGGCTTCAAGACTGCCAATCCTGGAGATGAGGTTGAGTTTGAGGTCAGCTCCACCGACAAGGGTCTGCGCGCTTCTGACGTGAAGATCACCAAGAAGGCTGCTGTCGCTGACGATCGTCAGTATTAAAATCTACTGATTCATCGAGCACTTGCATATAGGCGTGACGTAAGTCGGGTCGATATGCTAAAAGGGCGGGTTTCCGCCCTTTTTTCATGCTCGATGTGCTAAAATTTCGAGTTGTTATCTAAGGTATATAAAGCCTTCTAAAAAACGAGGAAATACTATGGGACTTACTGCAGGTATCGTCGGACTTCCCAACGTTGGAAAATCCACACTGTTCAACGCTTTGACCAACTCCAATGTCGTGGCGGAAAACTATCCTTTCGCGACTATCAAGCCCAACACGGCTGTCGTCGAGATCAAGGATCCGCGGGTCGATCGTCTCGCTGAGATCTTCAAGCCCGCCCGGATCGTGCGCGCAACCTTCCAGTTCACCGATATAGCAGGTCTGGTCAAGGGTGCTTCCAAGGGTGAGGGATTGGGAAACCAGTTCCTGGGAAACATCCGGAACACCGATGCTATCCTCGAGGTGGTGCGCTGCTTCGATAGCAAGGACATCATCCACGTCGAGGGAAGCGTCGACCCCATCCGGGATATCAACGAGATCAATCTAGAGCTGATCCTGGCGGATCTTCAGGTGGTCGAGGGGGCGCTCGGCAAGGTGTCCAAGCGTGCCCAGATGAGTCGCGATAAGCAGATGATCGCCGAGGTCAAACTGCTCGAGCGGGTCAAGGAAGCTCTGGAGAACGAGAAGTTCGCCTCCACCGTCGAGATGACCTCTGAGGAACAGAAGGTCCTGCACAACTTCAACCTGCTGACGGCTAAGCCGATCATCTATATCGGAAATGTGGCTGAGTCCGCCTACGCTAACCCGATGGCCGATAAGTATTTCCCGCTGGTCGATCAGTTCGCGAAGAGCCAGAACACGGTAGCGATCCCTGTCTGTGCGGAGACGGAGGCTCAGCTGTCCTCGGTCTCGGCGGAGGAGAGGAAGGAGTACCTGGAAGCGCTAGGTACTAATCTGACCGGTCTCGATAGGATCGCAAAGACCGCTTACGATATCCTCGGTCTGCGGACCTTCTTCACCGGCGGACCCGATGAGGTGCGCGCCTGGACCTTCCACGAGGGCGACCTCGCGCCCCGCTGCGCTGGTGTCATTCACACCGATATGGAGAAGGGCTTCATCAAAGCGGAGGTCTATTCCTTCGCCGATATCGACAAGTATGGCGACGAGAAGAAGCTCAGGGATCTCGGTTTGATCCGCACTGAGGGCAAGGACTATCCCGTCAAGGATGGCGACTGCCTGTTCATCAAGTTCAATGCCCCCAAGGGCAAGTAGGAGGTTATCGATGGCTATCGCAGATCAGATCAAGGATTCGCTCAGCCAGGTCTTCAAGACTCTGGGTTTGGAGGTATCCCCGGCGCAGATATCTTTGACCATTCCCCCGGTCAAGGAGCATGGCGATTTCTCGACCAACGCCGCGATGAAGTTCGCTAAGAAGCTGGGATATAAGCCTCTGGACCTGGCTCAGAAGATATGCTCGCTCCTGAAGTTGGACTATCTCGCGCGAGCGGAGGCGGTCCGTCCCGGTTTCATAAATCTCTTCCTCTCTCAGGAGGATATGGCGTCTGTCGTCCACAAGGTCCTGCAGGAGAAGACCGAGTTCGGTTCGTCTCCCAAGAATGGGATCAAGGTCGATCTGGAGTACGTTTCCGCTAACCCTACCGGTTACCTCCACCTGGGTCATGCTCGCGGTGCCGCCGTGGGCGACTCCATGGCCCGCATCATGAAGAAGGCGGGCTACGATGTCACACGTGAGTACTACATCAACGATGCGGGAAATCAGATCGATCACATGGCGGAGTCGCTGATCGCGAGGTACCTGCAGCGCTTGGGACACGATGTTCCAGTGCCCGAGGATGGATATCACGGTCAGGATATCATCGATATCGCCGCTCAGCTCTATCAGGATTGCGGTGCTGAGTTCGAGAACGATGCTCACGAGCATCTCGCCTTCTTCAAGGAGTATGGAATCCGCAAGCTGCTGGCCAAGATCCGCGCCGATCTGAAGAGGTTCGGGGTCGAGTTCGATGTCTTCACCTCCGAGCGCGACATCAGGAAGTCGGGCCGGGTGGAGGATGTGCTCAAGCGGCTGAGACTGGTCACCTACGATCAGGACGGGGCCAAGTTCCTGCACACCGTGCACGATGGCGATGACAAGGATCGGTGCATCGTGAAATCCGATGGCTCCTACACCTACTTCCTTCCCGATATCGCCTACCACGATTACAAGTTCGCCCGTGGTTTCAATACCCTGATCGATGTCTTCGGTGCCGATCATGCCGGCTATGTCTGCCGTCTCAAATCGGCGATGAAGTCTCTGGGACACAATCCCGCTGACCTGCAGATCCGTCTGGTGCAGATCGTCCGGCTCTTCAAGGGCGGTCAGGAATACCGGATGAGCAAGAGGACCGGGAACGCGGTCGCGATGAACGATCTCATCAACGAGGTCGGAGTCGACGCGGTCCGCTACTTCTTCGTCTCTCGCGCCGGCGAGTCCCACCTCGATTTCAACCTCGATCTGGCGGAATCCCTTTCTTCCTCCAACCCTGTCTACTATGCTCAGTATACGCACGCCAGGCTCTGCTCTGCTCTGGAGAAGGGCAGAGCTTATAGGGAAGGGAAGTTCGACTCGTCTCTGCTCAAGTCGGATGCGGAGATCGCCATCATGAAGGCAATGCGGGACTATCCCGCCCGGATCAAGGAGGCGGCTGATACCTATGAGCCGTATAAGATCTGCCTCTTCGTCCAGAATTTCGCCAGCTTGATCAACGAGTGGTATCAGAAGGAGCGCATCATCAATCCGGCCGATGCGCCTCTGACCTCCGCTCGCCTGGGGCTCGCCCAGGCCTCGGAGATCATCCTCAAGGATGCGCTCGGACTCGTGGGTGTCTCGGCGCCCGAGAGGATGTAGGTCGGTTTGTCTGTGGACGAAATGCGGCTTTAGTGATATAAAAACAAGGCTATTATCCGTCTGTGGGGAATAGGAGTAAGAAACAATGAATAAGTCGATGATCGATACTGCTTACGATGTTGCCAAGAGCAAGGGAAAGCTCGAGCAGATCAAGTTTGAGGACCTTCTCGTCCGCACCATGGTCGCGATGGGCGTCAGCGCCGATGATAATGACAAGATCATCGCCCAGGCTGGCAAGCTCTATACGGATCTGACTATGGATGGTCGGTTCCTGCAGGTCAAGGTCGAGAAGGATGATTCCAGCAAGAAGAAGAGCAAGGGCAAGAAGGCGGACAAGGCTGAGGAGGCCGCGCCGGTCGAAGAGGATAAGGATGCCAAGGATGATGCGCCCTCGCAGCCCGCTGAGTACGTCTGGGTTCTCAAGGAGTTCGCTTCGCCCGATATCCTCAAGAAGGCGAGGATCGTCACCCAGGAGAGCGAGAACAGCACGGAAGATTCCGGCGATAGCGACCCGGGCAACCCCCAGGAGCTGGGTGTGGGCAATGATGAGCTGTCCCAGGGTTCGACCGACGATGATGACGATTCTAAGAACGTCGATACCAGCAAGCTGGAAGAGGAATAATTTCGATAGAGAGATGAGGAGCGCCGCTCCTCATCTTTTTATTTTCCAGTGGTTCGAAGGCTGGCTCTCGCTATTATTTTTAATATCGGTGCTTTTATGCGACTTAGTTTAACTATTTTAAATTGACCCCTGCTAAAATAAAGCGAGGGAGTTGCGTCCGCTCCTCATGGAGGAATGAAATAGATGTTTAAAAATATAAAGCTGTTCTTCGATAAGGTCGAGGAGTTTCAATCGATCTGCATCTTCGGTCACGTTCGCCCCGATGGCGATGCCTACGGATCCGCTATGGGTCTCAAGCTCGCTCTGGATTTCATCTATCCGGATAAATCGATCTATGCTGTAGTGGACCAGGTTGATCAGGTGCCGGCCGGACTTCCGGTCGCTAAGCGTCCCGGCACGCTTCCGGACGATGTGATCCGGAAGTCGCTCTGCATCGTGGTCGATACCTCGACGGTGGAGAGGATCTGCGATCAGCGCGCGCTGCAGGGTGCGTATGTGATCAAGATCGATCACCATCCGCTCACGGAGCACTTCGGCGATATGGAGATGGTCGACCCCGACAAGGTGGCCTGTGCTCAGATCGTCGCTTCGCTGCTCTTCACCGTCTTTCCGGTCATTTCGCCGGCGGCAGCTACCTGTCTGCTTCTAGGCATCCTGACCGATTCCGGCAACTTCCGCTTCACCACTGATCCCGATACCTTTACGATCGCGGGCCGGCTGATCGCTAACGGGGCCGATATCGTCACCCTCTACGATAAGCTGAATACCGTCTCTCTGGAGTCGCTGCGTCGGCGTGGTCAGATTCTGTCCTCTTTCCAGACGGAGGGTGTCCTCGCCTATGAGATCTTCGATAAGGATCAGATTGCGAAGCTGGGAGTTACCGCTGATCGCATCGCGCCCATGGTCAACACGATCGGCTTCACTTCCGAGTGCCCGGTCTGGGCTTTCTTCGCGGAGTATCCGGACGGTAAGTATCGGGCCGAGTTCCGCTGCTCGCGCAGGTACGATGTCTCAGGGGTGGCGCTCGCTCTCGGTGGCGGTGGACACCAGCAGGCGAGCGGAGCTCAGCTCAGCGATGGTGAAGCCGTGAAGAAGGCGATTCGCCTGCTGTCGGCGCTGCTTCCTAAATAGGTGAGATGAAGAGAAAAAGGCTATCGTCTCCGGCGCAGAGCCGGGAAGGCGATAGCCTTTTTATTTCTGCACGTAGCTCAGCTTAGATCGAGGCGGTGAGGTGGGCGAATCTAGTCGCTACATCGCGTTGAGCTTGGTGTACAGAGCGTCGACTTCCTTCTGTTTAGCATCGATGCTCTTCTGGATCGTCTCGAGCTTGGTGGCATCGGTGTAATTCTCGGGAAGATCGCAGAGGGCCTTGAGAGCGGCGATCTCGCCCTCCTTCTTGGAGATCTTCTCCATCAGCTTCTCCACCGTGAACTCGGAGACCTTCTTGGGCTTTTCGACTCGCGTGTCTCCCTTGGTATGGGTGGATGAGGATTCCGTGATCTTGGCCTTCTCCTCCTCCATGATCCTCTTCAGATCGGATTCCATGAAGTCGGTGAAGGAGCCGTTGTGCGCGTAGGCGTGACCATCGTGGAAGTAGAGGATACGGTCGGCGCAGCGGTCGATGAAGTCACGGTCGTGCGAGATGAGGATCAAGGTACCCTGATAGTTTCCCAGCGCGTCCTCCAGCTCGGATTTAGTGAAGAGGTCCAGGTGATTGGTCGGCTCATCGAGGATCAGGATATCGTAGTTCTCCAAGCAAAGCTTGGCCAGGATCACGCGCATCTGTTCGCCACCGGAGAGATTCTCTAGGGTCTTCTCGCGGTCGTCTTCGTAGGAGAAGGCGAACTTTCCGAGGTGGTCGTAGATCTTCTGATCCTCGAGCAGCGGGAAGTTGTCCTTGAAGTAGTCGAAGATCGTCCGCGGATCCTGGATGCTGGTAAAGTCCTGCTGCAGGTATCCGATGTTCAGCATCGTCAGTTCGTCGATCCGCCCCTGGAGCGGGGGGATCTTGCCCATCAGGGTCTTGATGAAGGTGGTCTTTCCGGCGCCGTTAGCACCCATGACTGCGATGTGGTCCCGACCACAGATCTCGTAGTTGATGTCCGTGACCAGGGGCTTGGGGGAATCGGGATAACCGATGGCGACATCGGTGAGGCGGATGAGCTTCTTATCCTCGCGGATATCGCCGCGGAAGTCGATGTGGACCTTGTTCTTCTGCAGATAGGGCTTGTCCATGGCAGAGGCTTGAAGCCTAGCTAGCTTCTTCTCGCGATCGTGGGCGCGGCTGACGAAGCGGGGTTTCGGCATGTAGAACTCGATGAAGCGCTGGATCCTGGCCATCTCCGCCTGCTGCCGGTTGTACTCCTTCAACGCGAGCTCGTAGCGGTGTTGCTTCTCGAGGGCATAGGCATCGTAGTTTCCAGTATAGATGGAGATCTGGCCGTTCTCCAGTTCCAGGATCTTGCTGGCCAGGTTGTTGATGAAGGCTTTATCGTGTGAGACGAAGAGGACAGCGCCGCTGTAGGACTTGAGATAGTCCTCAAGCCATTCTATGGTTACGATATCGAGATGGTTAGTGGGCTCATCGAGGAGAAGCAGGTCAGGATTGATCAGAAGCAGTTTAGCGAAAGCGATCCTCGTCCGTTCGCCGCCCGAGAAGGTCGAGATCTTGCGCTCCCAATCTTCGCGGCGGAAGCCGAACATGTTGAGGATCATCCGGATCCGGTACTCGTAGTCGTATCCGCCCAGCTTGTTCAGCTCGGCCTCCTTCAGGGCGTAGTCGTTGGCGAGATTCTGGTCGTCGGGGTGCTCCGCTATCCTGGTGCAGATGCGCGCGATATCGTCGATCAGCTGGCGGCTGCGCTCGAAGACCGAGGAAGCCTCCTCGAAGATGGTGTGGTTATCGTCGGTGATGACCGCCTGCGAGAGGTATCCAACCTTCACGTTGTGACCGATGATCATCTGTCCTTCATCCGGCTCCAACTGGCCGATCGCCATCTTGAGGATCGTGGATTTGCCCGTGCCGTTCAGACCGATCAGAGCGGTGCGGTCACCGGATTTAATCTCGAAATTCAGCGGTTTGAAGAGAGGTTTACCGTCGAAATCCTTGACGACATTCTGAGCTTGAAGCAGGATCATTTAAACCTCTCCTTTCCGGGTTATCTGATCGTCTCGAGGACGAGTTTGGGAAGGGCGGGCTGGCTCTGGCCGACATTGAAGTCCGCTAGCACCTCGCGCGCCGCATCCTCGCCCCCAGCTCTCTCGGTGTGGAGTATCGCGAGGACCTCGTCCCTCTTCACAGGATCGCCGACCTTCTTCTTCAGAGTGATACCGGCGGTGTAGTCGATGGGATCGGTAGCTTTGGAGCGACCGGCACCCAGCTTCATGGCCTGAATCCCTAGATCGTAGGTATTCATAGTCTGGATGTATCCATCGGCGATCGACCGGACTTCGATGTTGTACTTGGCCTTCGGGAAGCTCTCGGGGTGCTGCACGAACGAGATGTCGCCTCCCTGTGCCTTGACCATGGCGATAAAAGCGTTCAGGGCTGAACCGTTTCTCAGGGTCTCTGCGAGACGGTGGGCGGCCACTTCCTCCGAGGGGGCGAGACCGGCTAGCGTGAGGAGGATCGATCCGGAGTGGATGCAGAGATCGACGAGATCCTTGGGGCCCTGTCCCCTGAGGGTCATGATCGACTCGACCACTTCATTGATGTTGCCGATCTCGTATCCGAGCGGCTCCTCCATGGAGGTCAGCTCGGCGCAGGTGACGCGACCGAACTTCCGACCGATGGCGATCATCGTCTGAGCGAGCTTCCTGGCGTCATCGATATTCTTCATGAAGGCGCCGTTGCCGAACTTGACATCGAGCAGCTGGATATCCGAACCGTCCGCGACCTTCTTGGACATGATCGAGGAGGCGATGAGCGGGATCGAGTCTACGGTACAGGTGGCATCGCGCAGCGCATACAGCTTCTTGTCCGCCGGGGCGATGTCGGCGCTCTGTCCGACGATGGCGATACCGATGCTGTTCACCTGGTCGATGAATTGTTTCTCGGACATGGTGACCTTGAATCCAGGGATGGATTCGAGTTTGTCCAGCGTGCCACCCGTGTGTCCCAACCCGCGTCCAGAAGCCTTGGGCATCTTGGCGCCGCAGGCGGCCATCATGGGGCCTAAGACGAGGCTGGTCTTGTCTCCGACGCCACCGGTCGAGTGCTTATCGACCTTCTTCGCTCTGATGGCGGACAGATCCAGTATCTTTCCGGTATGTACCATCTCGTCGGTCAGATAGAAGGTCTCGGTATCGTTCATCCCTCTGAGGCAGATCGCCATCAGCAGGGCCGAGACCTGATAGTCGGGGATATCGCCGGTGGTGTATCCGGTGACAAAGCGGTGGATCTCTTCTTTAGACAGCGGCTCACCTCTCTTCTTCTTGTCGATGATGTCGTACATCCTTATCTCGCTCATACGCTCCCCCCATTTTAAAAACGCATATAAATATAGCATAGTGCCTAGCTTCTAGTGCGGAGCTGACTGGGGACGATCGCTCCGGTCACCTGGGTTTAGCGACCAGCAAAAAAGCTCTGGAAGCTGGGCTGGAGCCCGGCATCCAGAGCGGATCGTCAAGAGCGGAATCTACCGGTGGAAGACATCCCTGAGGGCCACCCCGACTCCGTCCTCGGTGACGGGCAGCGTAACCCGCTTGGCGACCTTCTTGATCTCGTCCATCGCGTTTCCCATCGCGGTTCCATCGTAGTTCTTGATCATGTAGAAGTCGTTCATCGAATCGCCGAAGGTGTGGATGTGGAGCGGATCGGTGATGTGCAGCTTCTCCGCGAGGGCTTGGACGCCCTTGGATTTGTCGACATCCTTGTTGATCCACTCGAGGAAGACCGGGGTCGAGCGGACCATGCGCATGTGGCCGAAGTCCATCCCCTTGATCTGGCTCTCGAGGGCTAGAGAGTCCTCGTGGTCGGAGTAGACCACGATCTTGGTGATGTAATCGGTGGGCTGCAGGGGCTCGTGGTTGAAGTCGATCAGCTTGGTCATCTTGTTCCAGGTGTATTCCTCGTAGACCATCCAGTGGTGGTCGTGCGATCCGACCTCATCTCCGATGTAGACGTAGACGGCGCGTCCAGGTTTCCAGCAGAGCTTTCGCACGTAGAGGTAGTCGGCGTAGGTGAGTCCAGTCCGGGAGTAGTGTTCGCCCGCGAAGGACTGAACATCGCTGCCGTTGGAGCCGATGCAGAAGCGGTTGGGTGACTCCATGAGCTGTGACAGGTACTTCTTGGCTCCGCAGACGGGACGCCCTGAAGCGATCACGATGGCATCGCCCTTCTCCAGATGGTAGTTCATCTCGCTCTTGTCCAGGTCGGTGAGCGGTGTGTCTCCGTGCGCGAGTGTTCCATCGATATCGAAAACGAACATGTCCATAGGGGACTCCTCCTAGTTCTTACATTTTAATTATATTTTCACTTTTCCTTTTCCGGTGTGAAAGCGATTGCTAGTTGCTGGGGCGCTTATCATCTCGAAAGCTTGGCGGGTGGAGTAGTAATACAATACTCGCGCTTTTAGGGGGATTGAAAACGATGAAGTATTCCGTGATCTATTCGACTCACACTGACAATGCGGTCAAACTCGCTTCGCGTATCGTCACCGCGCTGGGCTCTGACGACCTGGTCTTCGATGGCAAGGTGGCGGGCTGCCCTCAGTTCGCTCTGGACGCCGATCTCATCTTCGTGGGCTTCTGGACGACGGCCAATTCCTGCGACAAGCTGGTTCAAGCGCTGCTCGCTAAGCTCTCCCACAGGCGGATCGCCCTCTTCGGCACCTGCGGTTTCGGCTCCGATCAGGCTCACTTCGATCTGGTGAAGAAGAACGTTCTGAGCTTTGTGCCGGCCGATGCTAAAGTCGAGGGCTTCTACCTCGTGAACGGCCGGATCGGTCAGGACTTCGTGCAGCGGGCTCTCGCGTCCAACGGCGCGGCTGGCGAGGACTTCCACTATCCTAATTTCCGCAAGTTCTACGCGCAGGATCAGGGTCATCCGACCGAGCAGGAGCTGGTGGCCTGCGCCGATTGGGCAAAGGAGATAGCGGCGAAGAGCCGATAAAATCCGCCTGTTTGGGCCTCGGTACTTGAAAGCGCTTAGGGTTTAACTTATATTTTTAAGCGTAGTTTTTCAGCGGGAGGTGACTTCCGCTGATTTTTGGGAGGATTATAGACAGATGTCTCAGAGAAGATCGGGAGTCCTGCTCCCTGTGTTTTCACTTCCTTCCCCCTATGGGGTTGGTACCTTCGGCGCCGAGGCGAGGCGCTTTGTCGATTTCCTGGCCCAGCACGGGCAGACCTATTGGCAGATGCTGCCTTTGACCCCGACGGGATATGGAGATTCTCCTTATCAGAGCTTCTCCGCCTTTGCCTACAATCCGTATTTCATCGATCTTGAGCAGCTGGTGAGCGATGGTCTTCTTGAGCCGGCCGACCTGGAGAGCGAGAGGTCGCTGCCCAGCGATCATGTCGACTACGGCTGGCTCTATTCGACCCGCTATAACATCCTGACTCGGGCCTATGTAAACTTTGTCCGTCAGGGACTTAACTATGCTAAGCCCTTTACCGATTTCGTGAAGGAGCAGGAGTTCTGGCTTCACTTCTATGCGGCTTTCATGGTTATCAAGTCCTTGAACGGTTCGCGGTCGCTGCAGGAGTGGCCGGCGGAGCTCAGGGATAGTGGATCACAGGCGGTCAGCGATCTGATTCGATCTCATCGCAACGACATGTTCGGCTTCTTCGAGTTCATCCAGTTCGAGGCCTATAGCCAGTGCACTGCGCTGAAGAGGTACGCCAACGAGAAGGGTATCCTCTTGATTGGCGATGCACCGATCTATATGGCGCTCGATTCCGCCGATGTCTGGGGACATCCCGAGAGCTTCATGCTGAACTCCGATAAGACCCCGGTCCTGGTCGCTGGCGTTCCTCCCGACTACTTCTCCGCGACGGGTCAGCTCTGGGGCAATCCCATCTACGACTACAAGGCGATGGAGAAGGATGGTTTCTCCTTCTGGCGGCAGAGGATTCGTGCGGCTAAGGCTCAGTGCGATGTTCTGCGGATCGATCACTTCCGCGGCCTAGCCGACTATTGGGCTATTCCCTTCGGCTCTCCCGATGCGCGGACGGGCAGCTGGGTCATCGGCCCTGGCGAGAAGCTGGTCGATGCGATCAACAGCGAAGCGGGCTCCATGAAGATCATCGCTGAGGATCTGGGTGCACTCGATGATACGGTCCTGCGGCTGAAGCAGTACTCGCGGTGGCCCGGCATGAAGATCATGCAGTTCGCCTTCGACAGCTTCGATCCCGAGAGCCACGACAATCCGCACAACTACGAGGAGAACTGCGTCGCCTATCTGGGTACGCACGACAATGAGACCACCATGGGCTTCGTCGATACTCACTCCAACCTCTGGAGCTTCATCGGTCAGAATCTGGGAATCCAGGGTGAGGTGAATCGTAACTCCGTTTTCGATGCGATGGCGGAAGCCCTGACTAAGTCGGCCGCGAACACCGTCATCTATACGATGCAGGATGCCCTGCGTCTGGGTGACGAAGCGCGTCTCAACGCTCCTTCGACCACCGGAAAGAATTGGCAGTTCCGTCTTCCTGCCGACTACGACAAGCGGGGAACGGGCGAGTGGCTCGAGTCCCTGGCGGTGAAGGGCGGGAGAAAGTAGCGTGTCCACCGTGGAACATCTCGTTCCCGGAAGCGCTCTTGATATCGGGAGGTCTATCGTCTACGAGGACGGTGACCTCCTTATTGTTAATAAGCCTTCGGGACTTCTAACCGTCGATGACGATTGTGGCTCTCCGAATCTCTTCAGCCTGTTGAAGAGACGGGCCCGCCGGGGGAAGATCCTCATCGTGCACCGCCTGGATCGGGATACTTCGGGACTGCTGGTCTTCGCAAAGTCCTTCCGTGTGCTCAAAGCTCTTCAGCAGTGCTTCGAGGAGGGGGCGGTCGAAAGGCGCTATGAGGCGGTCGTGTCTGGCGCGCTGGTTCCGGGGCAGACTCTGAAGGTGACTCTGGATCTGTTCGAGGATCGCTTCGGGACGGTCCGGGTCGTCGATCGGGGGCGGGGAAAGACCTCGATCACCTATGTGAAGTGCCTGTCGGCTGGTCCTGCGCGCTCCTATGTCGATATCTCTCTTCTCACCGGTCGAAAGAATCAGATCCGCTGCACTATGAGCTATATCGGTCATCCGATCCTCGGAGATCGCAAGTACGGAGGCGGCGGGGAGGCGCGCATGATGCTCAACGCCTATCGGCTCAGCTTTCCCTCGGAGCTAGGTCTGAAGCGAAACACTTTTGAGATTCCACGGATCTGGGCTAAGGGCTTCAATGTTCAGTAGTCGCTCTATCGTCTAAGATATTCCCAGTTTGGTTGGAGGTGCGGACAATGGCCGAGTGCGAGAACTTAAACCAGACGCCCCAGATGGAGTCCATTCGCGAACTCCTCCGAGTCGGACCTGGTCCTTCCTCTTCCCATACTATCGGTCCCTATCGTGCGGCGCTGCTGTTTCGTCACGGCCTCGCCCACGAGCGGGTGAGATCCGTGGTCGTTACCCTCATGGGCTCGCTGGCTCTCACCGGGAAGGGACATGGGACCGACAGCATCATCCGCAAGGCGCTCGAGGGGTTGAACCCCAAGGTCGTCTTCGATTTTGAGACGCGGTGCCAGCATCCCAACACCGTCTATTTTGAGGCGACGCTGGAGGATGGGGCGGTCATCAGGAAGGGATTCGAGAGCATCGGGGGTGGAGCGATAAAGCCGGTCGGTCGTCCCTATCTGCCTCAGATCGTGTATCCCTTCTCTTCTTTCGATGGCTTGAAGAGATGGATGAAAGATAATCGAGAGAAGAATATCTACCATGTGATCGAACGCTTTGAAGGTAGCTCCATCTTCGATTTTGGATCCCAGATGCTTCAGCAGTCCTTCGATACTCTGGCGATGGCGCTGCGCCAGGATGGCGTCCTGCCCGGTCGGCTGCACGTGCAGTCCGTGGCCAAGCGGATGTACGAGACGGCGCTCCAGCTGCCGAAATCCTCCGGTCGTCGCACCATGCTGATCTCTTCCTTTGCCTATGCGGTCAGCGAGGCTAATGCGCGGGGGGAGAAGATCGTGACCGCTCCGACCTGCGGGGCCGCTGGGGTCGTGCCGGCCGTCCTCTACTATCAGTATACCGAGTGCGGAAAGTCGTTCCCGGAATTGGTGCGTGCCTTCCTTGTAGGTGCTCTGGTCTGTACATTCGCCAAGGAGGAGGCCGGGATATCCGGCGCCGTGCTGGGCTGCCAGGCGGAGATCGGTTCCGCCGCGGCTTTCGCGGCGGCTAGCCTCTGCTATCTGGATGGTCTCTCGCTCCTGCAGATCGAGTACGGAGCGGAGGTGGCGATGGAGCACTTCTTAGGTCTGACCTGCGACCCGGTCGACGGCTATGTCCAGATCCCCTGTATCGAGCGCAACGGGATGGCTTCCATCCATGCGTATACCGCCTATCTCTACGCTAAGTTCATCGCTCCCTACAAGAAGGCGAAAGTCAGTTTCGATGATGTGCTCCACGCCATGAAGGAGACGGGTGAGAAGATGTCGAAGGAGCTCCGCGAGACCGGAATCGGGGGATTGGCGCGCGTGGTGAAGTGCTAGGGAGGAAGAAGGGTGATCTATCTTGCTCTTCTCTCGCTCTTCGCGTGAGTATTAGAGCTCTAATCTTTTATAATCTCTAGATGTTGCAAGGAGGAGAATCTATGGACGCTAAAGAGATCTACGCTAAGCTCAATGAGCTGGTCGCGGAGAAGACCGGAGGACAACAGGTCGCTCCCGATACCAACCTGGCCGATCTGGGTTTGGACAGCTTGGATCGCGCTGATGTCATGATGCGCATCGAGGATGAGTTCTCCATTCAGTTCACCGAGGAGGAGATGACCGGCATCGCCACCCTTTCTGATCTGGAGAAGTGCATCGAGAAGAAACTCGCCGATTAGTCTCAGCGGGAGCACTTTCGCATGCCTAAGGAGCTGCTTGGTAGGATCAAGGAGAGCGTGACCTCGATCGGTCCTTTCTTCATACTGATCCTCGTTCTTCATTTCTCCGGCATATTCATGGTCGGAGCGAATAATGTCGCCAACGTCTTTCAGCCTAACTTCTACGGAACCCACTATGTTCAGCTGGAGTCGCTCTTCAATCCGAGCCTGGTCGTATTTCTGATCGCCTTCCCCCTGATGGTGGTGGGCATGTCGCTGTTCGGGATGGGTGCTGATCAGGCTATGGAGAAGATGGGAAGTGCGGTGGGCGCTTCTCTGACGAAGAAAAGATCGATAGTGCTGTTAGCGATCGTCTCCGTGTTGATCGGAACCTTGGTCACCTTTGCGGAACCTGATCTAACCATATTTTCCGCTCAGCTATTGGGCGAGGACAACAAGTATGTGCTCATCATCATCATCTCCATCGGCGTGGGTCTGCTTTTGGCTGTAGCCTTCGTTCGGGTCCTCCTCCAGTGGGACTATCGGATCATCCTGATGTTCCTCTTCGCCGTCGTCTTCGGTTTGGGATGCCTGATCAATCGCGACTCTTTCTTCCCCATCGTGCTCGATTCCTCCGGTGTCACGATCGGTTCAGTCACCGTCCCCTTCGTGCTGGCGATGGGTATCTCCGTGGCGCAGATCCGCGGATCGAAGAATGCCGAGGACGATAGCTTCGGTCTCACCGGTCTGGCCGGTCTCGGTCCGCTGGTCACCTGCATGATCTGGGCTAAGGTGATGGACGAGAAGATCGTCAGCAACGATGGTTTCGGACAGGCGTTCAAAGCGCTCGTCTCGAGCACTGACGCCTATGCTTTCGGTCCGTCCCAGTGGGGTGATATGCTTCCGATCTATCGCAGCGAGGCCGCCGGTTCGGCCCTCGATACTGTATTGGGAATGGCGCCCCTGATCGTCATGTTCGCACTCTATGACTTCTGCTTCCTCCACCTCGACTGGAAGAAGCGGTTGAAGATCGCTATCGGTCTCGCTGTCACCTATGTGGGTCTGTTCACCTTCATGCTCGGTGTGAATACCGGATTCATGAGCACCGCGAGACAGCTCGGTCGGCTGCTGGGCAGCCAGGAGTTCAGGAGCCACTTCTACGTGGTGGCGCTGCTGGCTCTGCTGATCGGTACGCTGATCATCCTGGCGGAGCCCTCGGTGCACATTCTCGGCAAGCAGGTCGAGGAGGTCAGCCAGGGATCGATCCGGGTTAAGGATCTCTACCTCACCCTCTGTATTGGTGTGGGTTCGAGCGTCCTCGTCTCGGTGTTGCGCGTGCAGTACGATATTCCCATCATGTACTTCGCCGTTCCTCTCATGTTCCTCTCCATGATTCTGGCGCTGGTCTCACCCAAGATCTTTACCGGTCTCGCCTTCGATTCGGCTGGTATCGCCTCGTCCACGATGGCCAGCGCGTTCCTCATGCCCATGGTGGTCGCTATGGCGACGGCTAAGTATGGGGCGGCCGATGCGGCGAGCGTGATCTCCTATGGGACCGGAGTGGTCGGCATGGTCTATCTCTGCCCTCTCATCTCCATTCAGAGCCTCGGTCTGATTGGTCGGTTCAAGTCGATCGTCGCTATCCGTATCAATAGGCGCCGTATCGTGGAGGCGGATGATTCGCAGATCATCCACATCCCTGGCGGAGAGCCGGTAAGGGATAGCTCCAGGGGAGGTGAGTGACCATGGCTGGCATCAGAGAAAGATTGAGATCGCTATTCAATATCAAGAACCGAGCGATCCGCGTGCAGCCGGCGCAGAGCCGACTGCCCTACGAGGATCGAGCGGCGGTTCTCAATCCGCTGAGCCTGATCGTGACCATCGTGCCGCGCCACCAGGAGCAGTTCTTCGAGGACACCTACTTCGAGGCGGGTTTCAGTTTGAACCTAGTGTCCTTCGCTCATTCCAATCCTCCGCAGGAGATCATGCAGTTCCTCGGGTTGGACCAGATGAAGAAATCCGTCCTTTTCACCATCGGACGCTCTGAGTATGTCGGACCCGTGCTGGAGAAGGCCACCGCTCGCTTCGCTACTTCCGATCAGTCCCGGGGGATTGCCTTCTCGGTGCCGGTCCGGACTGTGGCGGGTATCTCCGCCTATAAATTCCTCGCTGATCAGAACCGGGCGATACGTCGCGGCGAGCTCGAGAGCGCTAAGCAGAAGAAGCCACTCAATAAGAAGATAGCGGAGCGATTGAAGGAGGATCTGGAGATGAGAAACGAGGAAAACGGCGAGAAGAGGAGCGTCTCTCCCACTCAGGGACAGACCGCCTACGATGTTATCTTCTGCATTGTCAACAAGGGATATACCGATCTCGTCATGGAGGCTTCCCGGCGCGCGGGAGCCCGGGGCGGTACGATCATCGCCGCGCGCGGAACGGGAAACCCGGAGATCGAACAGTTCTACGGCTTCTCGATTCAACCCGATAAGGAAGTGGTGATCATCCTGGTCGATGCGACCATCTCGGATAAGGTCTCTCAGGCGATCTACGATGCGGCCGGTCTATCTACCAACGGACAGGGATTCATGTTTACCATCCCCGCTGGTCGCGTGGCGGGCATGACAGCGAAGGACATCAGTCAGCTCGTCGGCAAAGAGAAGAAGGACTAATCCATCTGGTTTTTCTTCAGGTAGGCGATCAGCTTGGCGCAGGCGCGTCCGCGGTGTGACACCTGGTCCTTCTGCTGAATCGTCGCTTCTCCGAAGGTGATTCCGAGATCGTCCGAGCGGAAGATGGGATCGTAGCCGAATCCTCTTCCCGTCGATACTGGCTCCACCGCCTCTCCCTGAGCGAGCCCTTCGAACTGATGGATTCCCGTCGCGTCAATGAGAGTGATGACGCAGTGGAAGGTGCAGGTGTGATCCTTCCCCTGCAGCAGGGTGAGGATCTTCCTATTCTTGTAGTCGTAGGAGGTTTGACCATCGGGAGCCCAGCGGGCTGAGTGGATGCCGGGGAAGCCGTTCAGTCCGGCAAAGCAGATGCCGGAGTCATCGGCGATGACCGGCATCTTTTCTTTTAGATGATCGTAGACGTACTGGGCCTTGATCAGCGAGTTCTCCTTGAAGGTGGTTCCGCTCTCGATCGCCTTCTCGACATCGATACCTAGGCTGTCCGCCGCTTCGACCTGGAAGCCCAGCGGGGAGAGCATCGCCTCCATCTCCTTTAGTTTGCCTCGGTTGTGACTCGCTACCACGATCGTTTTCCTCTGTGTGTCCATGATTCTGCCCCCCGCTTCGGATAGATATTATCTTTTTTGGTTAACCGATGTGTAAAATAAGCTAAGATAAGTTAAAAAATAATTGTTAACGAGCGAATTAAATCCTTTTTTACTAGTAATTTAGCATTTAAGGGTTTACAATTGTGCCAGATTGTTAAGCAAAGAGATTAATTGTTAAGCGAGGAATAGCCATGAGCAAGAAAGTTACGATCAGGGATGTCGCCAAGATGGCGGGAGTTTCCGTCGCCACCGTATCCTACGTTCTTAATCAGAAGAAGGGACAGAAGATTTCGGATGCTACTCGGAGAAAGGTGCTCCAGATCTCGAATCTTCTCGGGTATATGCACTCGTCTCTAGTCAAGTCGCTGATCAGCCAGAAGTCCAACAATGTTTCCTTTATCTATACTTCCAGCGATAATCCGCTCCGCCAGGCGATGGATATGACTTTCTTTGAGGAGCTGGGATCCAGTCTGTCCACCATCGGCAAGTCGCTGATGATCCAGCCCGTGCTGCGGACGGACGCGATCAGCTTCTCGGATGCGATCGTGGCTTACAATGTGACCTCGGAGAACTTCAAGAGCATCGGCAATTCTAATTTCGTCCCTCTGATCGGAGTGAATGTGTGGGTCAACGATCCCCTCTTCTTCCAGATCAATCCCTCGGTGGTGCGCGCTCAGAATCTCGCGAGGGAGAGCTTTCACGGCGTGCCCTTCGATTTCCTATACCTGCCCAGCGAGGATGAACACCTCGATAATGAGTTCAAGGCTGCCTTCCCTAACCTGGTCTCTATCGATGATATCGCCTCGCTCGTGAAGTACCTGGAGTCCGATGTCAAGGTTCCGGTGCTCTGCTACGGTGCCGATATCTATCATGCGGTCGTGGCTTCGGGTCGGGAAGCCATTCTCTTCGAGCCTTTCACTAAACCTCTGGTCGACAAGATATGCGAAGCGCTGGTCAAGACGATCAATAAGACCGATGCGGGGAATAAATCATTCGATTTCTAGATGATAAAAAAGGTTGGCTTTTAGATATGTGATCTAAAGACCAACCTTTTTAGCTATTTTCAAATTAGTTTTCTATCTTTTCTTTAGCTTGGTGATGACGTATCCGTAGGGTGCGATCACTTCCCCGGTTACACCTGCGGCGGCGACGATCTCGCTCTGATCCAGGTGGAGGCGGTGGGGAGTATTCGATAGGTTGCCGACGAGGATGACCTTCTCATCCCTGTTCTCTCTGATACAGGTTAGAAAATTCCTGGTGGCGATGTACTGGACCCGCCCTTCGCGGACGGCTGGTAGCGCCGCTACCCGCATCAGTTCGCGGTATTTCTCAAAGTAGGAAGCTGACTGCTCTAGGTGATTCCAGTCGATCGCCCGCCTATTGTCGGGATCTCGACCACCTTCCATCCCGAACTCGTCTCCGTAGTAGGCCATGAACATACCGGGGAAGGTGATGGCAATCGCGATTCCCAGCAGAGCTTTCTCGCGGCTCTTGACCAGGCTGAGGAAACGGGGGGTGTCGTGGGATGAGACCAGATTCAGCATCGAGAGATCCTGGACCCAGGTGTACTTCAAGAGCAGGTCGGTTATCCGGTCCGCAGCTTCCTGGGGAGTCAGAGGCGCAGTCTCCGCTAGCGTATCCAGGATGATCTTTCTGATCTGATAGTTCATCGTGGAATCGAATTCGTATCGGTCGACGAAATTCTCGGAGGTCAGCCAGTCCTCCGCAATCATGGCTTCCGCGGGATCGATATCTTTGATGGTCTGGTGCATCTCGACCCAGAAGCGATGAGCGATCTCGTCGGCCACATCGAAGCGCCAGCCGTCCACTTTGAACTTCTGGGTTAGATACCGGATCGTATCGGTGCATTCTGCAATTACGGCCGGATTCTCAGTATTGAGTTTAGGCATACCTAACGCGCTCGCGAAAGTGCGGTAGTTTCGCTTTTTGGAGTCGGGCCTGTCACCATCGATCAGGTACCAGTGGTAATAGGGGGAGGATTGGCCCTTCTCTAGAACATCCTGGAACCACGGATGCTGGTAGGAAGTGTGGTTGAAGACGGCATCGAGAACGAGTTTCATACCCCTCTTATGAATTTGTTCGGACAGAGATTGGAGCGCGGCATCACCCCCTAATCTCCTATCGACTTCACGATAGTCTTCCACATCGTATCGATGGTTGCTAGCGGATTTCCAGACCGGTGTCATATAGATGGTCTTCACGCCCAGGTCGGCCAGGAAGTCGAGATGCTTTTCGATTCCGAGCAGGTCACCGCCGAAGAAGCTGCGGTAGTCAGGCCGCTCGCCCTCCTTCAGATTCTTATCTTTGAGACACTCTTTCTGGGTATCGCCGATGGCAAAGCGGTCGGGAAAGATCTGATAGACCACGCCCTTCTCTTTGGCTACCATAGGGACGATGCTTCGCTCGTGAAGGAAATTCCAGCAGAGCTGGAAGTAGCAGTCGCCCTGTCCTTCCTCTCTGAACGTGGTCGAGTCCTCCGCGATAGTACCCATCGAGGTGTAGAGTGAAATCTGGTTATCGGTGGATACGACTCGGAAGAAATAGACGAAAGTGGTTTCGGGTTTTCCGCAGTCAGCAATAAAGGTTTCGCGATATGAATTAGTGAGGTATTTCTCCATCTCTATCCGGTGGAGGACCGGCTTTCCCTCCGGCTGTTTGATCCGCCATAGGACCTCGGCTGAGCCGATGGTTCCCCTGATGCTGTCGAGTCGGACGAGCACATGTCCCCGCTCGTCCACATAGATATATGGTTCTCGGCACTCATGGTGTAGTCTTCCCTCGAGCCTCATAGTTTTCGCCTCCATGTTTAACAATTTTAACTTATCGGCTGGAATATTGATATTCTCAGCTTTTATAGAGTGTGGGTTTGTGATCGATAAAGGAGTAGAATAGGTCGCATGAAGAGATTTTTTCAGAAGAGGATCGACCTGATCAAGGTCGATCGCCCAGTGCGTTCAGGCTTTCGGATTTCCGCGGTCATCTTTGCGGTGCTCGTCTTTTGCTTCATGGCTCTTCCGAGCTGCGTCTATCAGCTGGGAGATCAGATCGCTGAATATACGGCGGCTCAAGAACTCTTTGTAGGCAACCTCGCCATCGGTAACCTGACGCTGGGGAATGATCCCGCCTGGCCGGCCTTTATTGGCTATCTGGGCTCCGCTTTGGCTGGAATCGGCTGCTTCCTGCTCCTGAATCGAAAGATCCTTCTGATCGATCTCATCGGTGCGATCCTCTCCTTTATCCTCGTGGCGACGCAGCCGCTTTTCACGATCATGAGGTTTACGGAAACGTATTCGAATGGAACATTCACCTTTGGACTAGGCTATATACTTCCGCTGATCTTTTCGTTTGGCATCGTAGTCTGTCTCGCTGTCGTATACGTGCTTCCCTCTAAGGATGGCGAGAAGGCCTAAGTATTTTTGCTACCTTTCTCGCTCGGCACCGATTCTAAGTAACCGATATGGTTTTCCAGGGAATGAAACCTAGAAAATGTAGTTTTTTCTGTGCGCTTGAATTTATCTTGAAAGCGTTTTTAGAAAATGGTTTTCAATTTTGTGTATATATTTGTCTCAGAAGACCAGATGAGCTATCGGTCTTCCGCGATAATCCACTAAGGAGGGATCATGTTCAATCGCAAAGCTCTGTTGATCTGCGCGTTCGCTCTGTCCGCTTCTCTCGTCGGATGCAAGACTAATACCGATTCCAACGTTATCTCCGTTGTCTTTGTCCCCTCTAGAGATGCTTCTGACCTCACTGCTTCCGCTGCTAAACTGGAGCCTATTCTCAACCGTGTCGCTAAGTCTAAGGGTTACAACTACACCTTCGACATCAGCACTTCCACCGATTACTCGGCGGCTACCACCGCTCTGGTCGGTGACACTGCTGATATCGCCTTCCTCACCGGTACTTCCTATGCGGCGGCGACTGTCGATTATCCTGGAAAGGTCGATCTGCTGCTGACTGCCAGGCGCGATGGATACAAGGTTCAGACTGTGGATGTGCCTAACCCCGACAACACCGAAGCTGGCCGCAAGGCTCAGGTTGATGCGATGAACGGTGGCGATGTCAACGGCAAGCCCTACGTGTATCGTGGAGAGCAGGATTCCACCAATCCTGCTGATTCCTACAATTCCATCCTTCTGGCTAACAAGTCCAAGGGCGTTCAGTATGTCGATGATCTGCTCGGAAAGACCGTCGGTATCCAGGGACCTCAGTCCGGTGCGGGCTACAACTATCCTAAGCTCTTCCTCGGCAGCATGAAGGATGAGGCGACTCGTAAGATCTGGTTCAGACCCGATTCTCCCTATCTCAACAACGATTACATCAAGGAGCACGGAATCACCATCGTGAGCGGAAAGGCCGATCCTGAGAAGGGCGAGATTCAGGGACAGCAGATCTCCGGTTACGATTCTGCTCTCACCGAGCTCATGAATACCAGCTCTCAGTTTGCGGCGGTCTGGGGCTTCAACGATATCCGCTACGCGAATGGCTACAACAAGAGCGGCAGCAAGTGGTATCAGGATGCCTCTATCTTTACCGATACTGTCACCGTCGCTATGACTATCGGTATCTACAACGATACTATCTCCGCTAGACACAGTCTGGAGGATGACAAGAAGAAGGCTACCATCGAGGCTTTCAAGGGTGCGGTTGCCGATGGAACTAAGGACCAGAAGGGCTCTGGTGCTCAGATCATCTACGATATCTACTCTCACACCGGTTATGTCGATGGTGTCGATGCCAATTACGAAGCTGAGCGTGAGATCTATAAGGCCAATAAGGCCAATCAGTAGATCTAGGATCTAGATCGGATAGAGAGGCTGCTACCCACGGTAGCTACCTCTCTTTTTTGAAAAGATGGAAGGAAGTGAAGCTACATGATTATTTTCAAGAATGTTAAAAAGATCTACGACAAGTCATTCGTTGCCCTTCACGATATCAATCTGACCATCAACGATGGCGATTTCCTCTCGATAATAGGTCTATCCGGAGCGGGAAAATCGACTCTGCTAAGAACGATAAATCAGCTGAATGATATCCAGGAAGGCGAGATCCTGGTAGACGTGGCGGAGGAGAAGAAGATCGAGAATCCCGACTATCAGAAGCAGATCGATGAGTATCAGGCCGAGCGCGAGCAGATAAAGAGCCTGAAGCGGGAACTCTCGCAGCTGAAGCGCCAGTCGTCCAACGGCGATAATCCGGACCTCGAGAAGAGGATCAGGGATATCCAGTTGCACATCTATGGTCTCAAAGCGATGGATCGTCCTGCGAAGACGCTTACTAAGAAGACCATCAAGCGGCTCAATGTCGCCCAGGTCAAAGGAAAAGAGCTGCGGCTGCTCCGGCGCAACATCGGAATGATCTTTCAGTCGTTCAATCTCGTGAAGCGATCCTCGGTCTATAAGAATGCGCTATCCGGTCGGGTGGGTTACCATAATGCCTGGGAGACCATTTTTGGTATCTATTCTAAGAGAGAAAAGATGTTAGCCCTAAAGTCGATCGATGATATGGGAATCCTTGATAAAGCGTATATCAGGGCTGATAGGTTGTCCGGCGGACAGCAACAGCGCGTCGCTCTAGCCCGTGCGCTGACTCAGGAATCTAGGATCATCCTGGCTGATGAACCTACGGCCTCCCTCGATCCGGTCACCACCATCTCGGTGATGGATGACTTCCGCAAGATCAATCGGGAGAAGGGGATTACGATCGTTGCCAATATGCATCACGTCGATCTCGCGCTCGAGTACTCCAATCGAATCGTGGGTATCCGGGCCGGACAGATCGTCTTCGATGGCACTCCCGATCAGGTGACCCCGGAAGTTCTCGAGAGGATCTACGGCCGAGCGCTAAATCGGAATGAGAGCTTGGGAGGGTCTATCCATGAGAAGAAATAGATTGGATAGGAAGCCTCAAGAATCGGACGATCCTCTCGCTCCCCACTCCTGGTGGTTCCGTTTCTGGCACCGGACTAAAGTGGTGGAGATCGGTGATGATCAGCGAGCCGCGAAGGTCATCGCGAAACCGGTCGGTAAAGGTCTGATCTGGTTTTTGGTAGTGGTGGCTCTCTTCATCTTCTCCTGGTTCTTCATCACCCTGCCGCGCCGCACCAACCCGGGCGATCTCTTCGTTATCATCGGTGATCTGTTCCGCCCTAAGCTGGCGTTCACTACCTATGAGCAATACTTCAACTTCATGTGGACGCAGGCTATCCCGCGGACTTGGGAGACGATCGAGATGGTGTTCATCTCGACCGTCATCGGCTGTTTGGTCTCGATACCGCTGTTCATTCTCTCTTCCAAGAATGTCACCAAACATATCTACATCTATGGTCCGGTACGCGTCATCCTCGATATCATCCGAACTATTCCGACCTTCGTTCTCGCGCTGCTGATGGTCGCCACGATGGGATATAACAATACCTCCGGCGTCATCGCTATGACGATCTTTACGATCGGTATCATGTATAAGCTCATGTATGAGTTTACCGATACCTGTGATATGGCTCCCTACGAGGCTTCACTGTCGGTCGGTGCCACGAAGGGACAGGCTTTCTTCTCTGGACTTTGGCCCAATGTCTTCCCCACCTTCCTCTCCAACTGTCTCTATACCTTTGAGATCAATGTGCGCGCCTCAATCATCCTCGGTTTTGTGGGTGCCGGTGGTGTTGGTAAGCTTTTGTCGGATGCGGCCACTATGGGTTGGTGGGACCAGGTTGGCTCGATCCTGATCCCGATCTTCGTCGTGACCATGTTCCTCCAACTCGTCTCTAGCTACACCAGAAAGAAGGTTCAATAGCGATGGATAAGAAAGAGAATGAGAGAGTGGGAAGCAGTATCGGGAAGAAGCTCTCCGCTTCCTTCCAAGGCCTGAACGCTTGGATCCGTCGTCTGGAGCACCGCAAGAACTTCACCTATGATTCGGTGGCGCAGGCCTATGTTTTCCGCCCCAAGATGTGGATTCCCAATCTGATCACGGTGGTGGTGATGCTCGCCCTGTTCATCTGGTTCATCGTGGATTCGGATTTCGGCGTGGGTACGAGCCCGGCCAATGGCTCGCGGTTGGCCGAGATCTTCGGCGGTATCTTCAAGCCTAATTTCTCCTATATCTTCGGTTTTGGCGGCTACTCTTGGGAATCGTCGGCTATCTATCAGTCGATTCAGACTTTCTCCATCGCGTTCGTCGGAACCCTCATAGGTTCGATCCTCTCGATCCCCTTCGGTTTCTTGGCTTCTCGCAAAATGGTGGGACGCTGGTCGCTCATATCGGAGATCATCCTCATCTTCATTAGGACTATCCCCGAGATCATCCTCGGCTATGTCATGATCAGAGGTTTTGGCTTCTCCTCTCTGGCGGGTGTGATGGTGCTGGGATTCCACTCTATCGGAATGATCGGAAAGCTGTATTCAGAGCAGCTGGATGAAATAGATTTCCAACCGATTCAGGCGCTTTCCGCCTGCGGTGGCGGGTTTGCGGCGAAGCTGAAATATGGAATAGTTCCTTCGGTGGCTCCTAACTTCCTCTCGGTCATCCTCTATAGGTTTGATCTCAACCTCCGTACCGCCTCTCTGCTGGGATTGGTGGCTGGCGACGAGGCCGGACTGGGTTCCTTCATTCAAAAGCTCTCCGCCAATGGTCACTGGCCCGAATTCGGCGGTGCGCTCTGGTGCTTGATCATCATGATCCTCGTGGTGGATCTGATCTCGACCTGGCTGAGAAAGAAACTGGTCTGATTCTCTCATAGCGTATTCGTTCGGATGTGGCTTCACTAAGATTCCGCAGATCGCGGAATCTTTTTAGATCTGCTTTCGGCTATTTAATCGATTACAAAAGGTATTTAATTCTTTGAATTTATTTTTAAATTCGAAGTGAGACTAAATGGATTTATTTATATTTTTACAAAGAGTAAGCCTATCTAGAGTAGATATTTCAATGGAGCAATCTATTCTTGTGCTGGCTAGTTCTCAATTGAAGTGAAATATTTGAAAAGCTTCAGGCATCTGACCTCACCCGTAGTCAAAATCAATCGCTTTAATTTTCGACTCAACCTGTTTTAGAAATCTGAGATTCCGAGCTATCCTCGGCGTTCCGTTGGATCTTTTGTTTCCTCTCTTCTTTTAGGTGGCACGAGAGGTGCGGTGCTATCGTTCTTCTTTTTTATTTCCAGACAAGTCAGTATTCTTGATTGCGCAATAGCTAAAGGGTTTTTTTATTTTCCACCTCAATTCGCTGACTATCTTCACCGAGGACAGCCGTGTCTTCAATTTGCCGGTGAGGCAATTCCTCGTCTTTTTGCTTATAGTACCGATGTTATTTCCTCTTTCGTTTTTCTTAAGCAAAAAACATTTTAAACGATATGCCTTTTAATCCGCTTCAGTGCGAATCCCGTAGGGGGTGTTGGCTGTTTTTTAACTCCTATAGATTTTGTTTTATATTATTTGAAATATAATAATTTTTATTTTTTCTACCCTCAGTTTTGTTCTTGAGAATTCTTTACACTGTTTTACTTTGTCTTGATATTGCCCCCTTTTTAGGTCCTATATAATTTTTCAGTAAAAGAAAGAACAAGTAAAATGAAAAGCAAAAACATCCTGCTGATTCTATCTAGTCTTTTTCTTCTTGCCGGATGCCAAGAAGAAAACCACTCTTCTAGTAACTCTAGTAACCAAGAGGAGAGTTCTTCGAGCCAGATTAGCAGTTCTTCCAGTGAAGTGAGCTCTTCGGAAGTGAAAAAATCTTTTATTAAAATCAACGAGGTCGAATCGAAAGACGCCAATGGCGGCAATGACTGGGTTGAGATCATCAATATCGGAGATGCCGAAGCTGATATTTCCGGCTATTTCCTCACCGATGATAAAGGTTTAGAAAGACTTGACGAAAAGAAAACGACCCCCTTGGCTGAAGGGACGAAACTCGCCCCTGGCAAACTTATGGTTTTGGAGGACACGGTCAATTTCGACTTCGGTTTAGGAAAAGCAGATACCGCGACTCTATATGACTCAAACAAGGAGATAGTCGATTCCTATTCCTATACTGCCGAAGCCGCGGGTGATTATTCCCGCCTTCCTGATGGCACGGGGGAATTTGTCGATCATACCCCTTCGAAGGGCATCCTTAACAAAGACGCGAAGGAAGATGAACCTGTCGTCGATGAGACTGCGGTTAAGATCAATGAGATAGATTCCGCTCCCGATGATTGGGTGGAGCTTTATAACCCTTCCGATAAGGAGATAGATCTCTCCGGCTATGAGATCCGCGATAATTCCGACGATCATCGTTTCCGAATCAAGGACGGGACGAAAATCGGTAAAAAGTCTTTCTTCGTTGTCGATGGCGACCTGGAAGGCGAAATATACGATGACACCAATAAAAAATATGTCGCTGGCCTCTTCAAAGACTCTTTAGGCTTAGGAAGCGGGGATTCCTGCCGCCTATATGACAAGGATGGGAAACTCATCGATTCCTATACTTGGAGTGAACATGCTTCCTATGATGGGGATCAAGCTCAAGCCAGCTATGGCAGATACCCTGATGGGGAAGGGAATTTCACGCTCACTAAGGAAACTAAAGGCGCCGCTAATGACTGGTATAAGCCCAACATCGTCATCAATGAAGTGGAATCGAAAGATCCTCAGGATGGCCCGGACTATGTGGAAATCATGAATCTGGGAACGACGGATGTCGATATCTCTGGCTGGTACCTGCTCGATAATGATCCGGTTGGACACAGAGCGGAAACGACCCCGCTGAAGGATGGCAGCATCATCAAAGCCGGCTCATTCTTCGTCTTTGAAGGCGATAAAGATTTCACGTTCGGTTTAGGGAAAGCCGATAGAGCGAGCATATATTCTTCGAGCGGTATCGAGGTGGCCTCCTACGAATGGAGCACCGAAGCCGCGGGCGTGTATGCCAGAATCCCTGATGGGACTGGGGATTTCCAAGATGTCGCCGAAGGTAGCAAGGGAAGGAGCAATCTAGTAACCAATCCCGCTGTAATAAATGAAGTCGAATCAGATGATCCCAATAACGGACCGGATTGGGTGGAGCTGGCGAATCCGACCAATGAGAAGATAGACGTTTCGGGTCTTATCTTGAAAGACTCCAAAGATGACAAGCCCTATACGATAAAAGAAGGAACTTCCATTGAGGCAAATGGTTTTCTTCTTCTAAACGACTTGACCTTCGGCTTAGGGAAGGACGATTCCGTGCGGCTCTTTGAGGGCGACTTGCTTATCGACTCGACGACCTATAGCGGGCATACTTCTCCCAGCTGGGGAAGATACCCTGATGCCAACGGAAAAGAATTCAGAAGCACCTCGGAAATGACCCCGGGGAAAAGAAACAAATTCGCCGGAATCCCCGATCTGATCGATTGGCCGGGGAAAGGAGAGGTTTCCATATTCGATAAGCAACCGACTTTCCTTGAAGACTCTTCCGGATTGGACTTCGCGGATGGGAAGCTCTATGCCGTGGATAATGGTACGGCGACTTTCTGGGAATTGGATGTCGATAAAGATGATGGCTCCATGAGCTTTGTCAAAGGATTCGAGAAGGGTAAGAGAGTCCGTTTCCAAAAGGATAAGGATAATGCTGGCGCCAAAGGCCCTGACGCGGAAGGTATCACGGTAGATTCGAAGGGAATGGTCTATCTTGCTTCCGAAAGGGATAACTCCGCCAAAGGAGTCAATTACAATACCGTCCTGATGGTGGATCCTTCTAGTGAAGGAAATGATCTAGTCGCTCAAAAAGAATGGAATCTGACTTCACTTCTCCCCAGTGTCTCGGCGAATATGGGTGTTGAAGCCATCGAATTTGTGGAAGCGGACAACGTCTCTTTGATCGATAAGAATACGGGCAGTGCCTTCTCGATGGATAAGTACGATCAGAGCGTGGCTGATGGCGTCTTCTTCGTCGCCCTGGAAGACAATGGGCATGTCTATGCGTTCGTACTGAATAATGATGGGTCTGCCGTTCTCATTTCCGATATCGATTCGAAACTCGGCGGGGCGATGGCTTTGGATTTTGACACCAGCGAAAAGGTTCTGTGGGTGGCCGCAGATAATGGCTATGGTAATCGTTCGGCTAGGATTAAATTGAACGGAACCGACAATCTGGAGATAACTCACGTTCTTCCCCCCAGCGGATTAGATGTGAATGGAAACTTCGAAGGCTTTGCGATAGCTGATGCTTCATATGCGATAGATGGTGAACGTCCTGTATATCGTTTCCAAGATGGCGTCAAAGAAGGCGCCTTGGTAATCGGAAGTCTCGCAACCACAAAATAGACTGTCGATAAATACTGGATGCCCTATCGATCGTTAGTCCGCTTCTTTACCTATATATTGCTTATTAAGACATAAAACCTGAAAAGATATCTCTTGGTATTTCTTTGTTTACAGTCTAATTTTCAGCAGAGAATGGATGGAGATACATCTAAATACTTATTCTCTTTCCAATGAGGTTAAACAGAATCTATAGAAGGGAAAACCTGGTTTTATCCCCCTTAGTTGGTCGCTGTGGAGCTAGAGAAAAGGGATCTAGCCTCATGCTGTATTGCAAATGAATAAGGAGATATCCTTGGCATCACAAGCGAAAAGGTGAGGAACTGCCTGCTTCACGATCTGGAGATGGCGGAAGTGGCAACGACCGCACCCACTCCCATCTCCCCTGCCGATAGGAACCACCAGGGAGCAAATGGATAACTAATAAGAATAATTTGGCATAGGAAATAGATTCTATGGTGTGATGATTACCATAAGTTTAAGTTCTGATATTCAAAGCTATAGAATTTAATCCCCAATTATTTTCGCATAAAAAGAATCACCGATATCTCGGTGATCCTTAGCTCATTGAGCTTTATCTTTGAATCGCGTATCGTGAGTTACTGGTCCGCAGCAGCAGATTCAAGTGAATCTACTATCATGGAGTATCTCCCGATTGCGACTAAGTTTCAGATGGAGCAGGCGACGAGAATCGAACTCGCATAATCAGCTTGGAAGGCTGAGGTTCTACCACTGAACTACGCCTGCAGTGCGGGATAGATACTACACGGAATAGGAAAATAATGCAAGACTTTTCTTGAAGGATAGCACGATTTTCAACTTATATAATAAGGGTAGAAAGAAGGGATACTCCTGCATGTGATATTTATGATAGGGGGTCCCCTTAGGTGGCAAGGCCTGATCAAACTCTTTGATATGAGAAGATGGAATGGTTTAAATAATCTAGAGGAATTAAAAAAGCTTTGACCATTCTCGGTCAAAGCTTTTGAACTCACTGAATCTAGCTATTAAGCGAGTTTAGCGAGCTTGGACTTATTGAAGAGCTTGTAGAATCCGAAGGCGACCACACCACCCAGAGTAGGTCCAACGATGTAGACCCAGATTTCCTTGATGGGATCGAACTCGCCGACGATCATGGCGGAGAGCGCAGTTCCTAAGGAACGAGCGGCATTCAGAGATCCACCGGTGAAGTTGAAGAGGACAGCGATGGCGAGCCAGAGGATGAGACCGATCGCCAGTCCAGAGATCTTGCTGTACTTAGCGTCAGCGCTGATGACCAGGATGAAGTAGACGAACACGGCAGTCACGAGGCACTCGAGAATCAGACCGATAAACTCCGCACCGATGAATTCGGCACCGGTGTCGGCTAGAGCGAAAGCCGCCGCGTTTACCGTCGTCGAAGCAACATTTCCGACCATATCCCTGAATATACCGACAGCCAGCAGACCGGCCAGAGTGGCACCGATCACCTGAGCGATGACGTACAGGGCGAACTCCTTCCAAGTCATCCTCTTATCGAGAGCCATGGCGATGGAGACGGAAGGATTGAGCTGGCAACCGGATATTCCGCCTATCGCATAGCATAGAGCGGTAACGGTCAAGCCCCAAACCAGGCATATCGCCGTGAGTTTAGCCCAGTTATCAGTTGAAGAAGTAGAGTTGAACATAACACCGATGAGGACACCGAAGAAAACTAGTATGAAGGTTCCGAATAGCTCAGCGAGAAGTTTAAACCACAAGGGTTTCTTCTCTGGCGCAATGGATTTTTGCGTCTCAGGATTTAAATCTGCCATAATTTCCCCCTTTTTAATCGATTCATCATGGCCGACTTAACTATACAACAAAGGCGAAAAAATGAAACCGCTTTTTTAGCTTTCTTGCTGACGCTTATTTATTGCTTTAGAAAGTGCTAACATAGTGGCGCTAAGGGGGCAAATTCAAAAGTGATTAGCGTCTTGCTAGTTTCTCATTCCAAGCAGATAACCGATGGCTTGAAGAGCATGATCGACCAGATGATCAATGGTTCTAAAGCTGTGCGAATCGTCTCTCTGGGGGGGACGGAGGATGGTGGTCTCGGAACTGATCCGATGAAGATCCTGAATGCCATTAAGGAGAGTGCGGACTCCAAGTGGATTCTGATCTTCTGCGATATCGGTAGTTCCATCATGTCTACCACCTCTGCGCTGGATCTCTTGGATGATGACGAGCTGAAGGCCAAGGTCAGATGTGTGGATGCACCTTTGGTTGAGGGAGCGTTTGCAGCTGGCGTTATAGCCACGACTACAGATGATATCAACGACATTATCTCTCAGGTCGATGATGCGAAGACACAGAAGAAGTTTGACTGATCATTTGAAGGGGGAAAGCAAATGAAGAAGATTATCAATGATCCTGCGGATGTCGTCGAGGAGATGATCGAGGGCTTCGTCAAAGCTAACGAGGGGAAGGTTCACCGGGTCGAGGATTCTCGTGTCGTTGCCCGTGACTATGAGGGAAAGGGCAAGGTTGGACTCGTCTCTGGTGGTGGAAGCGGACATGAGCCTACCCACGCCGGCTTCGTGGGAAAGGGAATGCTCTCGGCGGCCGTCTACGGTGATGTCTTCACCTCTCCTACTCCCGATCAGATCCTGACCGCGATCCATGCGGCAGATAAGGGAGCTGGTGTCTTCCTCGATATCAAGAACTACACGGGCGATGTCATGAATTTCGAGATGGCTCGCGATATGGCTCGCGATGAGGGAATCCAGGTCGAGGAGGTCGTCATCGGCGACGATATCGCTGTCGAGAATTCTCTCTACACCGCTGGAAGGCGCGGTGTGGCGGGCACTCTCTTCTTCCACAAGATCCTGGGTGCGCTGGCGGAAAAGGGCGCCTCTCTCGCGGATGTCCTCGCGGAGTCCAAGAAACTTCAGCCGGAGATCAAGACTATCGGTGTGGCTCTCTCGGCGGCTACTACTCCTCAGTCGGGGAAGCCTGGCTTCGTCCTCAGCGACGATGAGCTGGAGTACGGTGTGGGAATTCACTCCGAGCCGGGTTATCGGAGAGAGAAGATGAAGACTTCTAAAGAGATCGCTCACGAGCTCTATTCGAAGATCAAGGCGGAGTTTGGCCTGAAGAAGGGCGACCAGGTGGCCGTCATGGTCAACGGTATGGGCGCTACTCCTCTGATGGAGCAGTACGTGTTCGCTAACGATGTGTACCAGCTCTTGGCGGCTGACGGTATCGCCGTGAAGAAGTCGCTGGTGGGTAACTACATGACCTCCATCGATATGGCCGGACTCTCCCTGACCATCTTCAGGCTGTCCGATCCCAAGTGGCTCGGTCTGTTAAACGCTGAGGCTGATACTCCAGCTTGGAAGGAATTCAACAAGTAAAGATATGACTTACGACATTAACTTTATCAATAGGTGGTTGAGCAGTTTCAAGGATGTCATCGTCAAGGAGGAGCATTTCATCTCCGATCTGGATGCCGCTATCGGCGATGCCGATCACGGATTCAACATGGCGAAGGGAATGACCAACTTCGAACTCTCTCTACAGAAGACTCCGGCCAAGAATCCGGCGGATGCCTTTATGAAGCTCGCGATGGCGATGCTCTCGAAGGTCGGTGGCTCTTCCGGTCCTCTTTACGGCTCGGCCTTCATGGCCATGTCTAAAGCTCTCAAGGGCAAGGACGAGTTCACGCTGGCTGATTTCGCTAAGGCGGTCAGCGATGGACTGGTGGCGATCGAGGCGAGAGGCAGATCCAAAGAGGGTGAGAAGACGATGGATGATGTCTGGGGTCCGGTCTCCAGGGCTCTGACGGCGGGTGCGTTGACGGTCGAGGATGTCGACAAGTTCGTCAATGCTACCGCTCCGATCAAGGCGACCAAGGGCCGTGCTTCCTATGTCGGTGACCGTTCGATCGGCCACGTCGATCCCGGCTCTTACTCCTCGGGACTGTTCTTCAAGACCTTCTTGACCACCAAGTAGTCGGAGATCTCGATTTAAAAGGTCATCAGCCTTGCGCTGGTGATCTTTTTTAGTGTTTGATCATTCTTCAGATAGACTTCTTAAGAATCAACTTATCTATCTAAGTGTCTTAATTTTCACTGGTGAAACGAATATTTTGGGTTCCCTTACCGATGATGGATTTAATGGACTGAAGGCTTTAGAGGTAGGAGATCTAATAGGAATGGGTAGATTTGGCTGATTTCTTTAGGATAACGCTCAAAATATAGGTGAGATGCATTTTTTAAACCGATCTATAGACACGAAAAAAGCATCCTCGCGGATGCTTCTTTTACAAGTGGCGGATCTAGCGGGATTTGAACCCGCGGTCTTCTCCGTGACAGGGAGACATGTTAGACCACTACACCATAGATCCAAGAACTCGTCGTGCTCATTCCTGAGCGCTCGATAATTAAACCACACAAACTTTTTGATTGCAAGTAGTAAATGGATGATTTAATATCTTTTCTGCCAGGCGGCGCTGCGGTGAACGCATTATCCTCTGTTCCCGCTCTGTCGTTCCGGCTCGGAAGTTATCGAGGAGGATAAGCAATGATTTCCAAAGAGAAGAAGGCTGAGCTGATCAAGGAGTTCGGCACCAGCGAGAAGGACAGCGGAAACACCGCGGTTCAGATCGCTCTGGTCACCGCTGAGATCAAGGTTCTGACCGATCACCTGATCGCCAACAAGCACGACTATCAAGCTAAGAGGGCTCTCAACATCGATGTCGCTAAGAGAGCGGCTCTGGTCCGTTACCTTGGCAGGAAGGATCCTGCTAAGCTCGCCGAGATCAAGACCAAGCTCGGACTCAAGTAGTCCCGGTCTCAGATCCCTTCGGGATATCGAAGGAAGGGAGCCCCAACCGGCTCCCTTCTTCTTTTTTAATGGCTATATTGGTCTATAATTACCAGCGGTTTTGAGCGGGGATTTTAATCTCTATATCCGTTTCAGTGAGGTGTGATCGATGTTGAAAAGTCAGAGCCGGGAGAGAGGTCTACTCATTTTAGGCGGCGGCGTAGCCGGCTATTTTTTGGCCTGCTTTGCCAAGGATCTTAACCCCTCTCTTCCGGTGCGGGTGATCGATCGGTCCAACCGTAAGCCGCTGAGCCGAATCCTCGTCAGCGGCAACGGGCGCTGCAATATCTTCAACCGAGCGCTGCTCGAAGATCGGATTCCCGACGACCCGCTCTTCGCCCAGCTGCGGCGTATATGGCGACCGGGATGCGGTCAGCACACCATGGCTGAATTCGCGCGGCTCTTCCAGGTTCCTCTCTACAGCTTGGGCGATCTCATGTACCCCTTCTCCAATCGCTCCGATACCGTGTATCAGGCGGTTTTGAAGAAGGCTGAAAAGCTAGGTGTCGAGACCATCTACGGTGATATCGAAGAGGTCGATTGCTCCCGCCATATCGTTTCTGTCGATACGGGTGAAGAGAAGGTGGTGAGGATGGCTAGCGACCTTATCGCTCTGTGCTTAGGAGGCAGCTGCTTGAACTATCCTCAGTTTGACTGGGGAATGTTTAAGGGGCTGAATGCTGAGGTCGTGCCGTATACGCCCGCCTTGGGGCCGATACCTGTCCGGGAGGATCTGTCCAGCTTGGAGGGATATCGGTTGCGAGGGACGCTCCAACTCTGCGATCGCGGGCATCCGGTCTACCGCGAAGAGGGGGAAGTCCTATTTCGCAAGCGGGAGATCTCGGGCATATGCGCCTTTAACTGCTCGATTCGGCTCGATCCGGCCCGCGTGTCCGATTTCAGCCTCGCCCTCGATGGTACCCGGCACGATGGGACGCAGCTGCCGCCTGCCGCCGCGATCGACCTGTCGGTGCCTTCGCGGGTGGCTCAGCTGGTCTTCATGCAGGCGCGTGCGAGAGCCATCACTCCCTATGCCGCGCTGAGCGATCTTCGCTTCTCGGTCGCGGGGCTGCCGACATTTAAGAACAGTCAGGTCTCATGTGGTGGCGTGAGCCTGGATTCGCTAGATAGGGATCTTCAGCTGAAGGGAAATCCCGGTATCTATTGTCTCGGGGAAATGGTGGATATACCCTTGCCCTGCGGCGGATTCAATATCGGCATGTGTATAGTCGAGGCGCTGCTGGTAGCCGAAGCTCTGAGTCGAGGTGAATGAAGTATGGAAAATAATAAAATGGCGCGAGAGAACTACCCTCCGGAATTGAAGGACTGTATTCGTTACATCTTCCGGACCTATTTCGATACGGAACCAGCTCCCTTCTTCGAGAACTACTTCCGCGAGAGAATCCCTGAAGAGGAGCGGCTGGGAACCGCTCGGGTGATGCAGCGGGTCTTGGATCGGCTGTCGAAATCCAATGCCCTGCCCACTCGGGAAGCTCTCTACTCGCAGATCTTCGACCTAGCCAACTATTCCTATGGTGAGTGGTGGTTCAAGATCCGTGATCTTCCCTCTTCGCAGAAAAAGAAGGAGTTGACCGAGGATAGCCAGTTCATCGATCGGATCGCCTTTCTGGTCTCGCTCAAGTTCAATATCCTGGTTCGGGGGGTGAGGCAGGGTAAGCTTCACATCTCGTCTCTCTCCCCCTACTCGCCGATCAACACCGATCTGAAGGCCCTGCTCATGCTGATGATCAACCTGAACTCTCCGCTGGCGAAGAACGATCCGAATAAGAGTTTGGTCTTCGATCTCTTCGACCGGATTCTCCGCAAGGCGCACGGTACCCTGAAAATGCTTTCCATGGGTCTGGGAAACGATGCTTACGCCTCCTGGAGAACCCTGCATGAAGCGGAGTGCATCCTCTCTCTTCTAGTTAAGGATGGCGACGCTCTCGAGCGGGTGTACGTGCAGCATATCGTCTATAATAACGCCTTCCGCGGCACGATCGCTGACACCGCGAAGTCCGATGCGATCTTCGGACAGATGAAGGAGAGGATGAAGGAATACGGGCTGAAGTCCAAGGATATCAAGAAGTTCATCGAGTACGGCTGGCTCTATTCCTCATCCGCTTATCTCCGGCTGAGTCGGGATTCCGAACTCTTCAGAAAATACGCGGTTCCCCTGGAGAGGAATAAGGATGAAGTCACCAGGTTTGTCCTGGGGAAGGGACCGGCCAAGGACAGTCTCGACTATGCCGATTTCCAGCGGGACAAGGTGGAGCTTCTGACTTGGGATCACGATCGTCTGAAGGACTTCAAGCTCAATTTCCGCGATGGGATCGAGAATCTGGCGGGATTGACCCGGTATTCCGAGTGGTATGAGACCGCTTCTGAGGTCACCCACTCCTCGCCTGTGTTCTTCTATGCCAACGATCAGTTCTTCTTCGACCTATCCACCGTGGCGCTCTATCAGCTATCATTGAGGGTGGCGCGGCTGTACGTCAAGACCATGGAGAAGAGCTTCTCGAGCTCGCCGCAGACCGCCGGCATGGTGAATGTGCTGCTGAACGAGTGCACGTTCATGTGCCGGGATCAGCGCCAGCGCTTCAAGCAGATCTACGGCATCAACGTGCTGGATGAGGATGATGGGATGAACGATATGGCCGATATGGAATCCGGGCCCTACGGTGTGACGAAACCGGGTCCGATACTCAAGGAAGAGGAGGATAAAGGCTGATATGGATATTAAAAATGAGAGGATCGAGCTGGATTGCCAGGCTCTCGATGATATGGGAAGAGGTGTCTGTCGCACTCCGGACTGCACCTATTTTATCGAGGGTCTGCTTCCGGGTGAGAAGTGCTTAGCAACCATCACGCACCGGCGTCAGCGCCTGGGGTTCGGAACCGTCGCTAAGCTGCTGACGACCTCTCCGGACCGGGTGAAACCCACCTGTCCGGGCTATCCTTACTGCGGATGCAGCCTAACGCACCTCGCCTACGATAAGCGGCTGAAGTACAAGCAGGAGACTATCCGCAGCCTGTGTCTGAAGTTCGGTGGGCTCGACATCCCCGTGCTGCCCACTATTCCCTGCCCGCAGTTGACCGGGTATCGAAATAAGGTTCAGAAGCCTATCGGCGGCAGCCGCGGGCACCTGGTGATGGGTTTCTATAAGCCCATGAGCCACACGCTCGTCCCCTGCCTCGCCTGCGAGAGCGAGAGTCCGCTGTCGCAGAAGATCTGTGCGGCCCTGCTGCCCATCCTCAACGAAGCGGGCTACGATCCCTACGATGAGGACCGCGGTACCGGTCAGCTGCGCCACGTTCTGATCAAGACCTCGCGCGCCTATGATGAGGCCTTGGTCACCATCGTGTCGGCTGATCCGCAGATCGAGTTTCTCGACCAGGTGGCTAAGCGGTTGGTTCAGGCGGTTCCTCAGGTCAAGGGCGTGGTTCTGAATATAAATACAGCTCGGACCAACGTGATCTTGGGAACGAGGGAGAAGCGGATCTGGGGCGATACGAAGATCCGCGAGAAGGTGCTGGGCAAGGACTTCACCATCTCCTCCAAGTCGTTCTTCCAGACTAATCCCATCCTGCTGGATACGCTCTACCGCACCGCGATCGATGCGGCTATGCTCACGGGCAAGGAGCGGGTGCTGGATGCTTACTGCGGCACGGGTACGATCGGTCTTTCGATGGCGGACCACGCGAGGAATGTGACCGGCGTCGAGCTGGAAAGATCGAGCTTCGAAGATGCCAAGTTCAACGCGAGGGCAAATGGGATAAAGAATGCCTTCTTCCGGAACGAGGATGCGACCGAGTTCATGGAGATGAGCAAAGCTAAGTTCGAAGTGGTAGTTCTCGATCCCCCCAGAAAGGGAACCACCCCGCAGTTCATCCGGGCTGTCGAGCACAAGGCCCCGGAGCGCGTAGTCTATATCTCCTGCGATCCCTCGACGCTGGCCCGGGATCTCAAAATGTTCAATGCCTCCTATGAGATCGAGTCGGTTCAGGGTGTCGATATGTTCCCCGGTACGCACCACGTTGAGACCGTGGTCGCGATGCATCGTCGGGGTTAAATAGTAAAAAGGGCCACCGCGGTGGCCCTTTTGTTTTCTTCTTCGTTTTACTATTTTTTCGGCGATTAGGCCTTCTCCGCCCTGGGGAGAATCGAGGCTCTCTTCCGGGTGTCATCGACGACTCGCTTGGGAATATCCGGATCGGAGAACTCGAGCCAGATGCCCTCTTTCTCGAAGGAGGACAGGGTCAGATGGTAGCCGTTGAGGAGGATCTTGCGCTTGACTTTAGTCACGACCCGATCGATGGTGAAGCCGGCTTCCGTGACCTTCTTCATGAAATCCTTGCTTGAGGCGAAGGCCTTGGTGAATTCCCCCTCCTTCAGGAGGATGTTGATGGGACGGATCTCCTTGCCGTCTCTTCGGGTCTTCGGCGCTCCCTTGTGGACTAGTGACGTGGGGACGAATGTCTGTCCTTCGTCGGTGGAAACTTCTCGCATACGGAGAAGGTTGTTAAAATCTGAAGGCTCATTTTTCCCCCTCAGATAAGTGTCTCGCTGCAGACTGATACTTTCGACGGTGCCACGGTTCATCAGCTCGGCGATAAAGGTGGGGTTGATCACCTTTATCTTCTCCTTCGTCCGGTAGAGGTTACCTTCTCTGAGCTCGGTGAAGGTCATGTCGTTCTTGAAGATGATGTCGGCGTTCTTGGAGGAAGGTAGGATGGTCTCGTTGTAGGACTTTATGATGTTGGAAAAGTACATCTGAATAGTGAAGTAGGTGGGTGAGGAGGTCGATTTTGCATCGCGGATGATGCGGCGCAGGAACAGCGACTTCGGGCTGCCCTCGATAAAGTCGGTGACCACCATCGCTCGGTTGAGCGGTTTGATCAGGTGGGGCGACAGGACGTAGAGGCCTTCCACGATGAAGACTTGGAATTTTTTACCGTCGATCTTCTGGTCGGATTTCACCGACTCTGAGATGACCTTGGAGTACTTTCGCTTGTCGATCGTCTCGCCTTTGAAGAGCTTTTTCAGGTCATCGGCGACGGTGGCTAGGTCGTAGACATCGGGCTCATCGAAGTTCAGTTTTTTGATCTCTTCCTGACAGGCTGCTAGGTAGGTGGATAGGACGTTGGAAGGGACGATATCCATCGCGGCCTTCTGGATCTTCTCACAGCACTCGGGGCCGAACTTCGCTTCGAAGGGTGTATCCCTGACGATCGGCAGCGCGATCTTCAACAGAGTCGCCTTGAAGGGAAGGTTTCCGCCGAAGGCGGTCTTCTCTACCTTGTTGGTTATGATCGAGGTTACACCACGGTTGTAGGAGTCGGTGGAGATGATCGTAGCGGGGTGGCCGTATTCCTCCAGCATCTCCTTCAGTTTTTTAGCGCAGTAGGATTTGCCTGAGGAGGTAGCGCCACCGATCAGCACCGAGCAGTGGTCGTGGGTTTCGAGAGCCTCCTCTACCATGTCGAGATTCATGTATTCCCATTTGTCGAGGTGATGGCACTGGATGCTCATTTTTTCTCTCCCCCTATCCGTTTGGGGATTATTTTATGTTATTTCTTCAAAAATGTTGAAATTACCGCAAAATTATGACAAAAAAGGAGCGGTTTTGCCGCTCCTTACCCTATTCTCCTCAGTTGATATCAGTCGATGGAGATCGACTCATCCTCTTCAGGATCGCTCTCGTACTTGGGGATGCTGATGGTCAGCACGCCGTCGTTGAGCGTGGCCTTGATATCCTTCTTCTGGACTCGATCGCCGATATACCAGCTTCTCTTGAGCTCGGTCCAGAATCTCTCCTGGCTCAGGAATCCTTTGAAGTTGGGATCCTTGTTCTCGTCCTTCTTGGCGGTGACGGAGAGGTAGCCGTCCTTCAGATTGACATCGATATTGCCGCGGTGGAATCCCGGGACATCGATCTCCAGGGAATAGTGATCGCCCATATCCTTGACGTCGGTCCGCAGAGCGCGGCTGCCGTAGGAAGCGAACGAGCTTCTCTTCTGCAGCTTGGAATCGCCCGAATTGCTGTTGACGAGGTTGACGAAATCCATCAGCTGATCATAGAAGGGTTTGTAGTGGCGCTGCACGTTCTCATTCTCGTCCTGATCCTTCTCCTCGCTGTAATCTTCATCCTGATCCGCACTGTAGTTGGCGTTCGCCTGCTTCTGCTCGTTATTCGCATTCTGATAATCGTTATTGCTCATGGCTGTCAGCCTCCTTTTCTCACTTCGCACTTGAGATATTAGAGGGAAAATTAGCAATGTCAAGCGGAGAGTGCTAATTCAAGGCTCGCTCAAACTTCTCTTCTCCTAGCAGCTTCAGCCTCCTGTTTCTAGTCTTTCTACTTTTTTATGTGTACAAATCGTTTTTAAAATAGTGCTGTTTTTCCATGTAAACTATATATTTGTAATTGAACGGAGGGCCTCATGCGAAAAATACTATTGCCGGTCCTATGCCTGGGCCTATCTCTATCTCTGGCGAGCTGTGGAAAGAGCATCGTTGCCACTTTGACTTTCGACCCTGAGGGCGGTCAGCTGGTCTACTATCCGGAAGGGGCGACTGACCCGGAGAAGGTTGATTCCGATAATCCGATCTTCGACTTGGCGGGAAAGTATAGCTATACGGCAGATGCCAATAGCGAGCTTCCCCAGATCATCAGGACGCTGCAGTCAGTCAAGGAAGGGTATCATTTTTCCGGTTGGGGCTTCGTGAGGGATGGGACGACCGTTCCTCCCTACATCGAGGATTTCTCCGATGTCCGGATGCCCTATTCCAGCGTCACCTATCGCGCGGTCTTCACTCCGCTCTCAACCCTGGAGTTCATCCCTGTCGATTCCGCGAGGAATCCGCTCGTGCTGGAGGGACGGGAGATTCAGCCGATCACGCTGAAGGGAGATGATTACTATGTCGGGGCGGCGGTGGACAACACCCAACTCAACCGTATCGTCCAGCAGCTGGAGGATGAGGTGAGCGGCGAGGGGGAGGATGTAGGCTATTTCAGTGGAATCTACGCTGATAAATCCACGGATAGCTCCGCTCTCGGCTCGATCACTATAGATTCAGAGTCGATGGTTTTCTACTGTGTCTTTTCCGAGTATCCGATCTTTACCATCCACTATGGTGGGGCGCAGGACGATGTTTCGGTTCACCTCGAGCCGGGGGCGGATCTCACCCCTTATCTTCCCAAGGAAGACCCTACGCTGGCTGGGGCGATCTTCGACGGGTGGTATGCAGATAGCCAGTACACTGTTCCCTTCTATCCGCAGAATACGGGCTATATCATGTCTGCTTCCAATATGGATATCTACGCTCACTTCTTCCGCTCGATCCCGATCACGTACCATCTGCCGGCGGGTTGGACTCTCGGCTCTGGTTCCCCGACTTCGATCTACACGGGTCGGGTAGCTACCGATCTGGTGGATCCAGTGGCTCCTCAGGGTTTTGAGTTCCAAGGCTGGTTTATCGATAGCGATGTGGATGGGGTCTACGATTCCGATGAGGTGCTGCTCGATGGCAACACTAAGGTGCCTGATGGTCTCCAAGCTGCGACCCTGTCTCCGCTCTATACCGAGTGGGATAAGGTCTATCTCGATCTGAGAGGACTGGAGCTCAAGTCTTGGCCCAGCGCCTTTACGCCTGTGGCCGATGCGGCGGGCATCTATTCTCTCCCGGCGCTTCTCGGCGCTGATCTTCTCGCCTATCAGAATTTGGATCAGTATGTGACTGCTAGCGAAAGTGAGCGGATAACCGGCTTTCAGTTCTTCGCTCTGACTGAGAAGGATGGGAATACGCTGCTGCAGAATATCGAGGACTCCGAGGTGGATCCATTCGTGTCCGGTCTAAAGACTATGCCTGATCACAGCGTCATCATGAAGCCAGTCGTGGAGACCCTGAAAGAGGTGGTGCTCCATCTGCCGAGCGGAGATCGGAAGGTGTTGGCCGGTGACCAGGATATGGTCAGCAATCCGACCAGTTCCCTTTTCAATCTAACCGCTGGAGAGATCTCTATCGCCAGTACCGAGTCCGATTATCTCTCGCAGAATCTGGTGGGTTGGTCTACTGAGGCGGGCGGCACGCGTCTCTCCTATCCCTTCCTGCTCGCCTCGGTCTCTGACCTCTACCCCGTTTACGCTAAGCACACCTCCCTCACTCTGCTGGCGGCGGATGGCACCTCGACTAGCTCCGTATACGAAGGCAATGAGGGGGATGGTCTGACGGCGACGGAAGTGGAGTCGCTCCAGGCGACGATCGATGCGGCTTATCCCGCTGTCGATGGCGTCACCCCCGTAGTCGCCTATGTGGTCACCGATGCGAAGGGCGTCACTACTTTCTATGCCAATCTTCAGATGGTGAAGTTCAATTCCACCAACAGTACCCTAACGGTGAAGACGCGCAAGTGAATTAAAAATGGCTCAGCTCTCCTGAGCCATCTTTATTATCCTTTGCGGATCAGTCTTCGTATGATGATCCGCCGATGAATTCGCGGATCAGGGAATCGCAGGGGATGACCTCCTCCGGTATCGCGGGGAAGTACTTGAGGAATTTCATCAGTCTATTGGCGGTTATATATGAGGCTGATGAGGAGTTGACCAAGCTCAGCAGTGGCATAGCGTGAGTCTTGAGAGCACACATCTCGTATCCTAGATAGGAGTTGAAAACGAAGTCGGCATTGTCCTGGAAGGGGTAGATGTTCGCGAATTCTCCGCGGCGCACCTCGCTCCAGGTCTCAATCGTCTTTTCCGCGGAAGTGTTTCGGAATTTGTGGTCGCGAACCATCCGGCGTATGAGTCTGATGTCCGTCAGGGACATCGGGCTGTGATCGTCGATCGATACCTGGACCTGGGGACTGATGTAGACTCCCATCCAGAGATCGCGATCGAGCGACGCGGTGATCTGGGGATTGAGAGCGTGGATACCCTCGACGATGATGGGGGATGTTCCATCCGGCTGGATCGTCCTTTCACCGCTCTTTCTCTGCAGTGCAAAATTGAAGATGGGGATGGATGTTTGTTTGCCTTTAGCGAGGGAGAGCATATCCTCGTGAAAATGGTCTAGATCCAGGGCGCCGATCCCTTCCAGGTCATACTTTCCGTCCGGTCCTTTCTTCATCTTGTTTCTGTCGATGTAGTAATCATCCATGGAGATGCGTATAGGACGCAAACCATAGGACATGAGTAGGGTTCTAAGCCGCTTGGCGAAGGTGGTTTTGCTCGAGGAAGAGGGACCGGATATCAGGATCAATCGGCAGGTCTTGGCTCGTGACTGATAGAGTTCAGCTAACCTGAGATACTGCTCTGAACAGTAATCCTCACACATGCCGACCAGCACGGTAGGTCCAAATCGATTTAGAACATCGTTGATGGCGGCTATCGTGGTCAGACCGGCTCGGGCGCTCTGTACGCGAGTCTTCTTAAGGGCTTTGGCAAATGAGGAATCAGTTTCTAGAGGGAGAATCTTTCCGTCATCTTCGGCACGAGGATAGGAGAGTATTAACCCCGGGGTCATCACGAGAAGACGAAAATGTGACAGCTTACCAGTTCTCGTTACCATGTAGGAGTAGGGGTAATCGAGGTAACCATCGCACTCGTAGAGGTGAACCGTAGTTTCGGGCCGATATTGAAGAGCTTCGAGGCGGTCCTTATACCCGTGCTGTGCGTATATTTTTAACGCCTCATCTTTCGTTATCGTCTTTTTGATGATGGGGAGATTTTCGGCTATGAGGCTGTTCAGCTCGCTCTCTAGTCGATCTCTTATCTTCGAGGTGGCGAGGATGGGTTTAGCATCCTTGATGCTGAAGAAGGAGAGCATCATCGACTTGGATATTCCATAGGAGATCTTTACCCTCATATCGGGAAAGGCGCGCTCGACTGCCATACCTATCAGATATCTTAGCGAGGCTTCATAGACTTTTACCGCTTCGGAGTCCTTCAGATCCAGTTTGACGATCTCGTGTCTCTCGTCATCTGTTATCACATAGTTAGTCTCCCTCAATCTGTTATCGACTTTTACGCAGATAGTAGTGTCCTCATCTCCTATCAGGTCGCTAATCTTTTTCCCAGATGCCTTTTCAATAATCGTTTTTTCCATACTAAGCCTCCGTGGCGGGGCTTATATTTTGCCATAAAAGCCCTTACATAAGTAAATGAATCTGCTTGAATCCTTAAATTTAACCTTCTCTTCGCTAATAACTATCCGGCTATCGTGCTAAACTTATCCCGCGTCTAGAGGGTTTAGTGTTTTTTACGGAGGTGCTCTATGGAGATCAATGAGGATCAGGTACTTACTCCCGAAGGTAAGGAAAAACTCGAGAACGAGTTGGAGGTTTTGATCAGGGTTGAGAAGCCCAAGAACCAAGAGGAGCTAGCGCTCGCTCGTTCTCAGGGTGATCTGAGCGAGAATGCGGATTACGATGCTGCGCGGGACAAGCAGGCCCAGATCGAAGCTAGAATCAACGAGATCAAGTATCAGCTGGATCATTTTAAGGTAGTGGAGCGGACTGATAAAAATATCGTCAATATCGGTTCCACTATCACTATTCTGCGGCTCGATAACAATAAGTCGATCGTCTTCAAGATCGGTGGATCGACTGAGACTGATCTGAAGGCTACTCCGATCGTCATCGCTAATACTTCTCCTATGGGTTCAGCGGTCATCGGCAAAAAGGTTAATGATGTTTGCCGTGTCATCGCCCCTAAGGAGTTCTCGGTCAAGATAATTAAGATCGCTTAATAGCTATCTTAGTTCTCCTGTTTGCTATCTGCTGCCGTGCCTCGATCGGGCACAGCTTTTAATTTCTTATCGAGAAAATGTATTTGAATTGGGCCGCTCAGAATATTTAAGAGTGAGGAGGAAATTATTTTGGTAGGCTCGGTTGTGATCGGTGTGATTATCACCATTGTCGGTATCCTGGCCCTTTCCCGTCTCTCATCTGATTCTCCCGTAGTAGATCCCAGCACGGAAACTAGCTATTTGGATGGGAGCTCGGTAACTGAAAGCAGTCAGGAAGTAGAAATCGAAGGCGAGATAAATCATCCAGGAATCTATAGTGTGGAGCCGACTGATACTCTCGGCGACCTCATTTCTATGGCAGGTGGAGTAACTAGCGATGCCGATACTGATTCCTATGTCTCGAGTTATGTGATCGGCGATAGAGACTACTTCTTTATCCCTTCGACTCAGGGGGAAGTCTGTGAGCCCGTCGAGAGCGCAAAAATCAATATTAACGATACGTCTTTAACGGCTAAAGATATCAAAGATAAACTCAGCATTACTATCGCTCAAGCCCAGGCTATCATTGATTACCGAAAGGCGAATGGGGCGTTTTCCTGTATCGAGCAGCTTCTCGAGGTGAAAGGAATAGGTCAAAAAACATATGAGAAGATAAGGGGATTGGTCACTTTGAGGTGATTGTGTGTGGCTCTATATCTTCATAGGTTTGATCATAGGCAGTATCTCTGGATATAAGAGCTATTGGTTTCTCTTTCTTTTGATGATTCCTCTAACCCTCTGTTTCCTTCAGAGGAGATATTGGAATGCTTTGTCCTGCTTGATTGCAGCGGCAATAATAGCCATTGTCACCTGGTTTATTTCCCGACCTTTTACGAGCGGTGTATATGTGGGCATGGTGACCCGATCAGCGGAAAACTATTTTGTTATAAGCACTTACCGCGGAGGGATCTATGTTCAATCAACCCTCAATCCAGGATTAGGATCGCTATTTAGGCTTACAGGGGAATATAGAACTTTATATTTTGCTAGGGTTGAAGGAGATTTCGATTTTGCAAGCTATCTCAATAGGCGGGGCTGCTTCAACTTTTACGATGGTGGTCAGATCGAGTGTATTTTAGATATTCCGAATTTTCTGTCTGGATATAGAAGCTGGGTCCTAAGTGAGTTAGATGGCGATAATCGTTCTTTGATCTCCTCGTTTCTCTTCGCTAAGGGAAGCGGTGGAATAAGTGGGTATAACCATCTGAGAGAGGCTTCTCTGACTCGTTTTTTAACTGACACTAGTCTTCACATCTCTTTTATCGTCCTCTTGTTTGAAAGGGTTCTTAAAGAGAAGAACAATAGGCTTCTCAGATTTATTTCTCCTGCAATCTGCTTTATCGTCTGTACATTGAGCGATTTCTCACTGTCGGGGAAAAGAATTTTTCTTCTCTCGATAACTAGACTCTTTTCCTCGCACTTCAAAGAGTCCATGCATAGCCGCTGTCTAGCTGGCTCACTTCTAATCTTGAGTTCGCCCTTCTGTGTGTGCGATCTTGGATTTTATATACCCTTCATGCTAATGACTAGTTCCGTGTTTATGAGAGGCTTGGGTCGCTTGATCCCGAAGGTGGTAAGGACTCTTTTGAAAGCTATTTTAAATTTCCTAGTCATCGTTCCTTTTTCAATTATTGAAACTGGAAAGATCAACCTGCTGGCTATGGTTATTCCGTTGTTTCTAGTGTTGCCTTCCTGTTTGGTTTATTGCCTGTCCCTACCATTGCTTTTAATTCCCGCATATGGGATCGTCTTGGAACACATTGCTGGTATCTATTTATCTCTTTTAAGGTTGCTATCTAATTTTGGTGTCATAAGAATTGGAGTATTTTTACTTCCTTTTATTATCTTGTGGTATATTGCTTTGCTTGTTTTTTTCGTGGCGTACGCTATTGGTCACCCCTGGCGTTACAGAGTGCTGATCCTCATTCCCCTCTGTTTTATCTCCCTGCCCATCTTTAGCTCTTTTCAGCGTGACCGAGTAGTATTCATCAATGTGGGGCAGGGTGATTCCACTCTGGTAGTCAAGAGTGGAAAAGGTGTTTTGATCGATACGGGTGGAAGCATCTATCGAGATATTGCAAGCGAGTGCTTGGTTCCTTTTTTAGAGAAGGAAGGGATAAAGCGATTGGCTGGGGTAATCATCACTCACGAGGACTTTGACCACTGCGGCGCCCTAGAAGGACTGACTAGATCGTTAGAGGTTGAAAAGGTTATTTATGGTGATGAGGTATCGGGAAGTTTTAATCTAGGTGGAATAGAATTTATCGATCATAATTTTCGGACTGATGGGGCTGACGACAACGATATTTCCGCGGTCTTAGAATTTGAAGTCGGTAAAAATAATTTTTTAATCATGGGTGATGCTCCTGTTTCGGTAGAAAAGGAAATAATAGAAAGAGGGGCTGATCTCAAGGTTGACTATCTACGTATTGGTCACCATGGGTCCAAGACTTCTACTTCGGTAGAGCTTTTAACGGCTGTCAATCCTGAGTTGGCTGTTATATCCTGTGGCAAAAATTACTACGGTCATCCTGATCCAGAAGTTGTCGGGAGGATTGCGGGAGCCGGAATACCTATATGGCGGACAGATATCGATGGGTCGCTTAAAGTATTCTGTTAGCTTTAAAGGTGAATGTTTATGGACTTATATCATGGGTTAGTTCCATGCTTGATCAGCTCTAGATAGTTAGATTCCAAATTATTTTGGGTAGCTCTCCAATAATGTATTTCACTCTGCTATAGAAATGCTGCTATCCCACTTGGATTTACCTGAGGGAATAGATAGCGATAGATCGTGATGAATCAGTTAGCCTTTCCTCTCTTGAATAACCATATAAAATGAGGCAGTAACACGGCTTAAATTAGTTTGACAAGCTGATTTAATGTAGAATACTAAGCGAAATTTTGGAGGATTTATTCAACGATGGAATTAGAGAAGTCCAAGTTCTCGCAGAAGAGGACAAAGTGGGCTGAATTAGCAGAGCCATATCGGGCTGAAGCTCTGGAGACGCTTAAAGAATATATCGGTATACCTTCATATAACGATCCGGCCACGGTAACGGCTGCTCATCCCTTCGGACAGGGGGTAGAGAATGCTTTGGCCTTCGTGGCTAAGCTCGGCGCAAAGATGGGATTCGAGGTCGACAGGTGCGATGGTTACTGCACTGAGCTCTCTTCCGGTAAGGGACCCCTGATCGATATCTACGCTCATTCTGATACTGTTCCCGTCACTAGGGAGAATTGGAAGACCGATCCTTTCCAGGCGACTATAGTCGGGGACAGGATCTATGGCCGTGGATCCGAGGATGATAAGGGACCTGGTCTAGCCGCGTTCTTTGGACTCAAAGTTCTGAAGGATCACGGGTTGATCGATGGTTACCGTGTCCGTTTCGTCTTTGGCGGAAATGAGGAGTTGGATTTCCGTTGTCTAGATCATTACTTTAATGTTCTCAAGAAGGGCTTCCCCGCTTACGGAATCTCGCCTGATGCGGAGTACCCTCTGATCTATGGTGAGAAAGCGGTCTGCAATTTTGACGCTATCTATCACGTCGATCTGGGCAATAAGCCTTTCCACTGGGGAACCGCGATCAATCTCGTCTGCGACACTGCTACCTATGATTTTGCGGATTGTGGCACTCCTCTCGACGAGGTCAAGAGAATCGTGGCTAACTATCTCTCCGATCACTCGGAAATCAAGGGGAGCTGGAATGGAAGCACTCTAAAGATCGAAGGGTTCGGCTATCATGGAAGCATGCCTTGGTTCGGCGTCAATGCTGGACTCTACATGTTAAACATCATCGGCAAGATTAGAGGAATTCAGGTACTTCACGATCTCTATGAGGACTACAAGGGTGGAGATGGTGAATCCTTCGGTGGAAATTACAAATCCAAAGCGTTTGACCGCTCTTCCTACTGTGTGGGATTCTTCGATTATGCTGATGGGAAGCTCACTCTGTCGGTCAATATGAGACTGCCTGAGAATGTCGAGATCGATGCTGCGGTCGATCATGTGAAGGATAAGACTTACCCCGATGAGATCGAGGTCAAGTCTAAGACCCCTGTTCTCTATATCGATCCCGAGTCTCCCTTCATCAAGACGCTGATGAAAGTCTATCAGGAGGAGACTGGCGATCTGGAGAGCAAACCTCTAGCTATCGGTGGCGGAACCTATGCGAAGGATTCGCGGAATACCGTGGCGTTCGGTGGTTCCTATGCCGACTTGGATTTCCATATGCACGGCGATAACGAGTTCTTCTCTATCTCTAACTTCTACGACGATATTGGTATCTACGCTCATACCATCTACGAGATGGGTCAGCTCGCTAAGCGAGAGGCGGAATCCAAGTAATGCGATTGCGTCATCGCCCTTGGGCTGCAGGTGTCATTGATTCAAATCGGGATATCGCATTAAATCGTAAGGACGAGGGAAGTCTGGCTCCTTTCGATCGCTTAGAGATTGGTTCGGGACGCGGCTTGTTTCTGCTCGAGAAAGCGAAGATGGAGCCCAATCACCAATTTCTCGGACTGGAGATGAACTACAACGCTTTCGCTCTGGCCGTGAAGCGCGCAGCGGAGATGAACCCTAAGGTTCCCAATGCGCGGTTCCTCAACGATACCTATGAGAATGTGGCGGATCTCATTCCCGTCAATAGCGTCGAGGAGCTGTATCTGAATTTCTCTGATCCTTGGCCTAAGACCAAGCAGCAGAAGCGCCGTTTGACCTATCCGGATCGTCTAGCGGAATACTATCGGATCCTCAAGGTAGGGGGAAAGCTCTTCTTTAAGACGGATAACGTGGGTCTCTACGAGGCCTCCGTTTCCTACTTTGAGACCTTCGGCAAATTCAAGATTCTCTTCGAAGGTATCTATGAGAAGGACGAACCTACGGATGTGTGCACTGAGTTCGAACATAAATTCCGCAGTCAGGGGTTGCCCATCTACAGGATCGTCGCCCTCAAGGATACCGATGATTCGATCGTGATCGACTCTCGTCGAAGATTGGGACACGTGCCCGAGTTTTCGCTCTGGACTCACGGTAAAGCTGACCGCTTGACTGAGGCGACCTTCCAGCTGAAGGGAAGGCTGGATGTTAAAGGACCTTTCCCCGATGGGAATATGTCGCTGCTTTCGAATTCCAATGATCAGTTGAAGGTGGCTGGGACCGACCTGGTCAGGACGTTGGTCGACGATTTCCATGACGACCCTTCTCGGGTTACTATCAGCTCTCTGGCCGATGGCGATACCGTCATGTACGGGGAGACTATCCTTACGGTCGATGGTGTCGCGAAGGATTCCGATCTAGGGAAGATCATCCTACATAAGACGAACCTCCTCGTGCGCCTTGCTACCCTCACCTCCGATCTTATAGGGAAGGTAGGTAAGGACAATCTCGGCATCTTGACGGAGGGCAGCCAACTCGCGCGGGAATTGGAAGGATATGCTTTCTATGTCGGAGGAGGACGCCTCATCTGCGACAAACCGGGGGCTGCTCTGGTGCTCTTCCATCCTGTTCAGCATCTTTCTTCTCCCGATTTCATCTCTCTCGTCGATCAGACTAGGATTCTTCCCCCTGGCTCACCTCGTCCCCGGCGGACGATCTTCATCAGTTCTTCGACTGCGAGTCGGGATGTGGAAGATCTCATCTCTGCTCTGGGGCGCACCCCGAAGGAATTTACCATCGCGGGGGTGGTTTTCCCGGTGGCCGATGCGGATTTTCTCCTCACGGCCAAGGATCTCTTCGACCGAGCTGGTCTCTTCAGCATCAAGCTGGGTCTAGAGGGAGGCGAGCAGGAGTTGCGCACCGCGCTGGCTGCGCATCCCTCCGCTTCGAGTGCTCTTCTCCACGCTTCGGCGAGCGAGGAGGGGCCGGTCGTGGTTCAGTAGTCGATTTACTGTCGCGCCAAGGATCCTTTATAGGATCCTTTTTTATTTAATACTATCGATTTTTCAACTATTTATCGGAGCTTTTTTAAAATCGAATAAAAATTAGCACTTGTTTGTTGACAATGCTATGTGCCCCGCTATAATCCATTTAGCACTAGGAGAGTGAGAGTGCTAGAAAGGAGGCTGAAGTGAAGACCGCTAGGTACGATCTGATCCTGAAGTACATCATCGAAGACTTCATTCAGACAGGTGTTCCTGTCGGTTCGAAAAACCTCCTGTCTAAGCATCGTCTGGATATGTCGTCGGCGACGATCAGGAACTACATGGCCGATCTGGAGCGCGATGGGCTGATCGAGAAGCCTCACACCTCCGCGGGCCGCGTTCCTTCCGCAGCTGGCTATCAGTACTATCTGGAGCACATCTTCAATAAGGAGAGCAGCGAAAAGCGGAATCGGGATGGCGACAAGGTCCGCCAGCAGCTCGCTTCGCTGATGAGCTATGGGACGAAGTCGATGGAGAAGACGATCGAGAACGCCTGTGAGGTCCTCTCGCAGGTCACCTCGCTGGCTACCGTAGTCCTTGGATCCGCCTCCTCGGAGAGGCTGGTCAGCGTGACTATGGTACCGATCTCCAGCGAGACGGCCACAGTGATCCTGGTCACCGATTCGGGAAATGTGGAGAGCAAGCTGTTTACCGTCCCCCCCACCGGGTCGATGAAAGCGGTGGCGTACGGCATCAAGCTGCTCAATGATCGGTTGATCGGGACGAAGATCGGCGATGTCGATGCGAAGGTCAGGAGCATGGAACCGATCCTGAAGTCGCAGATCGGTCGGGACTTCAAGATCGTGATGGAGGCGTTCTGCGACGCCTGCGTCGGATTCTCGGGCCGCAAGTCGAAGTCCTTCGGTGGCACCAAGCTGATGGAGTTGCCGGAGTTCACCGAGGAGGCAGGATTCCGGAAGTTCGTTCAGAAGCTGCTGAATCAGAAGCTCGAGAGCGGCGACGGTCAGGGAATCGTGGCGAAGATCAATCCTCACACCGATGTGGAGATCGATCCCGTCAACGACATCTCGATCGTCAAGCGGCGCGTCTCGATTCCGGGTGGACCGGAAGGCGATATTGCGGTCGTTGGACCCAACAGGATGGATTACCACCGGATCTTGGATCTGATAGATATGATGATCGAACTCCTGTCGGTCAGGATCAGGGATGAACAGAAAGGAGGAGGAAGCTAAGGTGTTCAATAAAGATAAAAAGCCCGAGGAAGGTCAGGCGGCAGTCAAGGACGAGCCGAAGTCCAATGTGGTGGATGAGCTCGAACTCGAGCGCCAGACCAACGGGAAGCTCAAGGAGCTGCTGAAGGCGGCTGAGAGCGAGCGGGACAGCTGGATGAACAAGTACTACGGCAGCTTGGCTGACGTGCAGAATCTCCGCAAGGAGATCGAGCGCGACAACCAGGTGGTCCTCAAGTACGCTGGCGAGCCGTTCCTCAAGGAGCTGATTCCCTTCATGCAGAGCTTGGATCAAGCGTTCAGGTTTGAACCCACTTCCGATCCCAAGTCGACTGCTTGGATCAAGGGAATCCACCTCAGCTACAAGCAGCTCCTCGCGGCGCTGTCCAAACAGGGGGTGAGCATGATCGAGCCCAAGGTGGGCGACAAGTTCGATCCCTCGGTGATGGAGGCGTTCGAGACGGTCGAGGCCGATAAGCCCGATCTAGTCCACTCGGTGTGGATGAAGGGCTTCAAGCTGAAGGATCGTCTGGTGCAGCCGGCGGCGGTCGTGGTGACGGTCGAGCGTCGCCAACCCGCTCCGGTGAAACCGGAGGCTCCGAAGAAGGATGAAGGCGAGAAGATCGAAGTCGTTGAAACTAAGGAGGAAAACAAGTAATGGCTAACGAGTACATTCTAGGAATAGATCTGGGAACTACCAATTCGGTGGTCTCCTATATGCAGGATGATGGAAACGTCAAGGTTATCCCTACACCCGAGGGACCTCTGACCTGTCCTTCCGTCGTCTGCTTCAAGGCGGATGGCGAGGTGATCGTCGGTAATGCGGCGAAGCGGCAGATGATCACCAATCCTGATTCTGTCTACTCGATCAAGAGGCACATGGGTGAGCGCGATTACAAGGTTCACATCAACTGCATCAACAAGGATTTCACTCCCGAGGAGATCTCGGCTAAGATCCTCGCCTATATGAAGCAGTATGCTGAGACCAATATCGGACACCCGGTGAAGAAGGCGGTCATCACCTGTCCTGCGTACTTCGACGATGCGCAGCGCGAGGCGACGAAGAACGCTGGTACCATTGCGGGTCTGGATGTGGTTCGTGTCTTTGCTGAGCCCACTGCTTCCGCTCTGGCCTACGGTTATTCCGATAAGAAGAAGTCCGGTAAGGTCATGGTCTTCGATCTGGGTGGTGGAACCCTCGATGTCTCTGTTCTGGATATCGGCGATGGAACCTTCCAGGTTATCTCCACTTCCGGCGACACTCATCTGGGTGGTGATGATTGGGATCACGCCATCATGGAGTGGATCATGGCTGGCATCAAGAATCAGTACGGCCTCGATCTGCACTCTAACAAGATGGCGGTCCAGAGAATCAAGGATGCGGCTGAGAGCGCCAAGATCGCTCTGACCGCTCAGGTTTCTACTGAGATCACTCTTCCTTACCTCGCTCCCGGACAGGATGGTCAGCCCATCAACTACGATGAGACTCTGACCCGTGTCAAATTCCAGGATCTGACCAGGAATCTCATCGAGAGATGCCGCGCTCCTATGGAGAAGGCGCTCTCCGATGCTGGTCTGGCCAAGGATCAGATCGACGATGTTCTTATGGTGGGTGGTTCGACCCGTATGCCTGCGGTCATCGATATGGTGAAGGCCTATATGGGCAAGGCGAACCAGTCGCTCAACCCTGATACTGCGGTCTCGGTCGGTGCGGCCATCAACGGTGGAGTCATCCGTGGCACGGTCAAGGATGTCGTCCTTCTCGATGTCACTCCTCTGACTCTGGGTCTGGAGACCCTGGGTGGAGTTATGACTCCTCTGATCCCCAGAAATACTACTATTCCTACCTCGAAGAGCCAGATCTTCTCAACTGCTACCGATAATCAGACCGGTGTCGAGGTCATGGTCTATCAGGGTGAGCGTCCCATGGCGCAGGACAACAAGTTCCTGGGACGCTTCAGCCTGACGGGAATCCGTCCCGCTCGCCGTGGAACTCCTAGGATTCAGGTTACCTTCGCGCTCGATGTCAACGGTATTCTGACGGTCACTGCTAAGGATCTGGACACCAACCAGGAGCAGCACATCACCATCTCCAACTCTTCTGGACTCTCGAAGGAAGAGATCGACAGGATGGTGGCTGAGGCGAAGGCCAACGAGGAAGCTGATAAGAAGCGCCGCGACGATGCCAATACCCGCAACGAGGCTGAGACTCTCATCTCCAGCATCGATGATGAGCTGGCTAAGGGTGGCGACAAGATTCCCGCTGATCAGCGGGCGGCGGCTCAGAAGCTGCGCGACGAGGTGAAGGCTGATCTGGATAAGAACGATCTGGCGGCGGTTCGTCAGAAGATCGCTCAGCTCCAGCAGGTCGCCTACGCGGCTCAGCAGGCTGCTGGTGCTTCGGCCGCTGGTTCAACCAACAACAGCAACAGCGGTGCGCAGGCCTCGACTGCCAACCAGTCTCAGAACGATACTGACGGCAAGGTCTATGACGCTACCGACAGCAAGGATTCCAACAAGTAATCGGTAGTCTAGGTGCTGATGAGCCGGGGACTTCCCCGGCTCATTAGTGATATGGATGGGAAAGGGAGGTGCAGATGGCTGACGAGGATTACTACTCGATTCTGGGCGTGTCTAAGGATGCGACTCAGGATGAGATAAATACGGCTTACCGCACACTGGCTAAGAAGTGGCATCCCGATGTCAACAAGAGCCCGAATGCGACCGAGATGTTCGAGAAGATCACCAACGCCTATCAGGTTCTGAAGGACCCGAAGAAGCGTGCGGCTTACGATAGGTTCGGACAGGCCGGCGTCGACGGAGCTGACGGCGGGGCGGCGGGATTTAACCCCGGCAATTTCAACGCGGATGACTTTGGGGATATAAACGACATCTTCAGCCAATTCTTCCGGGGTGGTTCGCGTAGCCGGCAGCGTCGTCCCGATGGACCGATCCGCGGTAAAGACGTGCTCATGCGGATGAAGATAACCTTCATGGACGCCTGTAAGGGTCGCGAGGTCGATATGCCCTATAAGTACGATGGACCTTGCCCCGCCTGTGACGGCAAGGGCGCGGTCAATCCTTCGGATGTTTCGACCTGTCCTCAGTGCGGCGGTACCGGATTTGTCGTCTCGGTTCAGAACACCATGTTCGGTCGCTTCCAGAGCCAGACGACCTGTCCTCGCTGCAGCGGTCGCGGAACGGTCATCACCAATCCCTGCTCGCAGTGCGGCGGCAGCGGAACGGTGACGATCAACGATACCCTCCATATCAGCATTCCGGCTGGTATCGAAGAGGGTCAGCGGCTCCGGGTACCCAACCGGGGTGGACGCGGTCTGAACGGCGGTCCGAACGGCGATCTCTATATCGAGATGGTCGTGGAGGACGACAAGGATTTCCAGCGCGATGGTCTGGATATCCTGACCGATAACCGCGTGCCGCTGATCACCGCGGTCCTCGGTGGTCAGATCGAGGTCGATACGATCTGGGGCCCGCAGACGGTCGATGTGAAGGCTGGTACTCAGCCCGGCGCCAAGATCAAGGTCAAGGGCATGGGTATCAAGAAGGCCAACGGCCTGACTGGTAACCATATCGTCACGGTCGAGATCAAGATTCCTACCCGGCTGAACCAGGAGGAGAAGGATCTCTACCAGAAGCTCGGTGAGATCGCCGAGAAGAAGGGCGAAGCCAAGGGACTATTCTCCAAGATCTTCGGTAAGAAGAAGTAGGAGCGGTAGATTCCGTTTGGACAGGAGTGAACCTCCTGTCCTTTTTTTGTCTTCCTAAGATTTGGGGAATTTTACGATAGTTTATTGACCTCTCAAGAAAAACATTTAACATTTTTAAATAGAACAGTTATGGAGGAAAACATGATCAAGGATTACGGCGCTTTGAGTTTCTATGAGATCTACCCCGTGAGTTTCAAGGATTCGAACGGCGATGGCGTGGGCGACATCCAGGGCATAATCGAGAAGCTGGACTATGTGAAATCGCTCGGCTTCTCTGGCATCTGGGTCAACCCCTTCTACAAGAGCCCCTTCCTCGATGGCGGGTACGATATCGAGGATCCGTTCCACGTCGATCCGCGCTTCGGTACGGACGAGGATGCGCGGAAGCTGATCGAGGCCTGCCACGCCCGGAATATCGCCATCTTCTTCGATCTGGTTCCCGGACACCTCTCCTGGTCCGCTCCCCAATTCCTTCAGTCGGCGGCCGCCCAGAGGAACGATCTCTCCGATATGTTCATCTGGAGCGATAACCCCTGGGGCTGGTATGGAAACTGCGCTGGAAATCTCGTGCGCGGTCTCTTCCCCCGCTATGGGAGCTTCTTCGTCAACTTCTTCGTGCACCAGCCTGCTCTCAACTATGGTTTCAACCGGGTCGAATATCCCCAGTGGCAGATCTCCTATCGCGATGAGAGGGTGGTGAGGACCCGCAAGTTCCTCATCTCCATCATGGAGCGGTGGCTGAAGCTGGGCGTCGATGGCTTCCGGGTCGATATGGCGGATTCGCTCGTGAAGAACGATGAGGAGAAGGAGGCCACCATCTGGCTCTGGCAGCAGATCATCGCCGAGGTGCAGAAGGAGTGCGGCAAGTTCTACATGGTCAGCGAGTGGTCTACTCCCCGCCGGTCGCTCAAGGCGGGGTTCAGCTCTGACTTCGTGCTGGATCACGACGATAACTTCTCCCACGGTTTCTTCCGCATCGGGACGCTGGATCGTCCCGACGAGGCCGGCAAGAAGCCTCTGCTCGATTCTTTCGACGAGGAGCTCTGGCAGAAGAACGTCGCGGAGATGGTCGCTGAGATCCGCGATGCCGAGAAGGTTCCGGGCGGTTATCTGTCCCCCATCTCCGGCAACCACGATACGTACAGGATCGCGGATCGCCTGAAGGGGAATAAGCTCAAGCTCGCCTATCTGATGCTCTTCACCATTCCCGGCGTCCCGTTCGTCTTCGCCGGCGATGAGTGCGAGCAGACTACCGTGCGAGGTTATCCCTCCAAGGATGGAGGCTACCAGCGCACGGGAGCGAGACTGTCCATGAAGTGGGATGAATCGACGCCCAGCTTCGGCTTCTCGACTCGCGCCAGCGCTGATTGCTACCTGCCCACCTGTCCGGAGACGCGGACGGTCGAGCGCTGCGAGAGGGATCCTGCGAGCCTGTTGAACTTCATACGCCAGCTGAACGCGGTTCGTTCCTCCGATCCCGATCTCACCGCGCACGAGGGCTTTGAGCTCCTCTCTGCGCCCCTGTCCTTCCGCCGCGGTAAGACGGTCGTGCTCATCAATCTCAAGGATGAGGAGGCGAGCCTGCCGGTCGGCTCAGGCCGGGTGCTCCTTCAGGTGGGTGAGGCGGAATTCACCGGGAATACGATCCGCTGCGGCGGCCATTCGGGAATCGTATTCCAGGAAGACTGATAGTGATGCATTCGAACTGGGGAGCTCTCCCCAGTTCTTTTTCATCTGGCCGTGGCGTACTGATATATAGAAGTAGAATATAAGGGCATGGAGGTATAGGAAATGGATAATCTACCGGTTTGGCTCTCGGTCATACTCGGGATACTTTCGGCGATCTTTCTCGGCTTGACGATTTTAGGGATGGTACAGCAGCTGGTTCTGACTAAGGCGAGCGCCACCAAGGCACGCTACCTCTCATCCCACCGGTCGGGACGCACGCTGATCAAGATGATCGCCCACCGCGAACGTTCGGTCGATGGTGCGAGGATGATGGTTATCATCTTTACGGTTCTGACCTTCGGGACGGCGTTGTTCGACGCCCTGCAGATCAAGCCTCTGTGGGTGGGAATACTGGTCGGCACGCTCGTGCCGCTCCTCTTCCTGTTGCTGGTCGCTCTCCCTATCTCGCTGGCCATCGCCCAAGAGCATCCGGAGAAGGTCGGCTGCGGGATCGCTCCCTTCCTCTCCATTACTTACTTTCTCACCTATCCTCTAACCTCGGTGACGCAGCTGGTTCGGAATTCGGTAGAGAAGATAGTCCGCGCGAAGAAGGAGACCCCGGAACTGTCCGAGGGCGATCTTAAAGCGGTGGTGACTGATGTCTACGATGAAGGCGCGATAGAGAAGGATGAGCACGATCTCATTCAGAACTCGTTGAATTTCGATGATAAGACGATCGAGAGGGTCATGACTCCCATGTCTAAAGTGGTCTATGCCTCGGACAGCATGACTCTGGCACAGATCCGACAGCTGTTCATCGATAACAACTATTCGCGCATGCCCTATATCGACAGTCGAACGAAGGCGGTGGTTGGCGTCATCTTCCAGCGCGATTTCTACGAGATGCTGCTCAATGGTGGCACCGATATATCAGAGGCGGTGAAACCGGCGCTCTTCTTCTCTTCGAAGATTTCGGCCTCGCTGGCTCTCAAGCGGCTTCAGCGGTTCAGACAGCACATGGCGGTGGTTCGCGATAGTCGGGGTAATTCGATCGGGTTAGTGACGGTGGAGGACCTCGTCGAGGAGATCGTCGGCGAGATCGAGGATGAATCCGATGCGGAGGATATCCAGAACGAGCGGCTCAAGACCATCTCGGTCCGCCGTCAGGAAGCGGAGGAGGATGAGCGGGATATCGCCTCGAAGGTTGATGATACGACGGTTCTGCCCAGTGAGGAGTCCGGTGACAATCAGGGGGATGGCGATGGACTATCTAAGTAGGCTTCGTTGCGTCTGCCGGTTTAGGGGCTTAACTACTCTAGCCATAGCCGATAAGTTGGGAATTACGGAGAATCAGCTTTTCTCATATCTAGTTGATGGTCAAGTACCTTCGGATAATCTCGATTTTAGGATCTCTGCCATCCTGGGTATTCCCAGTGGTTCCCTGAAATCCGAGGAGGGGGAGAAGCTGGTTCTAGCTCGATCCTCCGCTCCCTCGGGGACAGCTTTGGCTCTGCGCGCGCTGCTCTCGATCGCTGGTTTTGGTGTGCTCTTTCCCCTTCTGCTTCTCGGAGTGTCCGCCATCGTCATCTTCTTTGGACTCTTCTTCAGCGGCTCTAAGGAACTATCCTTCCTCTTCCTTGTTATAGGTACGGCGATCATCCTCAGCACCTTCGGCTATTTCGGTTATCGCTTCGGCTTTTTCAACTCGGTTCGGCGGGGCAGGGTGGATGCGGAGTTTATGCTCGGGGGCATCGTCTTGACCGGCCAGGGATCTGTGCAGACCATCAGCTATAAGACGCTCGCGGGTAGTCTGGAGGAGACCGACACCTGTTTCGTAGTCTGCCCGGATGGTGGTTCTGCCCTCTTTCTTCCGAAGGCTGGTCTCGCCTCGGTGGAGGTCGGTGCGGTGCGTGAGCAGATTCTCGCTGCGGAGTCGGGTGGCGCTTCTATGGTCTATTCCTGCTGTTCCTTCCCCGCGCGAAGAACGTTTATCGAAGAGTCGGATCTTCTAGCGGCTACGCGGTTGTTCGGTCACCACATAGTCAAGACGATGTGGGGTACGCAGGTCGGGTGGCTCTTTTTGGGGCTGGCTCTGTCGCTGGGGCTTTGCCTTCCCCTGTCCGCTCCGCTCTATCTGATCGGTGTTCCTCTGCTCGTTGCGGGGCTGCTCGGTGGATTGTTTTTCGCCTTCGATCTGTTGAGATTCGGAAAAAAGTCTAGCTACTGTCTCAAGTTAGGGGCGAAAGCTAGCATCTCGCTCGCGGCGGCGCAGGCGATAGCGGGTCTAGTGCTGCTCATCGTTGGGCTCATCTGAGCTTGGAGGTTAATCACATGAATTATCAGGATGTTCGAATCGTTTTTCTCGGGACGCCCCAGATCGCGGCGGAAGGTCTCACTCACCTCTTGGATCGCGGTTTCAAGGTGGTGGGCGTGGTCAGTCAGCCTGATGCCTGCCAGGGAAGGGGACGCACGCTGGTGCCTTCTCCGGTCTCGCAGGTGGCGCTGGCTAGAAATATCCCCCTTCATCGGCCGATAAAACTGAATAGGGATTTCTCCTTCGTCGAGAATCTGCATCCGGATCTCCTCTTGACCTACGCCTTTGGTCAGATCCTCTCCAGCAAGGTGCTCGCTCTATCCAAGAGTTATGCTCCCCTGAATATTCACGCCTCTGATCTTCCCGATCTGCGCGGGGCCTCCCCTATGCAGACCGCTCTGCTGCGGGGCGATACGCACACGGCCGTCTGCCTCATGGAGATGGTGAAGGCGATGGATGCGGGGCGGGTCTTCGCCCGGGTCGGCATCGATATTGCGCCGAGCATGAACTTTACCGCCCTGGCTGCCGCGGTGTCCCACGCGGCTGATCAGCTGATCGATCAGTATCTTCCCCAGTATCTTGCCGGTACCCTTAAGGGCGAGCCGCAGGATGAGACCAAGGTGACCATCTGTCACATGTTTAGCAAGTCGGATGAATATCTCGATCCGGCGCTCACCCCGGCTCAGTTCGTCAATCGCGTTCGCGCTTTCTCGTTGAAACCCGGCGCTTTCTTCGTGTTGGAGGATGGCACCCAGATCAAGGTCTATCAGGCCCAGGTTTCCAATTTGGCGGGTGAAGAAGGTAGAATAATATGCGCTGATCACGGGAGACTTACGGTAGCCGTCAAGGGTGGATCGGTCGATCTGCTCAATGTGCAGAAGCAGGGGAAGAAGGCGATGTCCATCAAGGATTTCCTCAATGGTAATCGTCACCTTCAGAACCTGAGGGTGAAGGCGGTCGCGGAGGTTTTCCCTCCTGAGGAGGATAGATAATGGTCGAGATAAAGATAAAGGGATTCGGATCCATCGTGCTGAAGCTCGATTGGAAGTCGGCACCTAATACCTGTGCGAACTTTGTCGAGTTGGCTAGGAAGGGCTTCTATGATGGTCTGACCTTCCATAGGATCATCAAGAACTTCATGATCCAGGGCGGTGATCCTCTCGGAAAGGGATTCGGTGGTCCCGGCTATGCGATCAAGGGCGAGTTTGCGGCTAACGGGTTTGGTAATCCCCTCCACCATGGTCGTGGGGCGATCTCGATGGCTAGGTCGGCTGATCCCGATTCCGCCGGTTCTCAGTTCTTCATCTGCGACCGGGACGATGGTTTCCTCGATGGACAGTATGCCGCCTTCGGCAGCATCGATCCGACCGATAAGGATAGCTTCAAGACCCTGGATGCGGTGGCGAGCGTGCCTACCGATGCTAATGACGCTCCGCTCAATAAAGTGGTTATCGAGCGCGTCACTGTCTCGCCGGACGAGCCTGTTAAGGAAGCGGTCAAGATCAAGGATCGCTTCTAGTCAGGATGGTTTTCGTCTTCAGCTCTGATGATCCTGGCTTTGCGGAATACCAGGCGCGCCAGGCTATTCTGAAGGATCACCCTGGACTCGATCTATCCATCTCCTTCTCGCGGTTCGATGGCAGCCAGGATTCTCTTTCCGCGATTCTGAATTCGCTCGAATCCATGAGCTTCTTTGGTGGTACGCGCGTGGTCCTGGTCGTAAATCCTCTCTTTTTAGCTGACGATAAGACCCGGAAGACGGGAGTGCGCAAGAGCGCCAAGAAAAAGGCGGGGCAGAAAGACCCCGATAATGGCCTGACGCGGGAGCAGAAGATGTTTATCCAGTATCTGTCCTCCGCGGATTCTTTTAGCGATCTATATATCTGTACCGATCAAAAGATCGGTTCCGGTCCGCTCGCTCAGGCTTTAAAAAGCTCGGCACAGTTCAAGGAGTATCTGCTCCCTCAGGGCGAGGAAGCTACCCTTCTCGCGATGCAGCTGGTCTCGGCCGCTGGCTCGACTATCGAGAGGGAGGCCGCTACCGAGGTGGTTGCGCGGGCGGGCGACTCCTGGTGGAATCTGAAGAACAGCATCGATAAGCTCTCGCTCTATTCCGATCGTATCAAACTGGCGGATGTCGAAGCCTTGATCCCGCGCAAACCTGAGGACCGGATCTATACCATCACGGGTTTTCTCTTGACCGGACGCGGCCTTGAAGCGGTCAAGAGCTACCGGGATCTTCGCAGGAATCGCGATCCCTTAAGTATCCTTCCCTTCCTCTTCTCGGAATTCCGTTTGGATGCGATGACCCTCTACCTGAATGGGCGTCGGCTGGATTATGCGGCGATCGCTTCCGAGCTGAAGATCAATTCCTACCGGGCGAAGATGATCCTCAGAAATATCCGGGGGCGCTTGACCTATGCTAGGTGCATCAGGATCTTGGCCGACCTCGGACGCATGGAGAGGAATATCAAGTTCAATCTGGATGACGCCGATATCCAGATAGAGAGTTTTCTTCTGAATTTCCCCCGGAGATATCTAGGTCGGATATAGTGGCTTTAAGCGTTTACTAGCGGTATATTTTTATATTTCCATTTTATCCTCAAGTTAGGGCTTTTCTTTTATGTGTGCTAAACTTTGGAGCTGAGGAGCACCCGCTATATGGTCAAGAAGCCGATTATTGCCCTGATGTATGATTTTGACAATACCCTCTCTCCAGGTGCCATGCAGACCTATGATTTCATGAAGCTGATCCACACGACGCCCGATGTCTTCTGGGGTGAGACCAACGAGTTGGATGTGCGAGAGAAGATGGATCCCAATCTGTCCTATATGTATCTCATGCTGGTCAAGGCGCGCGAGTGTGGCTTCCATCCGACCCGGGAGTGGTTTGAAAAGCTCGGGGCGTCCGTCGAGCTCTATCCTGGATTGACTAAGTGGTTCGAGCGCATCAATGCTTATGGTGAATCGAAGGGGGCTATCATCGAGCATTACGTCATCTCGTCCGGCCTGCGCGAGATGATCAATGGCACGCACATAAATAAGTATTTCAAGCGGGTCTATGCCTGCGAGTATCTCTATGGGCCCGATGGCGAAGCCATCTGGCCGAAATCGGTCGTCAACTATACGACTAAGACGCAGTTCCTCTTCCGTATCTCCAAGGGTGCTTTTGAGCTGGCGGATGATGAGGTGGTCAACAAGCATATGCCCGAGACGATGAAGCACTGCCCTTTTAGAAATATGATTTACATCGGCGATGGCTCCACGGATATTCCTTGCATGCAGCTGGTGCGGGACCGTGGTGGTGAATCGATAGCCGTGTATCCCGATGCGAAGAATAAGACGATCGCTCAGGGTCTTCTCAAGGATAATCGGGTCTCTTTTATGGAGAGAGCGGACTATTCGGCTAATTCCTCCTTGGATAAGACGGTCAAAGCGATCATCGACAAGATGGTGACCAATGATCTTCTAGCGCAGAAGAGGTACAACCAGACTAATTCGCTTCCCGATGAGGACTGATCGTTCCGTTTGCGTTCTTCGGTTTCTTATCAGCTTATTCAGAGATAAAAGCTAGATTTTTGTTTCGGTGGTCATCTGCTTTGGATGACCACCTTTTTTAATAATGAATCCCGTTGGATTATATTTCTCGATCGGAATATTCAAATGGTTCTTCTGAAAATAGGTAAAGAGCGGTCATTGGCGAGACACAAAAAAACCAACACCATCGGTGTTGGTCTTTTTTCACAATGGGGCGGATAGCGGGGTTCGAACCCGTGCATGCCGGATTCACAGTCCGGAGTGTTAAACCGCTTCACCATATCCGCCATGAATGCTGCCTCTTCGCCCGACGGCAGCAAGGAACGGGAGACAACCTTTAGTCGATCGACTTACGGTTGTAGAACTCGACGATCTGGGCCTCGTCGATATCGCTGGAGAGCTCAGCTCTCTCGGGGAGACGAGTCAGCGAACCCTCGAGTTTGTTCTTGTCGAGAGTGACATACTTGACAGGGATGATCTTCTCCTGAGCATCCTTGACCAGCTTCAGAGTCTTGCTCTTCTCCTTGAGGGAGATGACTTCACCGATCTCGACCAGGTAGGAGGGAATATCGACCTTCTTACCATTGACGGTGACGTGTCCGTGGCTGACCAGCTGTCTCGCCTGACGGCGGGTCGAAGCAAAGCCGAGCCTGAACACGATATTGTCGAGCCTGCGCTCGCAGACCTGCATGAAGGCCAGACCAGTCAGCTCACGAGCCTTCTTCGCGATTCCGAAGTAACGGCGGAACTGCCGCTCAGAGACTCCGTAGGTATAGCGCAGCTTCTGTTTCTCGAGTAGCTGCCTTCCGTATTCGGAGACCTTTCCCTTACGGTCATTTCCGTGTTGACCGGGGCCATAGGGACGCTTAGCTAGCTCTTCCCCAGTTCCGAGGATCGAGTAGCCGAGATGTCTGGATTTCTTCCAGACAGGACCAAGATAACGAGACATTTTTTGATTGAATATCCTTTCCCCGTTAGGACAGGACACACCTCCTCAACCCCGGATGATGATCCTTCACTCGCTTTGGCTGCAAGTTACTTTTATGGTTCATCGTCGGCCGGGTTAATAGGTGTACGCCAAACGGGCTTGAAGATAATATCTCATCTTTCTTTCTAGTGCAATAGGCAGTTGATTCTTTTACGTTGGATATAGAAACTGGTATTGGAGATATATCTATTATAGAAAAAGCCAATACAAAAAAGCGGCATGTTTTCACATGCCGCGCGAATCTAGCGACTATCAGTTGCCGCTGATGACGATCTCTCCTGCGTCGTTCGTATCGATCACCGCTTTCTTGGTCACGATATTCTCGACTATCTTCGCGGCCAGGGGAGTCTCGACGTGATCCTGGATGAAACGGCGGATGGGACGGGCACCATAGGCCGGGTCGTAAGCCAGCTTGTGAATCAGCTTGACGGCTGCGTCCGTGTAGGTGATTTCGATGGGGCCGTTCTCGCGGTTTAACATCCGATCCTTGAGCTGATCCAGGAACTTGATGACGATCTTATCGATGACGGAATCGGTGAGGGGATTGAAGTAGAGGATATCGTCGATCCGGTTGAGGAATTCGGGTTTGAAGGTGGCTTTTAGAAGCTTCTGGACATTCTCTACATTCTCCTTATCGACACCTTTGAGCAGATATTCGCTGCCCAGATTGGAGGTCATGATGATGATCGTATTGCGGAAATCCACCGTGCGACCCTTGCCATCGGTCAGACGGCCGTCGTCGAGGATCTGCAGCAGGATATTGAAGACATCGGGGTGGGCCTTCTCGATCTCATCGAGCAGCACGACGGAATAGGGTTTCCGGCGGACCGCCTCAGTCAGCTGACCACCCTCTTCATATCCCACATATCCGGGAGCAGCACCGATCAGACGGGAGACCGAGTATTTTTCCATATACTCGGACATATCGATCCTGACCATCTGGCTCTCGTCATCGAAGAGGTTGGCCGCCAGCGCCTTAGCTACCTCGGTCTTACCGACACCGGTAGGTCCCAAGAACAGGAAGCTACCGATGGGTCGAGAGGGATCCTGAATTCCCGCTCGCGAGCGAAGTATGCAGTCGTAGACGCGCTCGATAGCCTGGTCCTGACCGATGACCCGCTTCTCGAGAGCCGCCTTCAGACCCAGAACTCGTTGGGATTCAGACTGAGTCATCCTATCCACGGGAATACCGGTAGCCTGCGAGACGACCTGAGCGATGTTGTTCGAGGTTACCACCTCGGACAGAAGTCCATCGCTCGCCTTGTTCTTAGCAGTCTCGATCTCCTTCTTCAGTCCGGGGATGACGCTGTATTGCAGTTTAGCCGCCTGCTCGTAGTCCGCATCGGCCTTCGCCTTCTCCAGATCCAGATCAGCTTTATCCAGGCTCTCCTGCAGCTGTTTAGCTTTGGCGAGCACCGCCTTCTGATTCTGCCACTGTAGAGTCAGCTGATCTCTCTTCTCCTTGAGCTCAGCCTCCTCCTTATTCATCTCTTGGACTCTCTTCTTGGCGGAGTCGGAAGTATCGTTCTTCAGAGAGACGCGCTCGATCTGAAGCTGCATGATCTTCCGATTGCACTCATCCAGAGGTTCAGGAACCGAATCGATCTGCATCCTCGTGCGGGCGCAAGCCTCATCGACGAGGTCGATAGCCTTATCGGGCAGGAACCGGTCGGTGATGTATCTCTTGGAGAGCATGACGGCTGAGATCAGCGCATCATCGGTAATCTGTACTCCGTGGTGAGCCTCATAGCGGGACTTCAAGCCACGCAGAATCGCGATGGAATCTTCGACCGTAGGCTCATCGACGATGACCTGCTGCATCCTGCGAGCGAAGGCGGGATCCTTTTCGATGTACTTGCGATACTCGTTTATCGTAGTGGCACCGATGCAGTGCAGTTCACCGCGGGCGAGAGCGGGTTTGAGGATGTTAGCCGCATCCAGCGAACCTTCGCCACCTTCACCGGCACCGATCAGCGTGTGGATCTCATCGATGAACAGGATGATACGCCCGTCGGATTTAGCGACCTCCTTCATGACCGCCTTCAACCTATCCTCGAATTCACCGCGATACTTAGCACCAGCGATCAGCGAACCGACATCCAATTCCCAGACGGTCTTGTCCTTCAGGGAGACGGGCACATCGCCTTTGAAGATTCGCCAAGCTAGTCCTTCAACCACCGCGGTCTTTCCGACGCCAGGATCACCGATCAGTATGGGGTTGTTCTTGCTCTTGCGAGAGAGGATGGTCATGACGCGACGGATCTCCTCATCGCGACCGATGATGGGATCGATCTTGCCGGCGGCGACCTCGCTCACTAGATCTCTTCCGTATTTGCTGAGTGCTTCATAGGTATCCTCGGGACGATCGGAAGTGACTCTAGAGGAGCCGCGAATCTCCCGGATCGCTCTCTCGAAGGACTTAGCGTCGTAGTTGGGAATCCTCGCGAGCTGTTCGACAATCGAGGATCTGATGGAGAACTGAGCCAGCAGCAAGTGTTCGACGGACATATATTCATCGCCCCACTGCTTCTCGATGTCGCTAGCCTTGCTCAGCAGACCCTGGATATCGCTCGAGAAATCGACATCAGCCGTATTACCGGAAACCTTATTTATGGAGTTGAGGAAGGAATCGATAATCTGACTGACCATCTTAGGATCGATCGAGAGTTTCTCTAGAATCCTCTGGTAGAAGGAATCGCTCTGATCGAATAGAGCTCTTAAAAGGTGGGCTACTCCTACTTCAGGATGACTCTTGCTCTTCGCGAGAGACTTAGCGATGGTGAGAGCTTCTATCGTTTTTTGGGTATATTTCTGTTCGGTATCAGCCATATTTCCGGCCTCCTTGACATACAGCATTGTAGAGGAGCTTTTAGCACTGTCAAGTGGAGAGTGCTAAAAATCGGCTGGGATTTTTAAAGAAGACAAAAAGTGGGCGTGAAGCCCACTTGAATCGATGTCTCTACTACTACTTTATTATGAGAGCGCCGTTGCTCTTCTTGCCTCGCCGGATGAATACGATCTTTCCGCCGATGGCTTGGTCCCGAGTGATCTTAGCGGCTATATCGGTAATCTTGTTTCCGTTGATCGACACGGCGGCACTGGTGACGAATCGGCGCGCCTCGCTCTTGGAGGAAGCGAGTTTGGTGTTGACCAAAGCGTCGAGGAGGGGGAAGTTATCCTCGACTTCCGGGGCGCCTAACGAATGGGCGAGCTCCAGCGCCTCATCTGCGGTCAATCTGTTGAAATCACCGGAGAAGAGGGCGGCCGTCATCTCTTCGCACCTATCCGCGACCTTCTCGCCGTGAACCAGGGTGGTCACGATTCTAGCTAGAGCCTTTTGACCGGTCCTCAAGCCGGGATTCTCCATGTGCTTCTTGATGATCTCGTTGATCTTCTCTATGGGGTCAGGCGAGAAGATGTAGAGGAAGCGTCCCACATCGGCGTCGGGGACATTGATAAAGTACTGATATATATCAAAAGGAGAAGTCATGGAAGGATCCAGATAGAGGGCTCCCTTCTCGGATTTCCCGAATTTCTTACCATTAGAATCGGTAATCAATTTGACGGAGAAGACCTGGCACGGGCATTCGGGTCCCTCGCGGCGCTTGCAGAATTCCAGCGCGGTAGTCAGGTTGCCCCACTGGTCTCCGCCACCGATCTGGATGGTGCAGCCGTACTTCTTCCGCAAGTTGTAGAAGTCTCCAGACTGGAGGATCATGTAGGAGAATTCGGTGTAGGAGATACCGCTGGTCTCCAGTCTCTTCTTGACGAGCTCCTTAGCAAGCATGTAGTTGACGGGAATCTGCTTTCCGTAGTCCCTGAGGAACTCGATCACATTGATCTTGCTCCACCAATCATAGTTATTGAGGAGGATACCTTTCTCGGGTGAGGAGAAATCCAGGTACTTAGACAGCTGGGCGGCTAGGCACTTAGCATTTGCGAACACGCTATCAGCTCCCAAGAATGTTCTCTCCGCTGCCTTACCCGAAGGGTCACCGATCATTCCCGTGGCGCCTCCGACCAGGGCGATTATCCGGTGTCCCGCCTGCTGTAATTTCCTGAGGATGGTGATCATGATGAAGTTTCCCAGTTGCATCGATTTGGCCGAAGGGTCGAATCCGCAGTAGATGGTCTGAGGAGTCTTGAGCAGCTCGCGGATCTTCTGCTCATCGGAGAAAGAGTCCAGCATTCCACGAACTTTGAGATCTTCGATAATATCGATTTTGTCCATAGTCAAAACCTCTTAAAAAGCTTTAATATTCTACACGAGTTAAGCCTTAAAGAGGGCTGCAGCTCATAAGGTGATGAGCAGGATCAGAACTGCAAAGACGAAGGCGATGAGGAATTCTAACCAGATGCGAAGGGGTTTAGGCTGGGGCTGTAGCGTGCGCACGATGGAGATAACCGTATCGCTATCTTTGGATTGGAGCGAGGCTAGTCTTTCCAGCTGAGACCTGAATTCTGAGGTTCTGATCGGTCCGGTCTTTTCTTTGAGGTAGGTGGTGACTGCCGCTTTAAGGGTGGGACTCCTGTTATTAAGATTTTTCTCTATAGCTTCTATTCCAGAATCTCCATCGATGATCGATACAGAAACATCTTGGAGGAATTGCTTCAGCTCGATGGCATCGATACCGGGGTTGGCGCGCTTGCGGCGCAGCTTTAGATAGGCTAGTCCACCCAGTCCTCCTCCCCCTAATAAGAGAGGAATTAGAATTTTAAGTGCGATACTCAGATTTCCTTGATAGATTAAGGCAAAGTAGGCAGAAATCACGATCGATATACCGACACATAGACCGCAGGTAAATTCGATGGTTTTTTCGATCTTTCTTCCGGTTTCTACACTGGTGCTATTCATATTTTCTTCCTATTCTTTTGAGGGAATGACCATCTTATCGTGAGGCACAGAAGCAGCAGGGATGCACATATGCCAGATATGATGGAGGGGTCATACTTAGAACTATTCATAAAATTGAGGACGATACTGACGGCTAAGGTCAAGACGGAATATGAAATGGCAGCGAGTCCCATATATCTAGTACGTCCCTGTAGGTATCTGGATTCTTTTTTGGCATATTCCTTTTTTAACTCAGCGATTATTCTTTCACCTTCGCTTTTGGGCTCAACATCTATTTCTGCTTTAATCATCTGGCTCTTGAGCGAGTTATCCGCGAGGAATAGGGTTGAAGCCACTAGAACCATCAGCGAGATGATAGCGACTGCAAGATCTCTAGAAAGTAGGAATGAAGCGATGGAGACGATTGCGGATGCAATCAGGAAAAATAAGCCTTCCTTAAAACAGAGACCGACTGGATTGAATCTATTCTTATTAAAAAGGCTCAAGGCTGTTCACCTCCTTGAGTCTCTATGTATGTTTGAGGAATTTCTGCTATTTAACCTGACGCGTCCTGCCATCGGTTAAGGAATAGAGGATCATTTGGATGTCGTCAAGAGGTATTCCTTTAAGTTTAGAAATGGCATTTTGATAGACTTTCAGCTGGTTATCGTAGTGCTGATCATCAAGTCTTTTAGTCTTGTAGTCGACGATTATCGATGAAGGGTGACCGCTCTGAAGATTCTTGAGAATGAGTAGATCGATCCTACCTTCAGTCTCCGTGTCAGGATCGAGATACGACCACTCAGGGTAGAATGAGATATCCGACCCGTTCTGGCTCTCCTTAACTAGATCCTGTATGAGTTTTGATCGTATGAATCTATCTACAATCCGGTGAGCTTCTTTATCCTTGATGAACGAGCTATCTAGAGGTTTCTTAGGGAAGGTATCCCAATTGAGCAACTCTAGATATTTATGAAGGGTAGTGCCAAATATTTCATCTTTAAGAGTCGCAACGCCATGCGTTCCTGAACTAGCTCGACTTTTACTGCTCTGCTGTCCCTTGGTATGGGTTGAAATTGTGTTCGAGGGCACATCGATCGAACCGGTGATATCGGTAGTGACTGGATAAGGAACCTTGGTAAAGATATTCCAGTTATTTAGAGTGTTATCTTTCAATTGCTTATCTAGAGAACTATCTAAGGTAAATCTGATATCAGGTGTGGAACGAACGATGACTTGGCCATAATTAAGTCTATCGTTGGGAGCTATAGAGGCCTGTAAAAAAGCTTTCTCGGTATTACCTGGGGCGATGAAGATGACACTATTGATAGCCCTGGTGACAGCAACATAGTAAAGGCGTACAAATTCGCTAGCATTTTCAAGGGAATCTTTATATTTAAAGACTTTGCATTGAGGAAGGAAGATGCTCTTAGAATCGGGGCTCGTTACACACCTTAATAGTTTATTTTCGTTAAGAATAAAACCTAGATCTGAGTCGAAGGTGACGCCAGAGGATTCATTTGGATTTTTGGAATTTGACGACACATCGAAGGGAAGGATAACGATGGGGTACTCTAGGCCCTTTGATTTATGGACGTTGATAATAGTGACAGCACCATTTCCGTCTTTGACACCATACTCCGCCGTGGTTTCAATCTCTTCATTATTCGCAGCTCCAGAGGAGAAGAATTGGGAGATGGTAGAGAGGCTCTGGCCGAGGTCGGATAGTTCCTGTACCTTCAGATAGAACCACTCAAAGGCTTCGAAATTCTTCTCTGTGTTATTCAGGGTTGAAATCTTTGTTGTGAAATCAAAACTATTGCAGAGCAAGCGGAATATCTCGATCGGGCTAGTTAGATTGGGATCGATCAATTTATTGACTCTATCATCGATAAACCTTATGAGTTCATTATCTTTTAGCTCATTGATTCTTCGGATCGAGTTATTGATCTTCTGAACATCTTGGATCACCTGGGCATCACTGCGCTGGAATATGAAGCTTCTTTCGATGCTGGCCACCGATCTTTTAAGCCCGCTGATGTCGCCCTTATCTAGTAAACCTTTATTCCTCTTAGCTTTTAGCAGGATAGATTCAAGCTTTAATAGTGAGGCGGCCGTGATGGCAACAATTGTCTTAGTCATATTAGTATTAATCTTGATAGTAAAGGGAATATTTCTCTTACTTAGAGAATGTATGATGAAATCCAATTTCTTCTTTTTATCTATCAAAATTGCGAAGCTGCCATAACTGATGGGAGCCTTCTCGCCCTCTTTCTTGGAGGGGTAAATAATTTTTTTAGATTTGACTAAGCTATCGATCTTTTCAGCAACCATTTCCGCGGTGGCAATGTCTCTCTGATATTTTTTCTTGGGTGTTTCAAATAGTTTGAGTGAAGTATCATCGAATTCGATGGCTTTACCCTTTAGAATCTCATTGGCCATGATGAGCTGCTGGTTAGAATCGTTTTCGTAATCAACGCCGCCCAACTCGGGTGTCATAAGTTTCTTAAAGATCTGGTTGGTCTGATCGATAACATCCTGGGAGGAACGGAAATTCTTCTTCATCGCGATCACGGTGAAATCGTATTTCTTAGGTTTAGAGGAGTATTTGTCTAAGAAGAGTTGGGGCACAGCACCCCGGAAACGATAGATCGATTGCTTTACATCTCCCACCATGAAGGTGATCTTTTTAGAGAAGAGTTTAAATGTGTCGGAAGTATCAGGATTTTTGGCTGTACAAAAGTCTTTGTACTCTTTCTCTTCCGTACCTAGAATCCTCAGCATCTCTTCCTGTGTGTGGTCAGAGTCCTGGTATTCATCGACCATGATCGACTTTATGCGGAATCTTTCGGCGGCGCGAATCTCCAAGTTATCTCTGAGAAGCTGGATGCACTTCAACTTGATATCAGAGAAGGTATAGCAGTTATGTTCGGCTTTGAAGGATTGCAGTCTATCTTCTACTGACTTCTCAATGGAGTAGGCGTATGCCACCAGCTTTGCGATATCGTCGTCATAATCTTTCTGTGCGGTGGTGCTAATTACATTTTCTAAGCTACTGACGATTTTATCTAATGGATCCTTGAAGTTTTTCTTGGCTGCGTCTGCCAAAACTTCTCCATAGCAATTTTTCCACCATGATCTGTCATTTGGATGAATTAAATTCTCTGACTCACCTTTTTTGGGCTTGCAGCCTGTGAAGCTGATGCAGTCGAGATCACTTCTCATCCTACTTATTCTGTCATCAGCATGGGAAATCGCAATCCACTCTCTTATCTTCTCTTCTAGGAATTCGATCAGTGCCGGAAAGAAAGGTTGACTGTTGCTTGCTATAGCTTCCTGTTGAGGCTTAACGATTTGGTCTCGACTAACTAGGACATGGATGTACCACTTTATTTTTTCGATGACCATATTGGTGAATTGCATCTGAATATTTTCGATGGCAGAAGTCGAGGCGTATTTATTTTTGTAGTCGGCTAGTTCGCCATCTAGATTTTGGTCGTGCTCTCGAGCCTTTTTTATACTTTCTATAAAGGATTTGAGGAATGATCCATCTCTAGCTGTACAAATGTTATAGAAATCTTCTAATCGCTTGTTATTTCCCTCGTTTAAGCTCTTGTATTCATCGTTTAGCTTTTCATCTAGGAAATTATCGAAGATGAAATTCTCGGCCGTTTCAGAGATGTTGGTGTAGGCCGGATCGATATTGAGCACATCGGCATACTTTCTAACTATCTGGCTGCAGAAGGAATCAAAGGTGCAGATGGTGGCGGAAGCCGATTTTGCTGCTTCAGCTCTTAGACGCTCTGCGACCTCCGCGTCGAGGAAACTGAGTTCTGGCACTCCTTTATCTATATCATCTGCCAGTTTATTTAAAGTCTTGCCGATTCTTTCCTTCATCTCGTTGGCGGCATTGTTGGTAAAGGTGATAATGAGCATCTGATCGATCGAGAGACCTTTGACGAGAATTTGGAAAATCACCCGGTATGTCAAGGCGAAAGTCTTTCCACATCCCGCACCAGCAGAGAGGAGGACGTTCTCATTCCAAGCCGTGATGGCCTTTATCTTTTCATCGTCGATATTTTTCTTCTTCAGAAATTCTATGAACTGTTCTTTAGTGCACATATCTAGTCCTCTGAATCATCATCGTCATCATCATCGTCTATCTGTTTTTGGTTATATTCCGCATCGGTCAATATGTCATTACGACGCTTGAGACCAGTCAGATCGAAGGAGATATCTTGGAAAGTATCTTCATGTGAGTCATTATCAGATGAACCTGAAGGGTCGTACGGAAAATATGGGAACCATATCTTATTTTTGGTTATAGGTGATGTTATCGGTCCACCATTTTGAAGGTAGCCGATAATTTCATTGAGCTGTAGGTAAGCTTTCTTTATAATGTCCTGATAATCTTGTGAGCAGCCAGTTTCTTTGAATAGTTCATCAGGCTTGGGACCATATCCATTTTTCAAGCTAGCGTATTGACTCTCGATATCTTTTTTTAGACTCTCCTTTTTAGCTGCCCAAACCGTGTCATTCCTTTTGCCATCCGCACTTACAGATTTGATGGAATCGTCTTGTATCTGGTTCATCAAACTGTAGCCTGTAAATATATTTTTCGTGGAATTTGCTCTGCTGAAATTATCGCTCTGAAGGCTCACGATAAAGGCCCCAAAGGGATAATTTAGATTCGATAGCTGGGTATTATCTTTTGATTTCGATAGTTCATTATAAAAGAGTATGTAATAGGGAAGTTGCATGGTATTCCCCATGAGCGACTGTTTAGCATTTACTTTTTGGCTCGTATTCGTTGTCTTCTTAAAATCGATTATCGCCGCTTTTCCTTCTAGATCTTTTCCCTCGATGCTGTAGATCGCATCTGTCTTCAGGGTGAAGTAGAACTTGTCAGGAATCAGTTCGACTTTAGCGCTGAATTCATCCCTCTTTGTACCATCAGAGTCATTATCCGGGTGAATCAGATGGAAACCAACTTGCTTTTCTGCATCTAATAGGACCGGCTTAACATTATTCTCATAGTCCTTTAGTGCTCTCTTCATGAAGAACTCATATTCGTCGCGTCCGTGACCATCCTGAGGGAACGTGATGTCCTTAAGGATCGATTCGATTGATGCTTTTTCATCAAATTCATCACGCTCTTCGGCCGCTAGATGGAGAAAGCTTCCCTCGAGACTATTGAGGTTATCACTACGGAGTTGAAGTATATTCTGGCAATAGTAAAGGAACGGATTCTTGTAGTAATTATCTATGCTGGAATAGGAAAGGGTAATCTTCTTGTCCTCTTTGGAAGGATCGAAGTATTTTTTCAGATAGGAAACAGTCTGATCATCCGAGCTGAATTCCGGATTGTAGCTGCCGAAGTTATCGTGGAGCTCTTTTCTAATCGATATTGCTTCCGTGGCTAGGTGGCTGGTTATTCTCGTCCGCTGGTATAGATCATCTCCGAGGCTGGCGATAATCTTGAGGTCTGCGGGAGTGGAGTTAGCATCCTTGATACCGTAGGCATTGTACTTCGCTTTCGATTCGCACCAGGGAGTCTCTTTTAGGAAGGAGCAGCTGCCGAGGAAATAGACGGGTACAAACGAGGTAAAGGAATCTGATTTGGCGCGGGAAAGATATAGATCGGGTGCTAAAGACAATATGGCTTCAATGTCGTTTCTGTTGCTGATATTTTTGGTCACGCTATCCGATTGATAGGTGGCTTCAGCTTTTAGACCATCTGGAATTAAATCTTTATCTTTGACTGGCTGTACTAGATTACTCGAAAAGCCGAGTATCAGTAGATTCTTCTTATAGGGGACAGCCGAGAATGAGTTGACGACAGTGATGGCGTTCGTTCCGTTCTGGGCGATAGATATGTTAGAGATCTTCGCTTTCAGGTAATCCTTGATGAGATCCTTGTCTCTGTTCGGGTCAATCAATGAATTGGCGAGGGCGTATTCGACTTGACTCACCGCCTCCTGGAGTTTAGCGATAGCTGGGTTATGACTATTATTTGAATTGAGATCGGAGATGGGTTGCGCATCAAGGTTATTTACATATGATTCGATAGCCTTTTGGATAGCGGCGATATTCCTTGACTTGGTCAGAGGCAGGTTGAATTTAAGCCCGTACACGGGTTCTAGCATGGCTAGATAGTTGTTGTAGATACGAGGACAGAGGATGCATATGTCGCTCAGTTTGATCTCATCTCCTTTCTTGTGGATGAGATCGAATAGATGGGACATCGCGAAGAGGAGTTCAGTTCTAGCTTTGGGGAAGACTGTAATCTGGCTGACTTTTCTATTCAAGAGGCTGGTGTGGTTAAAGATTGGGCTGGGTGAGAATGGATCGATGGTCTGGATCTTCTCGGGGGCGGCGGCACTCGCGCTCCGAATCTTATCTAGTGCCTCATAGAGGTCAGGAGCACTCTCTTTGCTGTATCCGATAACGTAGATTGGTGAATCCAACAGTTGCTTTTTCCCGAGATCGTCGAAGATAAGAAATTTCTTGGCTTCATCTCTATTCGTAAAGAGTTTGTCGATAGTGACGATGGTCGAAGCTGGCCTTTTGTCCTTCAGCATCCTGAGGGTCTCTAGCTGATTCTTTGTCGCATTGAATCCTTTGAGACCTTTACGGGAAGCGTACCCGAGAATATTGAAATCCTCGATCTTGCCAAAGGCGATATCGAGAACTTCCCTCTTGTCCATGAAGCAGGCTCTAGAGAAGTATCCTCTATCGATAATTAAATCCTTTAGATATCTTGGAGTGATGACTACTGCTCTCTCTGAAATGCTCATGTATCCTAATGTTCTCCCTTTCTTCCGAAGATATTCTTCACTGAATCGACGAGACTATTATCTTTCTTATATGGAGTAAATTTTAGGACGCTAAATTTCTGACTCTTTGTTTTGAAGATCAGATTTTCACTGAGATAGAGAATGAGGGCGTAAAGTGGAATAGCCGAGAGACCGAGGACGAGGAGGAAGATCCATGATGACGGCTGGGTGGAGAGCGCATAGTAGAAACAATCCTTGGAATAGAAGGGAACGAAGGCGAAGATCAAGCCGCGAGGAATGTTATCCGATCCGAGGAAGAACATGGGGAGGACCAAGGCGGCGGCGAGGATGATGGTCAGGCATATTCCCATCGTGGTGATGCGGAATTTATTCAGGGGTTGGCAGACCTGGATCATGACTGCATACGCCCCGATCACGGCGGCGATTATGCAGGTGGGTTCCTCGATAAAGAGGATAGATTTCAAGAGGTCATCGCGCGGGGTTACACTTCCTAGCAGTTTGAGATATTCGCTGTAGGTGAGAGCCGCTCCTTCCTTAAAGCCTTTTAGAGCGGAGGGAAGATTATCCATGGTCATGCCGAGATGCGGTTGAACGATCGCATAGGGCATCGCTCCAGTCTTGACCATGAGCTGGACGGAGAAGACACACATGAAGAGGAAGAATCCTGCCGGTATCGACTTGGCGAGAACCCGTTTGGCAAAACCGGGACTCACCGGTTCGTTAGTATCCTCGAGACCGAGGATGAAACCACCGACGCCAGTGACAAACCAGGTGACGAGGTAGAGGCCTTCCACCGAGTAGGGAATATGTCCGAAGAGCGGAGAGCAGGCCGCTAATCCGAGGGCGAGGAAGCTCTTCATCAGGAACAGGGTGGATGATCTCTGCATATCGTTGACTGTCTTTCGCCCCTCTTTGAAGATGGCGGGCATGTGGGCGAAATCGCCATCGAGTATCGTGACATCGGCTACCTGAGCGGCGGCGGATGATCCACCTTCGTGGGAGATGCAGATGGAGCAGTCGCTCGCTTTGGCGGCGAGCAGATCGTTCAAGGCGTCGATCACCATCGTCACCTTGTGACCCTGGGCCTGGAGAGCTTTGATTATCTCCTGCTTCTGTTCGGGGGTCGTGCGTCCGAAGATCGTCTTGATATGCGCGGCGGAACGGGTCTGGTCACGGGAAAGACCCTTCATATTTATGTAGCTGTCAGCTGCGGGGATGCCGAGGCGTTTGGCGATAGCGGCTACGGTAACCGGATCGTCGCCAGAGATGATTTTGATGGTGATATGCGAGTCGATCATGCGCTTGATGATCGCGGCAGCGTGGGGACGGATGGTATCCTTCAGGTAGAGCAGGCACAGGGGAGTGGTGGAGGAGTCGCTGTTCCTGCGGATGAAGACGAGAACGCGCAATCCCTGCTCCGCCTGGGCTTTTACCGTACGGAGGAGAGGATCGTTAGGATCGAGGAGGAATTGGGGGGCGCCGAGCGCGAAGAATCCATCGAGACCCTCGAAGCTGCACCCCGACTGCTTGATCTTGGAGTTGAAGGGGACGATGTTGGTGGGGCGGAGTCCGGTGTCTGGGTTGGAGAATCTTCGCTTCAGGGCCAGGGCGGTCTCGGAGCTGTCAGGAACTGCTTGGAGGACCGCGGCTAGCAGCGAGTCGACCTCGCGCTGATCTCTCCCTAGATACGTGGCACCAGCGAATTCCATCTCTCCGGTCGTCAGCGTCCCGGTCTTATCGAGGCAGACGATATCCGACATGGCGAGACCTTCGACCGCTTTCAATTCCTTGACGGAAGTTTTTTCCTTATATAGAGCGATTACTGAGAGCGCACACCGGGCGGAGGCCAGTAGGACTAGACCGGTGGGTATGGCACCGACAATCGTGGTTCCGACAGTCACAGCCACATCTTGGAACAGCCCGGCATCGGAGTAGGGCTGCAGGGTTCTATAGGAGATGTAGCCGGAGAGGAACGCTAGGGGGACGATCATGATCGATAGCGCCCACACGAAGCGGTCGATCGCCTTAACCATCTCCGGTTTCGGTTTCTTCATCCGGGCGACATTCTGCTGCAGCTTTTGGGCGTAGGTGTCCCGTCCCACGCCTCTGACGCGGACGATCGCCTCTCCAGAGATGACGATGGCGCCGGCGAGGATACTGTCCCCGGCGATACGGCGTCTCTCCTTCTGCTCTCCGGTCAGGATCGATTCATCGAGATCGAGGAATCGATCCTTGATCACTCCATCGACCGGCACCTGATCCCCCTGTTTTATCCGGATCAGGTCTCCCAGGACGATCTCGCTGCTCCTGATGGAGATCCACTGGTTGTCTCTAAATACTTTGACCTTCTGTTCATTGATCAGACTCAGTCGATTGATCAGGTGCGAAGCTCGGCACTCCTGGAAGGTTCCGATGAGAAGGTTGAGAACGACTGGCACCATAAACCCGTATTTCGTGAAGGTGTACTGGGTATCTTTAGAGGTGCCGATCCCGAGGATCATGAATCCGATGGCGACGGCGAAGAGGATGATGTTGAACCACGAGAAAAGATTGCGCAGAACTATGCGCAGGTAGACGTAGAAGATATTCCGCTTGACCGTATTGGCCAATCCGGCTCGCTTTCTCTCCTCCGCCTGTTTTGCGGTTAATCCATCCATGTTCAACGGCTCGACGAGGAGGTCGGGCCTCCGCCTGTAACTCGGCATACCAACCTCCTATCTCAGCGACGAGAAATCCAGGAGGTCGACTAGGATCGAGTCGAGGATATACAGTTTATCCCTCTTCACTCGCACCCTGGAATCGTCGATCTCGAGATCATCCCTCAGCGCCTCTATTCTATCAGCGTAAGCGAGAAGGAAATCCTTATTGAATCTCTCCTTGAAATCTTTCAAGCTGAATCCATCCCGCAAGCGCAGGTTGCACATGAGATAGTCGAATTCCTGTTCCGCCAGGGACTCCGCTCGAGAGGAGAAGATATACTTGCCAGCCAGGTAGTCCGTCATGGAACGGGTGCGGACCGCTCGGACTCCGTCGACATAGGAGGAAGCGCCATAGCCGATCGCAGCATAGGGATCACCTCTCCAGTAACAGGTGTTGTGCCGAGATTCGAATCCGGGGCGCGCCCAGTTGGAGACCTCGTAGCGGTCTAGTCCCATGGACCTGAGAGCGGTGTCGATAGTATCGTAGTAGAGGCTCAGCGTATCGTCGCTTGGGGGTTGAACTTTCTGGATGGCAAACATGGTGTGGGGTTCTAGCTGAAGAGCGTAGAAGCTGACGTGGGGGAGATTCTCTTTTCTAACCCAGTCGAGATCGTTCTTCAGGTCATCCATCCGCTCTCCCGGGAGTCCGTAGATGAAGTCGCACGAGAGGTTATCTATCCCCGCTTCGCGGCATAGCGCGATGGCCCGGGCGGCATCCTCCGGGGTGTGTCTCCTTCCGAGCATCTTCAGAGTGCTCTCTTTAATCGACTGAACTCCTAAAGATATTCTATTTATTCCACAAGCCTTTAATAGACTTACCAATCTGGGATTTACATCTTCAGGATTGCACTCGATAGTAAATTCTTTCGGCGTGCCATGACGCCGGACCAACTCCTCCAGGATCAACTTCAAAAGTGATGCATCCAGCGCTGATGGTGTTCCTCCGCCGAGGTAGATGGTGTCGAAGTGAAGACCCTGGTAGCGTGTGTCCTCATTCAGAAGGGCTTTGGTGTATCGCTCCTGGTATCCCGTTGAAAGAAGGAGCTTTGGGAAGTCGCAGTAGGGGCAGATGTGCCGACAGAACGGGATGTGGACATAGAGCGACCGGGGAGGGTTCATCAGCGTGAAGCCTCACTGGGCATGACGGGCTCGACTGCGCCCGAGGTGTATTCTTCCTTGGGTATGGGGGTATACGTGAATTTCTTGCCAGCTTTTCCCTTGCGGTAGAATCCCATCTGACTGAGCAGGTCCATCGAGGTCCGTGCGGTTTCATAGACGACATCTTCGGCTTCCATGAACTGCTTCAGCGTGTAGAAGCGGCCGATTTGATTGTGCGATAGATAGAAATCGATCTGAAAATCCCGCAGCAGAGGATAGTTCTCCCTGATCTGCGCCTTCCTGGGGTCTTCGGATTCCGCCTTCTTCGCCAGCGTATTTTCCAGCTCGCGCTTCAGAACGCCGATCGGCTTGACTGGGGCGCTCGGTTTATCTAGGGGTAAGCTTTCGACATCGTAGGAGCTGCTGTCCTTCTCGGCTCTGATCAGGTCGGTCTCGAACTGATCCATATCCTCCTCCAACAGAGGAAGGGCGGTGAGGATGAAGTAGTTGAAGTCGCGGGAACGGAGGCTGAGATCGACTGCCTTCAAGAAGGTGGTTTCCCTATTCAGACACAGATTGCACAGGTTGATCGCGTAGGGCATCTGTCCGAGACCTTCCGAGGAGAGAAAATACTTGCTCAGCAGGTTCTGGATCGAGTCGGAGGAGAACTCGTAGGGGTGGAATCCGTCGAACCAGAAAAAGATCGAGAGGAAGCGGAAGCAGATCGGCAGGTCCGAATCCGCGATGATCCGGAACAGCGGCTCGATCCGGTTGCGATCCGCCTTGATGTCTTCGCTATCGTTTCCTTGGATATCTGTAGCAATCGTGTCGGTCAGGTCGGTATCGATCGTTTTTGTTCTATCCTGTCTGAGCTTTTCCTGCGCATCGAGAATCTGTTTCAGCATCGAGATATTCAGGTCGGATGAGGTGCGTCCGGCGATGATATCGTCGATCTGAAGGCGGGTGACTGGGAGTTCGTAATAGTTGGTCAGGGTCTCGAAGAAGTTGGTGAGAGCGGAACCGAGCATGCCGCTTTTAACTGGAGTATGGAGCTGATTGAAGCGTAGAGCGGCCAGGAATAATCTCCTGTCCATCACCATCATGCGGGTGAGGATATCGCGGGTGAGAACCGCAAAGAAAGGGAGACCGGTATTGGCCTTGACGGGAAGTTCAACTCTGAAAAGGCTGCGGTACTGAGTTACCTCGGCCCAGATGCTGTCGATGTCATCCAGGTTGTAGCGGGCTTGTACCTGTTCTTTCGATAGATATTCGCGGTCGGTGAATAGCGGCCCCTTTTCTAGTTGATTCAGCATAATCTTCCTCTTTCAACGAGGATTATAGTGTAAAAGAGGCTTAAATACTACTTTCCTACTAAAGTGATATTACTTGGCGTCCGCGTCATCCACCGAGAGGACCGCGATGAAGGCTTCCTGAGGCACATAGACCTTGCCGAACTCCTTCATCCTCTTCTTACCTTCCTTCTGCTTCTCTAGCAGCTTCTTCTTGCGGGAAATATCGCCACCATAGCACTTGGCGAGAACATCCTTGCGAACTGCCTTGATATCCGCTCGGGCGATGATCCGGCGATCTAGGGCGGCTTGGATGGGTATTTCGAACTGCTGTCGAGGAATCACGAGTGCCAGCTTTTCGACGATGGCGCGCGCCCGAGGATAGGCGGTGCCTTTAAAGACGATCGTGGTGAGGGCATCGACCTTGTCACCGTTGAGCAGGATGTCCATTCGCGCAAGGTCCGACTTTCGATAACCGATGGGCTGGTAGTCCAGCGAGGCGTATCCGGCGGTGAGCGATTTGATCCGGTCGAAGAAGGAGAAGATGACCTCGGACAGCGGCAATTCGTATTTGAGGGTGGCACGCTTGGTGTCGATATACTCCATCCCTAGATATTTTCCACGGCGGTTTTCACACAGCTGCATCAGGGGTCCGATGTAGTCGTTGGGCGTCATGATCTCGGCGTTGACGAAGGGCTCCTCCGCCTCTTTGACCAGAGAGGAATCGGTGGGGAAGTCGGCCGGGTTTTGAATGTTCATCTTCGTTCCGTTGGTCAGGGTCAGATGATAGACGACCGAGGGAGCGGTGCAGATCAGATCCAAGTCGTAATCGTCCTCGAGCCGCTCCTGCACGACCGACATGTGGAGCAGACCGAGGAATCCGCAGCGGAAGCCGGAGCCGAGGGCCACCGAGGTCTCTGGCTCATAGACGAGCGCGGCATCGTTGAGCGAGAGCTTCTCCAGCGCTTCACGGAGTTTCTCGAAATCGCGATTGTCGGAAGGATAGAGTCCCGAGTAGACCATGGGCATCAGTTTTCTAAAGCCGGGCAGCGCGGTCTTTGCCGGGTTGTCAGCCCGGGTTACGGTGTCGCCCACATCGACATCCTTGATGTCCTTGATCTGCGCACCGATATATCCGACTTCACCCGCTTTAAGAGAGTTGGTCTTCTTCTCTTTAGGGCAGCGGATACCGACCTCTTCGACGGTGAACTCGGCTCCGTTTGACATGAAACGAATCCGATCCCCGACGGAGACAGTCCCGGATTTTATCCTCACTTCGATCAGGACGCCCCGGTAGGGATCGAAGCGGGAATCGAAGATCATGGCCTGCAGGGGAGCGTCGGCATCCCCCTGAGGAGCGGGGAGCCTTTTGGTGATGGCCTCCAGAAGCTCGGGTACGCCCTGACCGGTCTTGGCGGAGACCATGAGGCAGTCGTCGGGGTCGATCTCCAGGGTGTCGATCAGATCCTCTTGGCACATCTCGATGTTGGCGGAAGGCAGATCGACCTTGTTGATCACCGGCAGCAGCTTCAGATGATCGTCCTTGGCGAGATAGGCGTTGGCCAGGGTCTGAGCCTGGACGCCTTGGGTCGCATCCACCAGCAGCAGGGCGCCTTCACAACAGGCCAGGGAGCGGGAGACCTCGTAGGTGAAATCTACATGACCCGGAGTGTCGATCAGGTTGAAGAGGTAGTGTTCTCCATTCTTCGCCTGGTAGTCGAGGTTGACCGCATTGAGTTTGACGGTGATGCCGCGCCGCTGCTCCAGGGGGAGATCATCCAGCATCTGTTGGGTCGCCTCGCGGAGCGGGACGGCGCCAGTCAGTTCTAGGATCCTATCGGATAGGGTGGTTTTTCCGTGATCTATATGAGCGATGATAGCGAAGTTCCTGATGTGTTCTCTGTCGTAATCCATTATTCTCCCTCCTTCGTTCTGTGAGCTTCCCAGAATGACTCGATCTTCTCTCTCAGTTGGTCCTCACCTCTGACATAGGTACAATCGCCGAAGTTTTCCTTCAGCATTATCCCATAATCTCGTCTGGCGAATCGCCTGTCTATCAGCGTGATGATGCCGATATCGCTCTCGCTGCGGATGATGCGTCCAGCGGCTTGGACGACTCGATTGAAACCTGGATATATCCAGGCGAATGAGGTCCCATCGAGGCCCTTCTGGTCGAAGTAGTCCTTCATCTTCTGATTCTCGAAATCCATCGAGGGGAAGCCGACGCTGACCACTATCACGCCGGACAGGGCGTGGGGGGCCATCTCGATCCCCTCACCGAAGATACCGCCCAGGACGGCTAGGCCGACGGTCGTCCGCTCGGGGTTCGGATGGAACTCGGAGATGAAGGCGTCCCTCTCCTCGATCGTCATTTTTGCCTGCTGAGTGTAGATGTTCCAATCGGGATAGTCCTTCAGTCTCTCCTCGACCATATTCATGTAGGCGAAGGAGGGGAAGAAGATCAGGTAGTCCCCTCTCTTGGGCTCTATAGAGGCCCGGATGGAAGAAATCAGTTGGTTCAGGGTTTTCTGTCGGGCTCTGTAGGTGGTATCGATCGAGGTGTCGATGCAGACCAGCCTATTGCGGCTATCGAAGGGGCTGGGAATATTGATCCGGTCCTCGGCGGGAGTATCGGATCCACCGAGCCTCTCGATGAAGTAGTCCAGAGGAGAGAGGGTGGCGGAGAAGAAGAGGGCAGAGTGGAAACGATCGGTGGTCTGTTTCACCTCTTCCGACGCATCGAGGCAGAGGATGTCGATGCTGGTCAGATCCTGACCGTCATACTGCAGGAATTGGATGTAGTTCGCCTGTCCGCCCGGGGGCAAGAGCCGAAATTTCTTTACTTCGTTCCTCAGGTCGATCAGGATCTGCGGTGCCTCGCCCGGGTGTTTCTTCATATCCTCGTTGGAACGGGTGGTGAAGTCTTTTAGCATGGCGAGAAAATCATCGGGGATGCTGGTGAGAACGGCGATGCTGTCCTGGATGGAATCCCGCTTCTCCGTCTCCAGCGTGGATAGGTTGAAGAGCAGGTCGGATAGGGATTCTCTAGTCTTGCGGAATACCTTGGCACTGAGTTCCGAGTAGCACTTGGCTAGAGTGGAAACCTTGAGGCTGGAAGAGTACATGGATCGGGCGCGATCGGGCAGGTTATGCGCCTCATCGACCAGGAGGGAGAAGGGGAGACCATCCCCCATCGCCACGTCCGATAGCTGGACTGAAGGGTCGAAGATATAGTTGTAGTCACAGATGATCAGATCGGCTCTTCTCGCCATGTCCAACTCCAGCTCAAATGGGCAGATCACATGTTTTTTAGCTAAATCGATAATATCTGATTTATCGAAGATGTTTCTCTGTTTATAGGCTTCTTCTATAACTGAATTTATTTTAGTGTAATAATCCTTGGCAAACGGGCATTCGTCCGGGTTACACCGTTTTTTAAACCGGGGATCATTGAGGCAGATCCGATCCTTCGCGGTGAGGGCGATCGTTCTCAGGATACCGCCCGATCTCTCCATTATCTCCGCTGTCTTCAGCGCCTGCATCCTGATGCTGTTCTTCGAGGTCAGATAGTAGATCTTCTCGATCTCACCCTGACCGATGGCACGGCAGGTCGGCATGATGGCGCAGACGGTCTTTCCGATACCTGTGGGGGCCTGTACGTAGGCTTGCTCCCCCTTCTGGGCGATGTCGCTCACTCGCTCAAAGAGGAATCTCTGCCCCTTCCTCCAGGTCTGAAAGGGAAACGAAAGAGCCTTCAGGCTCGCGTCTCTTTTTCGCTCGTATTCCCTTTGATTTCGATACCGCTGGAGCCACTCGCCGATCAGCTCGTGAGCGAATTCATCCAGCTCTTGGAAAGTGAAGGGCTGGTCTTCGATGAGCCTATCGGATTCCTTGCGCTGCTTTACATATGTAAGTCGGACGATGACGCGATCCACGCGATTCTCGCGGCAGTACATCCAGGCGTAGAGCTTAGCCTGTCCCTGGTGCCACTGAAAATTCTGGTCTCTGAACTTTTTGAGATCCTCCACGGTGGACTTGATCTCGTCGATCGTGGGCGGATTGGATCTTATCAGACCATCGGCTCTCCCCTGGATATGCAGGGTGATCTCTCCATCTTGAAAGTAGGTCTCCAAGGGATATTCTGGAAGGTAGTCGGCATTCTGTTCAGACTGGATAAGTCGGTGAACCTGACTGCCTACCTCCATCGTTTCTGCATTGAAGACTCTATTATCCAAGTCACCGGTGCGGAGAAGAGAATCCACGATATCGTGGACTGAGAGACTGATTTCCTGTTCCATGGCGACTAGAGATTTTAGACTCTAACCGCCATTTAGTCACCTCTGCAGCAGGGATTCGGCCAGGTTAGACATGATTCCTAATGCGATTCCAGATCGGTTGGCTGCGGCATTTTCCAAGCGGAGAAATGCTGATTTTCTCTGCAGACGGTCCTGCGATGAGATCAGATCGATGATGGCTAGATATGCCGCGGCATCCGGGTCTTTCAGGTCGCTAGCATCGGAGAAGTGCTGGCGGGCTTTCACGAGATTCTGAGGCACGCCTAGGGCGTGAAAGTGGAATACTCCGAGCTGATAGTGAGCGGTGCTCAGTCCGAGCGCGGCTGATTGGGTGAACATGTCGAAGGCTATTTTCGCATCTCTCTTTACCCAGTAACCCGCTGAGTAGAAGAGGCCGAGCAGGTAGAGACACTCCGCATACCTCTTCATTATGCCGAGGCGGAATATCTCCATCAGGGCATAGGAGGAATCCTTATCGATCTTTCTCTCATAGGTGGCGAAGTAGGCCCAGAGGAAGATCGCTTCGCATCCGCCTTCGATATCGTTTTTGGCTTTCTCTCTAAATTCGTTTAGCCTCTCCAGGGGGAAGGAGATGAAATCGGAGATATAACCTGTGCTATGCAGTGTTTTAAACTCCTTATAGGTATCTGCCTTCACCCTTTCGTATCGGTAGAAATTAGCTCCGAACATAGTCGTGCCTCCGCTGTTACTCCTCTATATGTTCGCAGCCGATCTTTCTGCCAAACTGCTTCTCCTCGCTATCAGGTTTGCTTATACTCTTTTCCGAGGTGGGTAACCTATGCCATTTAGACTCTTTGCTGCCCTTAATGAAAATATTCCGAAGAAGATGTCCAGCACTCTGGAGAAATCCTTCTACGACCATTACGGCTACCTTCTTTCCGAACACGAATCGACTCAGCCTTTCAACAACCTTCAGCAGCCGTTCGATCTGATCAAGGCCTACATCGTCATCAGAGGTCTGCTAAATAAGGAGAAACTGGAATCCTACGAGCCGATCATCCAGAATTCCGCCAATCTCGCACCCGAGAGCATGGGGGCGATGCACACCGGTCTGCCCTTCTTCTATTTCCAAGGGAAGAAGATCTATATCCCCTTTTTCCCCACTCGCCTGAATATCAAATACGACCGTGACCTGCCTTCTGTCTTCTCTGAACCGCTTCGTTCGGTGCTGACTGATCAGGGGTTTGAAAGCTTTTTTGTCGATCCTTTCACCGCGTATGGCCTCCCTTTGTTCGAGTCGGAGTTCACGAGCTTGGTTCCGGTGATGAAGCAGGATAATCTTGAAGCTTTTATCTCCCTTTCCTTCGATACCATCTTTATCATTTCCGACCAGGGTACATTGGAGTATTCCATCCCACTCTTCGATTCGAAACTCGATAGCTTCGATCGCCGGAACCTTATCTCCCGGGTCCGGAGGGCTCTAGACCCCTTTTTCCGCTTCGACCGCGAGGGATTCATGCGGGCGTTGAATCGTGAGGGATTCATCTCTCGTAAGCTTCTCACCAAGTTAGAGGAGCAGTCGAGAGAGCGATGAAATCTCAAGTCCGAGCCTTTTCAGAGCGATTTTGTGATATATTCTCTTGCGCCTTGGGGCTGTAGCTCAGCTGGGAGAGCACGTGCTTTGCAAGCATGAGGTCGCGGGTCCGAGCCCCGTCAGCTCCACCATATTGCAATAACAGAAGTGATACAACGTCACTTCTTTTTTTATTTTTCTTAAAAAGTGGCTTAGTTATAGGATTTTTGAGTAATCATAAGTGTTTTCTAAGCTCTAATTTGCCTTTGAAACACCAGTAATGTGATCGTTTGCGGGCACACCAGACGACTTGCAGCACTTAAGCTCGGCCTGAAAGAAGTCCTTTGCATCAAAGCTGATGATTTGACAGACGACCAAATAAGAGCCTTCCGCGTGGCAGATAACAAAACTAGTGAGCTTTCAACTTGGGACTTGGACAAACTCAAAATTGAACTTGGGGAAATCAAGCTCGATATGTCCGACTTCGGCTTTGAAGATTTGCCGGACCAAATGAAAGAACTTCCTGAAGACGACGAATTCGATGCCACACCGAACTTGAAAAAGCTGCGTTTGTAAAGAACGGCGACATTTGGAAACTCGGAAGGCATAGGCTCATGTGCGGGGATACCACGACTGGAGATGTCGAAGTTCTGATGGAAGGAAAGTATGCGGACCTTTGCGTTACCGACGCTCCATACAACGTTGACTATGAAGGCGGCACGGGGATGAAAATCAAAAACGATAACATGAGCCAAGATGAGTTCTATTCTTTCCTTTCCAAGGCATTTTCCAACATTTCCCAAATCGATGAAACCTGGGGCTTGCATCTATGAGTTTTTTGCCACAAGGGAACACATCAATTTCGAGACCGCACTCAAAGAAAACGGACTCAGCCCCAGACAAGAGCTCATATGGAGCAAAAACGGTCAGTTCATCTTGGGAAGACAGGATTACAACTGGGACTTTGAGCCATGTTTCTATGGTTGGAAAGAAGGAGCAAGCCACAATTGGTATAGCGACAGGAAGCAGAAATGCGTGGGACTAAAATTTTGAAATCCTAAAAATCGAAAAAAAGTTTCAAGAATGATAGGGCTTTCATACTATAATAGTTAAATAGTTAAAACAAAGGTGGACATAGTTATGAAGTTCAAGAAGTTTTTCGTTTTCTGCTTAGCCCTTGCTTTTCCGTTCACCATAGTAGGGCGAGAAAAAATGGTATCGTCACAAATCGATGGTATCAAAGACAAAACGGCTCAAGTGATTAGACGTGCGGTCAATCAATCAGCTGGAGATACGGAAGACCCTGATGAAATTTTTAGCCGTGCCATAGATGGCTACAAAGACGAATTCAAGGATTATCTAGATGTCACCGCTTTGAACGTCCAGGACAAGGAAGCTGTCAATCTTCCCGATTTCGACATCGATTACGTGGCGCCGGAATTCTACGATGTCATGTATGATTACCAAACCAAGCTTGAAGCATCGCTTACTATCATTCAGCTTGAAAGATACGAATCATTGAGAAAGCAGGATTATAATTTTGATAGATATGTCACTTTGAATGACCTCAAGTTTTCAAATCTGAATCTATCCTTGAAATACATTCACGACGTCAAACCCATCAATCCAACACTGCCTATCACGCCCGTCAATCCGACTCTCCCTGGTAGTGGTAGTTCTACCACAAGAGCGGCTGCTGTTGCTACAGCTGGCATCATCACAATTTTGTCTAATGCTGGACTTGGTGAAACTGTCATATCTGCATTCACCGCATGCATTTCGACAATGACCACAGGCCTATCGACAAGCTGGATTCCATTCATTGGATGGGCATTGGCTGTAGCCTTGATTACTGGTGCTTTGATTGCCTTGGTTGTGATAATAGTCAAAAACTGGGACAAGATTAAGGCAGCTATAAATGACATCAAAGCTTGGTTCCTTGAGCAATTCTCAAGGTTTTCATCTCTCATCGAGTCATTCTTTGCGGATGCCATTGCACAAGGAAACGAATCGGTCGTTGCCTATAGAAAAGAAATAGATGGTAGAACAAGAGAGTTTGTTGATACCGAGATTACAACTGACGTTTTATCTAAAATTGTAGATAAATGTTTGAAAAATGACACTGTGTATCTTCTAGGGCATATTGGCGATCCAGAGAAAGGCGAGCATTGGTGGATTTGCTACGATACAACCAAGCCACAGGTTGTTATAGACGAGAAGCTTTATAATTTTGGCATCTGCACTTACACTTGGTATAACAACACCGCAAAAAGAATGATGGCTTACGGCTCGTTACTAAATGGCGATTATTCATCTTTGATTTACGAAAGACCAGATAAAGGCACTGCCCTCGTGCATGGGGAAGAGAATTTGATTGGGTGGAATCATTATCATTTAGGCCACAAGGTCACTAATAATGGCTCTTCCGAGGTGATAAAGTATGAAACAAAGCCTTTAAAGTGGGCTCATTCCATGTTTGGAAAATTGTCTTACAGAAGTGTAGGCGGTAGTGATTATACTTACTACCCGAGTGGGAATCTTGGATGATGAGATACTGTGGCCTTAAGTCTGAAGTTAGAATTTGCCGTGCCTTTGAAAATTTTGGACTTCCCGACTATTGCCTGTGCGTAAGCAAATGCAAAAACGGACTTTGCAAAATCGTTGTCTTTGATTCTTCAAATGGCGAGCCATACAAATATTGCACAACTTGGGTTGAAAATTTAATTCCTTTCCATGATGACAAAGAAAAAAAATACAAAAGCATATATCAACCAAAGATAATCGATATAAAATGCGAGTCTATCCAAATTTGCTCGAAAGAGAAAATTTACGCTTTGAGATTCGTTGACGAGCTGACGCTTGATATAGGCCAAAAAATCCAAGTCACCGACCCTACCAGTCCTTCTTTTTCAAACTATGGAATTATCGAAGATGTTATTTCGAATATGGAGTATTTAATCCAAAACGATTTCATTCCAAAATATAAGATTAAACTTGATAATGGAGAATTGTTTTTCTTCGATTCTTATCAAATCTCTAAGACTAGTTGATACTACTCATCCAGATAGTCTTAAAAATTAGTAAAAGGGGTGACTCTTTTGAAATACAAATATGGCGACATAGTTTATTGCACAGGCAACCAAATTTCTAATGAACCCTTTCCTATGCAAGTTCTATCTTATGATAAAAAAACTGGGAAATACCTTTGCATTGATACGACGGAATATTCTCCAGGGGATTATGGAACATGTCTCTATCTAATTGCTGAGAATATGCTAGATTATTTTGAAAAAGTGGATAAAGATTATTCTGAAGAAATCAAGAAAATCTATAATTCAATGTTCCCTAAGAATTTAGACACACGATATTTCAATATATATGATGTGACCGAAAAAGAATTATTGGATTATAGAAAAGCTGTGTTGCGTAGAGAGGAATTCTATATTCCAATTGCTACAGACGATGAAAGAAGATTAGAGAGTTTCACAGAAGTGATAAGTGGAAGATTGCATCTGCTGATTATAGGCATAAGAAGCAAGGTTACTGATAATGGCTCTTTTGAGGTGATACAGTATGAAACAAAGCCCTCAAAGTTGATTTAGACCTGACCTCTTGGTGAAAAAGAAATCCTTAGGCAGCTATCGCATCCCCGATAGTTGAGTCTTAACTATTTTTGGGGTCTTCAATCCTTTAGATCTGCTGGGATCAATTCGGCCACCTTGATCGCGTCAGTTAGCTTGATTCCGACCTGAGAGCCCAGCCTCCCTCCGGAGATGAAGATCTTCTCCTTATCTAGAGCAGAGGAGTCGATATAGTGCTTCATCCGCTTCTTCATTCCGATCGGAGAGCAGCCGCCATGGACATAACCCGTCAGGGGGAGGAGCTGTTTTAGCGGGATCATCTCGATGCTCTTTTCACCCGTGGCCTTCGCTGCCTTCTTTAGATTCAGCTCGGCATCGACCGGGATGAGAAAGGCGTAGTGTTCATTCGATTTTCCGACTGCGACGAGGGTCTTGAAGACCTGGTTGTGATCCTCTCCCAATATTCCCGCGATATCCGACCCCGTCAGTTTCGGGTTCGGGTCGTAGAACCGTGGATCATACTGGACCTTCGCCTTGTCCAGCAGCCGCATCACATTGGTCTTTATCTCTTTAGGCATGTCTTTTCTGCTCCTGCGTACCTTATATTTTATAGAGATATGGTTCAAATGGGTTAAAGGTGGGCTTCAACTGCGGTTTGCAGTTGTAAAAAGTGGCGCGCTGGGCTATATTTTTCCTGTGAAAAGGTGGTCTTTCGTCCGCGGGTTTTCTTATTTTTGGACGTTAGACTGAAGAGGAAATGTCATCATGCAAAATATAAGGGTGGTCGCTTTGGGCGGCCTCAGTGAATCTGGAAGAAATTGCTACTGCATCGAGATCGATGACGATATATTCGTCGTCGAGTGTGGTCTCAAATATCCGACGGTCACCACTCCGGGCGTCGATTATCTCATCCCCAATTTTGATTATCTGAGGGCCAATTCCTCTCGGGTCAAGGCCATCATCGTGACTCACGCGCACGATACTACCTACGGTGCCCTGCCCTACCTCCTCAACCTGATGAACGTGCCCGTCTACGCTTCCGCTACCACCATCACCATGATCAGGATGGATTATTCGAAGAGGTTCCGTCGCTTCGGCACCTACCATTTCGTGACGGTCACCCCCTCCTCGACCGTGCAGATCGCCGGTCACACCTTCGACTTCTTCCAGACTACCCACTCCATGCCCAATACCTTCGGCTTCGCCCTCCATACCGACGCGGGAAACATCGTCTATTCCTCGGATTTCATGTCTGACTACAGCCATATCGGCAACTACTCGTTCGATATGCCGAGGATGTGCAAGATCGCGTCGAGCGCCCCGACCCTGCTGCTCATGTGCGAGTCCGAGGGGGCTCAGCTCTCCGGCACCGCTTCTCCCAAGCACCGCATCACTCCCCTGATCACTCCAGCCCTCGAGTCCCAGACCGGTGCTCTCTACATCGCGCTGTACACCGCTAATTTCTACAACATCCAAGAGGTGATCAATGCGGCCGCCAAGTTCGGCAAGACGGTGATCTTCGCCAACCCTCAGCTGGCGGAGTATCTGCCCGCCTTCCACGCCTCCGGGGATCTCATCGTCCCGCAGGGCCACTACGCCAAACTGGAGGATATCGAGTCTGTTCCCGCCGATAAGCGAGTCATCATCCTGACGGGAAGCGGTCTCGAGCTCTTCAAGTCCATCAAGGATCTGGCAGCGGGAACCAAGCGCAACCAGGGGCTCAGCCTCGGACCGACCGATACCTTCATCATGGCTTGCCCCTCCGTTCCGCAGATCGAGGTGCAGCATACCGAGGCGCTCGATGCGGTCTTCACCACCGGCTGCAACTGCCTGAATATCACCCGTCGCGATATCGCCTCCATGCATGCGCAGCAGGAGGATATCAAGATGATGATCACCCTCTTCCGGCCGCGCTACTACATGCCCATCATCGGCGAATATCGTCAGCTGATGGCTAATGCGATGACCGCGGTGAGTATGGGATCGACGCTCAACCATCGCAACGTCTTCGTCTACGATAATGGAATGGTCGTCAAATTCGATGGCAAGGGCGACTTTGTCGCTCAGCCCGAGAAGGTGGTCACCGACGATGTGGTGATCGATGGCAACACCATCGCGACCGTTCCGGGCGATGTTCTCGAGGAGCGGGCGTCCATGGCTAAGGATGGCGTCCTGCTCATCATGTCTCTCGTCTCCATCAGGGAGAAGAAGCAGCTCTCCAAACCCGATGTGCAGATGAGGGGCTTCATCTACCTGAAGGACACCACCTCCTTGGTCGATAAGATAGACCAGATCTTCTCTACGACCATCGACTCGCTTTTGACTCACAGTCCGGAGGAAGGAACGGGCAAGCGGGTCGTCAGCTTCTACGATATTCAGCGCAAGGTGGCCAACAAGGTTCAGCGGTTCCTGCAGAAGGAGACCGATAAGACGCCGCTGGTCATCTGCGTCATCCGGAACGCCGACGAGGCGGAGCGGAGCCAGCAGCAGCGCGCCCAGGCCAATCGGACCCGGAGCCAGCGCCCCTTCCATCCGCGCAATCCGTCCTTCAACCGTCCGGTTCGCCCGCGCTCCAGCGAGGCGGTGAAGGAGGAGAAGCCCGTAGGGTTCGATCTTCCGCTGCCGCGCGCCCCGATGGCGCCGACAGACGAGGGCGGTGAGAAGAAGTAGGTCTTCTAGACGCGGTAAAATTCCGGTAGATTCGGATTCAGGAATCTATTCGAGTTAAAAAAAGGGGGAGCTTCACGCTCCCCCTTTTCGTCTGCGGGAAATCTGTCTAGCGCTGCGAGTCGAGGATCGCTTTGCCGTGGGAGGTACCGATCCGGTTGGCGCCCGCCTTCACCATCTGGACTAGCTCGTCGTAGTTCCTGACGCCCCCTGCAGCTTTGACACCGAGGTGGGGACCCACTACCGATCTCATGAGCGCGACATCGGCCGCGGTGGCACCCGACTTGGAGAATCCGGTCGAGGTCTTAGCGAAGTCGGCTCCGCCCTTCACGATGCACTCGCAGGCGCGGCGCTTCTCCTCGTCGGTCAGCAGGCAGCACTCGATGATCACCTTGAGCGTGTGTCCATGGCAGGCCTTCTTGACCTGGCTGATCTCGTCGGTGACGAAGGCGAGATCCCCGTCTTTAAGGCGGCCGATATTGATCACCATATCGATCTCATCGGCTCCGTTCGCGATCGCGTTCTCGGTCTCGAACACCTTGGTGGCCGTGGTGGTGGCGCCGAGGGGGAAACCGATGACGGTGGTCACGCCGGTCTGGGAGCCCTGCAGGAGCTCGTGGGCCCTGCTCACCCAGCTGGGGTTGACGCAGACGGTCTTGAATCCTTCCTCTCTCGCCTCCTGGCACAGGGCGACGATGTCCTTCTCCTGGGCATCGGGCTTAAGGATGGTCGAATCGATCAGCCTAGCAATATTTTCCATTGATCTTTACCTCGGCTTGATATTCTATTACAGGCGGTGGATCCCAGGGCTTCGACCGCCTTAAAAAAGTGGATATCAGGCGATCGACCTGCAGTTGTTGCACTATCTTTGGCGTTTTGTGGTATATTAACCGCTGCACGATTTTTTAGACTGCTATTGAAAGGATATTAAGAGAAGTATGGCAAACACCAAGTCCGCTCAGAGGGATATCATCACCAGCAGGAAGGCTCACCTGCGCAACGCTGCGTTCAAGAGCCAGGTTCGCACCGCGATCAAGCGCGTCGCTCTCGATGTCGAGAAGAAGGATCTCGCCAAGGCTGAGGCTGATCTGAAGCTGGCCTGCTCCGTCATCGACCGCTCCTATTCTCTGGGCATTCAGAAGAAGAATACTATCGGTCGGCAGAAGGCCCGTGTCTACGCCGATGTCAACGGTCTGCGCGCTGCTCTAGCCAAGACCGCCGAGGCGGCTAAGTAGTCGCAGGTCGAGCAACCTTTCAAAGTGGGAGGAGGTCTTTGACCTCCTTTTCTTTTTTTCGCTGACACTTGAAAAAGAGTCGTCTTAGCTAGATAATTCCCCCGGCACCGAAGGGAAGTGAGTCGGGAGCGCTGCGCTGAGAGAGCCCAGGATGGTGGAAGCTGGGTCGCAGTCCCGCCTCTGTCGTCCCTGAGCCTTCCGGGAACGGACGTACCGCTGCGTTCAGCGGTGCAAGAGAGGGCGGGAGACCGCCAAGCGGGGTGGTACCGCGCGCAAGCGTCCCTGCAACCGTCATCGGAGGTTTTTCATGAAGTTGAATATGGAGAGCAATTTCGATTTCGCCAAGGCTGAGAAGGGCTGGGAGAAGAAGTGGATCGATGGTGGATACTTCAAGGCGGGACGGGATGCGGAGGCGCTGAAGAAGCCCCGCTTCTCTCTCATCGTCCCTCCTCCCAACGTGACTGGGAAGCTCCATATCGGTCACGCTAAGGATACGACCGAGCAGGATATCATCGCCCGCTACAAGCGGCTCAAGGGATTCGATGTCCTCTATCTGCCCGCGATGGACCATGCGGGTATCGCCACTCAGGCGAAGGTGGAGGAGAAGATCAGGTCCGAGGGTCTGGACAAGTACCAGCTCGGGCGCGAGGGGTTCCTCAAGCGGGCCTGGGAGTGGAAGGACGAGTATGCGCACTCCATCCACGCCCAGTGGGAAGCGATGGGACTGTCCCTGGATTTCTCGCGCGAGCGGTTCACGCTCGACCCCGGGATGCAGAGGGCGGTGGCCCATGTCTTCAAGACCCTGTTCGATCAGGGACTGATCTACCAGGGTGAGCGGATCATCAACTGGGATCCCGTGCTCCGGACCGCACTCAGCAACATCGAGGTCATCCACCAGGATGACCCCGGCGAGTTCTACTATTTCAAGTATCGCCTCAAGGATGATCCCGAGACCTTTTTGACCGTCGCGACGACTCGGCCCGAGACCATGTTTGGCGATACGGCCCTCGTCTACAACCCCAAGGATGAGCGGTTCAAGAAGTACGACGGCAAGATGTTCATCAATCCCGCCGATGGATCTCTGCTCCCGCTGATCGCCGATCGGTATGTCGATATGGATTTCGGAACCGGCGTGATGAAGTGCACTCCGGCCCACGATCCCAACGACTTCCTCATCGGTCAGCGCCACCATCTCGCGATGCCCGTCATCATGAATCCCGACGCCACCATGAACGAGAAGTGCGGCAAGTATGCGGGCCTGGATCGGTTCGCCTGCCGCACTCAGCTCGTCTCCGATATCGAGAAGCGTGGCGATCTGATCAAGATCGACCCCATCACCCACAGCGTCGGACACTCCGAGCGGACGGGGGCGGTCATCGAGCCCTACCTCTGCAAGCAGTGGTTCGTCAAGATGAAGCCTCTAGCGGCGGCGGTCGACCGGATTCAGAAGTCCGCTTCCCGCACCAAGTTCTTCCCCGATCGGTTCGCGAAGACGTTCCAGCGCTGGCTGGATACCACCGAGGACTGGTGCATATCCCGTCAGCTCTGGTGGGGACACCGGATCCCGGTCTATACCAATATCAAGACCGGTCAGGTCGTCTGCTCTGAGACCCCGCTCGATCCGGTCGAGTGGAATCAGGATCCCGATGTGCTCGATACCTGGTTCTCCTCCGGCCTCGCGCCCTTCGCCTTCATGGGCTGGCCTGACGATCTGAGCACCATGAAGCGGTACTACCCGCTCGATGTGATGGTCACCGGCTACGACATCATCTTCTTCTGGGTGGCGCGGATGGCTTTCGATGGAGTTCACTTCACCGGCGAGATGCCCTTCAAGCAGGTGGTGCTCCACGGTCTGATCCGCGACAGCCAGGGACGGAAGATGTCCAAGTCCCTGGGCAACGGCATCGATCCTTTCGCGGTCATAGGCAAGTACGGCTGCGACTCGATGCGGTGGGCTCTCTCCTCTCAGGGGGCTCCCGGACTGGATCTGAATATCGGCGAGAGCAATTTCAAATCCGCTTCCGAGTTCATCAACAAGGTGTGGAACGCTTCGCGCTACGTCCTCTCTCAGCTGCCGGAGGGCTACACCTTCACTCCGCTGCCCGACCGCGGTCTGTCGTTCGAATCCTCCTGGATCCTCTCGCGGCTGAAGCAGACCATCAAGGGCTACGAGAAGAACATGGATAAGTACGCTCAGGGGCGGGCCGCCAAGTATCTCTCGGAATTCGTGTGGAACGATTTCTGCGGCCGCTATCTGGAGTGGACCAAGGTCGAGCTCAACGGCGCGACGGAGAGCGGAAAGAAGCAGGTCTACGACACCCTCACCTTCGTGCTTCAATCCATCCTGTCGATGCTCTTCCCCTACTGTCCCTTCGTCTCTGAGACCATCTATTCCCACTTCCCCGGTGCGCGGCCCTCTCTCTTCGATGTCCCCTTCCCCAAGGTCTCGCTGCACCTGGCTACCGCTCGGATCTCGCGCGGAAAGAAACTGGCCGAGATGGTGACTTACGTCAGGAACTTCAAGGCTGAGAACGGCATGGCTCCCAACGAGGGGGTGGATCTGAAGATCCGGTGCGGGAAGAGCGAGTTCGCCGAGCTCTCGCCCATCCTCTCTCGCTTCGCGTTTGCGCGCACTGTCGCTCGTGTGGAGGAGGATCTGTCCGGCATGCGGTACTTCCAGACGGTTGGTCTCCTCGTCGATGCGGCCGATAAGGAGGCGCTGAAGAAGAAGATCGCCGAGCGCATCCAGAAGCTGGAATTCGAGGTGCAGCGCAGCCAGAAGATGCTGGCCAACCAGGGATTCGTCAACCACGCGAAGCCGCAGGTCGTTCAGGCGGAGCGCGATAAGCTGGCGAAGAATCAGGCTGAGCTAGCTCGCTATCGCGAATCGGTCAAGAACTGATCGCTGATCGTCTGAGAGCCGTGTCGATCGTGCCTCCTCGGGGGATATTTCCCATGAGGAGGCTTTTATTGTGGCAAAACCGATGACACCTGAAGAGAAACGGGCGGTTAAGGGGGGAGAGGCGATAACCCTGACGGGGGTGATGGCTATCATGTCGATCGCCGTGATGACCGTGATCTGCTACAAGCTGTTCCAATCCGGAGGCAGCCGGCAGGCCAAGGTCACTCTACCGGGCGGATTTTCCTTTGTTTGGTGATGGTACCTACAACTGGAGCGTGGAAGAGTTTACAATATAGAGGATTGTTGGCTTCAGCGCGGGGAGGTTGAGGTATGGAAGACAAGGATAAAGTGATCGACGTCGTGGGGGACGATGCCGTCTTCATCAGCGCGATGCGGGCGCTGACTGAACCAGATCGGACCGCGGAGGAGAGGACCAGCGCGGTCGGAACTCTAGACCGGCTCAGCGCTGAGGGACACGTGCGCTCTACCGTCCTTCTAGGCATCTGCTATCAGGAGGGCTTCTTCGTCGAGAAGAGCCTTCCCATGGCCTTTGATTACTTCAAGCGCGCGACCTTCTTAGGATCGGTCAACGGCGAGTATCGCCTGGGCGTCATGATGCTTCAGGACGATCTCTACCGCGATGTGGAAAAAGGTGTTCAGCACGTGAAGAATGCGGCGGCTCGAGGTCTGAAGGATGCCCTGAATACGCTCGGAGATATCTACTGCAAAGGCATCGGTGTCAAGGCGGATCTTTCCGAAGCCGAGAAGTACTATCGCTTTGCGGCTGATCGGGGTTTGGGGATCGCCTTCTATCACCTCTCTCAGCTCGAATCTCAGCGCGGTGAGGTGGAAAAGGCGGCGGCCGACCTGAAAGCGGCTGAAGAGCACGGCTACGATCTCTCTACCGGCAAGCAGGATTATCTCCGTGCGGAGTATCTGGCTTGAGTTTCGCTCTACCTTCTGATTGGGTGTCCGCCCTCGCTGGCGATGAGCCGAGTTTGAAGCTCGGCTCTTTATATGCTTGCCTCGATCAGGCCTACGCCGAATATCCGGACCGGGTCAATCCCGCTCCTCGCGATGTCTTTCGGGCGTTTGCGCTCGTTCCCGTCGCGGAAGTGCGGGTCGTGATACTCGGCCAGGATCCCTACCCTGGACACGGGGTCGCGGATGGACTCGCTTTCTCGACGAGGTGCTCCGTCACACCGATGTCGCTGCGGAATATCAAGGCGGAGATCGCTTCGGAATATGGCGTTCGGCCGTCGAGTGGAAACGATTTGACCTTCCTAGCTGATCAGGGGGTGCTGCTTTTGAATACCTCGCTGATCTCGCTCGACTCCCGACCGCTCTTTTTTGGCGAAAAAGCGGAGTTCAAGGAATTTTCGACGGTGGTGGTTCGCCTGCTCTCCCGGCGCGGGAAGGTGGTCTTTCTCATGCTGGGAGGGAAGGCTCAGCAGTTTTCTCGCTTCGTGGATAGAGGGAGAAATACCGTCTTGGAGACTTCTCATCCTTCTCCTCTTTCCGCCCACCGTGGCTTTCTGGGCTCTGGGATATTCAAGAAGGCGAATGAAGCGCTGGAAGGAATGGGATACCGTCCGATCGATTGGAGCGACGGCGCGAGAGATTTGGGAAGCGGAAAAGATTCTTAAGAAATGTTAAAGAAACCCTTGCAGGACTTTCCAACTATGTTGTAAACTTTACTCGAACTTTTGTTGGCGATATCGAGTCGCGTGTTCATAGATCTGCGGAGCAGAAAAAAGTTCTGAAAAATTCCTCAGATACCCCTTGACACCTACAGACAAAAGCGAGAAAATCTACGCTGCTTTCACCGAAAGGTGAAGGGCGAAAATCGATCCTTGAAAACTCGG